>JAZFUU010000135.1:0-4611 GCA_036447375.1 Myxococcota bacterium
CACCTCCATTCCCACGTCCCGCGCTTTGACCGCGATCTGCTCGGCCCCGTTGCTGTGTCCATCGAGACCGGGCTTGCCCACCAGTATTTTCAGCGGCCGACCCAGCTCGTCCGAGAGCTGGTGTACGCGGTCGCGGACCTCTTGCAGCTCGGGAGCCGATCCAGTGGCCCGATGGGCGATCACCCCCGTCGGCGCGCGGTATTCGCCGAAGAGGCCGCGCAGGGTGTCAGCCCACTCACCGGTGGTGACCCCCGATGTCGCGGCGCGTATCGAGGGAGGCATCACATTGCCCCCGGCCTGGACCACATCCCTCAGGTTCTGCAGCGCCGAATCGACTTCGGCGGCGTTGCGGCGCTTCCGGAAGGCTTCGAGTCGCTCGATCTGCTCGCGCTCCGCCGACTCGTCGACTTCGAGCGTCATCTTTGCCCCGCTCGCCAGGGGGGACGGCTCGCATTCGGTGTAGGTGTTGACGCCGACGACCGAGAGTTCACCGCTCTCGATGGCTCGTGTTCGCTGGGTGTGAGAGGCGACGAGCCGCTGCTTCATGTAGGCGTTTTCCACTGCCGCCACCGCGCCCCCCATCGCGAGTACCTTCTCCAGCTCCGCGCGTGCCGCGTCTCGGAGCTCACGGGTTCGCGCTTCCACCACATGAGAGCCGTCGAAGAGATCCTCGTATTCGAGGAGGTCGGTCTCGAAGGCCAGGATCTGCTGAATTCGCAGCGACCATTGCTGGTCCCAGGGGCGGGGCAGGCCCAGCGCTTCATTCCACGCGGGCAATTGCAGGGCGCGACACCGCGCGTTTTTCGAGAACGTCACCCCCAGGGCTTCCAGGGTGATCCGGATGACGTTGTTCTCGGGCTGCGCTTCGGTCAGTCCGAGACTGTTGACCTGCACGCCGTATCGGAAACGCCGAAGCTTGGATTCTTCCACCCCGTATCGTTCTCGGGTCAACTCATCCCAGAGTTCGGCCATCGCTCGGACCTTGCAGATCTCTTCCACGAAGCGGATTCCCGAGTTGAGGAAGAAGGAAATGCGACCGACGATGCGGGGCAGGGCGTCTGCGGGAACGTCGCCCCGGTCGCGCACGGCATCCAGAATGGCCACGGCCGTTGCCAAGGCGTACGCGATCTCCTGGACGGGCGTCGCTCCGGCCTCCTGGAGGTGGTAGGAGCAGACGTTGGTGGGGTTCCACTGGGGTGCCGCGTCGACGGTGTAGGCGACCATGTCGCTGATCAGGCGCATCGAGGGTTCCGGCGGAAAGATGTACGTGCCCCGGGACAGGTACTCCTTGATCACGTCGTTCTGGGTGGTGCCCCGCAGCTGGGCGGGCTCGACGCGGTTGCGCTCGGCCACCGCGATGTAGAGGGCGAGGAGCCAGGCGGCGGTGGCGTTGATCGTCATCGATGTGTTCATGCGGTCGAGGGGAATGCCCTCGAACAGCGCCGTCATGTCCTCGATATGCCCGATCGGCACTCCGACCTTGCCGACCTCGCCCCGCGCGAGGGAATGGTCGGAATCGAAGCCGGTCTGGGTCGGGAGGTCGAAGGCGACGGAGAGGCCCGTCTGTCCCTTGGCCAGGTTGGTCCGGTACAGGCGATTGCTGGCTTCGGCGGAGGTGTGCCCGGAGTAGGTTCGGAAGACCCAGGGGCGATCGCGTTGGCTGGTTCGCTTATCGGTCACGTGCCCATGATTTGTCGCAAGTACGCGAGAAGGCTAACGAAACCAGCGTTGCGCGGCAATGCGAGCGTCTGCGACCGCATTCTTTGCCAGATGAGGTCAACGCGAACACGAGGTATCGTGCGTCGTCCATGTCAGAATTCTTCTTCGAGTTGACTCCCGACCGCGTTCTGCGCGCCGTGGAGGCGGGTGGGTTCGACCCGACGGGCCACTGCTCGCCCCTGACGTGCCTCGAGAATCGCGTCTACGACCTCCGCCTTCAGGACGAGTCCCACATTGTCGTCAAGTTCTATCGGCCGGGACGCTGGAGTGCCGAAGCCATAGCGGAAGAGCACCGATTTCTCCTGGACCTGCGCGATGCGGAGATCCCCGTCTGTGCTCCAATCGCCTTCTCCGATGGTTCGACGCTGCACGAGGTCGAGGGCATCCACTACGCGATCTGGCCGAGAACCGGAGGCCGCGCTCCAACCGAGTTCAACGACGAAGAGATCTCCATTCTGGGACGCCTGCTGGCCCGAATTCACAATGTAGGCGCGGCGGGGACCGCTCCCCACCGCCTGCGCCTCGAAACCGAGACCGTGGCCCGGACGCCGCTGGAGTTTCTCGAGGAAGAGGGATTCCTGCCCGCGGAGTGCCGACGCCGCTACCGAGAGGCGGTGGAGCGCGTGGCGGCCCTCTACGACGACTGGAGCGACGGAGTTCCGGTTCATCGCATCCACGGTGACTGCCACGTCGGCAATCTCTTGCGCGGGGATGAAGGCTGGTTCTTTCTCGACTTCGATGACTTCGTGGTGGGCCCGGCGGTTCACGACGTGTGGATGCTGCTGCCCGGGCGGGACGCCGAGGGAGCACGCCAACGTGCGCTGCTGATCGAGTCCTATCGTCAGTTTCGCGAGTTCGATGACCGCTGGCTGCGACTGGTGGAGCCCCTGCGCGCCTTCCGTTTCGTGTTCTACGCCGCCTGGATCGCCCGCCGATGGGACGACCCCGCCTTTCCGGCGGCCTTTCCCCACTTCGGGTCCGCCTCCTACTGGGAGAACGAGACGCGCGATCTGGAGGAGCTGATCGAAAGGCTGCTTCGGGGCTCGGGTGACCGCGCCGAGGGATCGCGCCCGTCCGCACCCGACGGGCCACAGCTCACGAAGAAGGACTACTTCTGGGATCTATGATGGAGCGGCCCGCGATCGCGCGTTTGCTTCGTATCGTGCCGTGGGTTCTGCTCTTCGGCTTGGGGGCTTCGCTCGCGCTCCAGGACATTCGGACCTTCGATTACTGGTGGCACCTGCGCACGGGCCAGCTGATCGCCGAGTCGGGCGCGGTCCCCAAGGTTGATCCCTACACCTATACGGTGGCCGGTGCGCCGTGGGTGGACATCCATTGGCTCCATCAACTCGGTCTCCATGCCCTGTACAGCGTCGGGGGGCACGCCGCGGTGGTCTGGGGAAAGCTGGCGCTGGTGTTTGCGCTGCTCGCGATCCTGGGACGGATCGGCTACCGGCGTGAACGGCCCTTCGTCACCGCCTTCGCGCTCACGCTGATGCTACTGGTGGCCTGCGACCGCTTCATGCCGCGTCCCGAGTTGCCGACTTTCGTCTGCCTGGCCGCGGTTCTCGCGCTACTCGACCGTTTCTCGCGTCGGAATGATGCCTGGGTCTACGCCATCGTTCCGATCCAGATCGTCTGGGCGAACATCCACGGCCTGTTCGCGCTGGGCATCGCGGTCTGCGGAATCATGCTCGCGGCGGAAATTCTTCGACCCCTCCTCTCACCCGGCGATCGGCTGCGCGGCGATCGTCTGCGGCGATTGGCGACCGTCACCGCGCTGTCGGCCCTGGCCTGCTTCGTCAATCCGAATTTCATCGACGGCGCCCTGTATCCGATTCAGCAGCTCGGGATGATCGGGCCGCCGGAGGATCGGGGCACCTTCGGCTCGATCGTGGCCGAATTGATTCCGCCGCTCGGCGGCGAACAGCCCCTGAACCCCCTCGCCATCGCGATCGTCTCGACCCTTGCCCTGCTTTCCTTCGCCGCGATGGCGGTCAATTGGCGACGACTTCACGGCGCCGATCCTCTGCTCTGGGTCGCCTTCCTGTACCTCGCGCTGGGCGCCAAGCGCAATCTGGCCCTGTTCGCCATCGCCGCCGCACCGATCCTGGTACGCAACTGGAACGAATTCCTCGACGGCCGTCCGGTTTCCTTGCGAATTCGCCGGGTCGCCGCAGCCGGGGTCGCCCTGTCGATCGCGGTGTTGGTGGTCGACGTGACGAACCAGCGCTTCTTCCCCCGCATCGGTGTCTTTCGCGAGGCCGGTTTCGGAACGATGGAAGTCTTCTTTCCGGTGGCTCAGGCCGAATGGATCGCGACCCATCGGCCGCCCGGGCCGATCGCGCACCACATGGCCGATGGGGGCTACCTGATCTGGCGCCTGTGGCCCGACTATCGCGTGATGACCGATGGTCGCCTCGAAGTCTTCGGGGCCGAGAAGTTCGTGGCGCTTCAGCCCACTGTGGTCGGACGCTTCCGCGCCCTCGACGACGAGTACGATTTCGGTCTGGTGCTGGTCCACTATTCGGTCGTCCCCTCCGACGCGTTTCTCTGGTGGCTCCATCTGAATTCGAATTGGACGTTGGTGTTGGTGGACGACGCGGCGGCGCTCTTTGTCCGCGTTCGTCCCGGAGAGGTCAGCGCGGAGCCGGAGGTCGATCTCGACGCTCCCGACTTGTTTTTCCCCCTCGACGAGGCCAGTGCCGGGGAATTCGTGGTTCGCGGATTCGCTCGGACCAATTTTTTCAACGCCATGCATCGGCCCCGACGGGCCCTCGAAGTCTGGGAGAAGGTCCTGGCGCACCAGCCTCAAATGGCGGGGCGGGCCACCGTCCACGCCATGCTGCTTCAGAAGAGCGGCTTCGGCGCGGCGGCCGAGGCGATCCTTCG
>JAZFUU010000136.1:0-4761 GCA_036447375.1 Myxococcota bacterium
CCGGCGTGTATCGGACCCCGTCGAGACCGTCGCGCTCGGCGGACGAGAGCATCGAAGTGGCGAGGCCCGCCGCGTCGGGTGCGGCCGTGGCGAGAACGGCCGCATCGACTTCGAAGGCGCGGGCGCCGCGAATGGAAATTCTCAGCCGGGAGCCGGTCCCGGCTTCGATGCCCAGAACCTCGACCCCGGTGTGGACCACCAGCTTCGCGGCGGCTTCCTCCACGAGGTCTGCAAGGCTTCCTCGCGGCATGCCACACCAGTAGCGGCCGTGGCTGCGTTGGCGCCGCAGGAACCAGGCACGGCTCGTCTCTTCGGCCGTCGTCAGGCAGCGACTCGCGACGAGGGGAGCCATCCAGCGGTCGACCACCCGCGGCCCGAAATAGAGCCGGCCGAAATCGGCGAGACTGCGGTCGTCCAGGGGCGCCGCCGCTCCCGCATTCATCGCATCGAGCCGCGACGAATAACGGTCGAGAAGACGCGGAAATCGAAACAGCCTCAGGGCCGAATTCCAGCCCACACCGGGAATGCGGGCGATGCCCAGCAGGCTGCGCCGATCGATCGAGACGATCCGGTTTCGCTGAAGCAGGGCCGAGAGAACCGGGCGAAGCGGCAGCAGCTCGTTGCGTCGGCCCACCTCGCCGATCCAATCCAGGAGCGCGGTGTCTGCGGTCGAGAGAACCGCCCCGCTCGGTTCGAGAGAGGTACCGTCGACCGACGCCCCCGCGGCGCGGCCACCCGGAGTTTCCTCCCGCTCCCATACCGAGACATCGAATCCGGCCCGGGTCAGACGCCAGGCGGCGCTCAACCCCGCCAGACCCGACCCGATCACAGCCACCTTCGGAGTACGATCCATTCCGGGGCCGCACACTAGCCCGCATTCTTCAGGAAACCCCCTGCTGCGGACCCCGTGAACCCACGCGGTCCGGGCCGCGTACTACAGGAACGACGAGTCGATGCAGACCCGACGTGAATCGCCCCGAAGTTCCGACCCCGAGTCGGACGAGCAGCTGATGGCGCGGGTTCGGGGCGGCGAGGTCGAAGCCTTCGATGCACTGTTCGAGCGATACCGACGGCGGCTTTTTGGGTTCCTGTTCCGCCGCTGCGACGAGACGGCGGCTGCCGAGGACCTGTTCCAGGAGACCTGGATCCGGGTCATTCGGGCTCGGAATCGCTTCGATCCCGGGCGGCGCTTCTCGACCTGGCTCTTCCAGATTGCGAACAACCTGTGTCGCGACCGGGTGCGGCGCCTCGCGGTGGACAGCCGCAAGCGCGAGGCCCTGCACGAGCAGGCACAGGTTCGCTCGGAGAGTGCGACGGCGAACTCGCCCGAGCTCAGCGTCGCGCTGCCAGCGGACCTGCGCGAGAGTCTCGCAGCGCTGCCCGACCGGCTTCGGGAGGTCCTGGTCCTGCGCTACTACCACGACCTTTCGGAGGGCGAGATCGCCGAGATTGTCGGCGTCCCGCGCGGCACCGTGAAGAGTCGGTTGCACGCCGCCGTGAAGACGCTGAGGGCGGGAGTTCAGAGCGATGGCTGAACGGACCTGTGACAGCGTGCGCGAGAGACTCACGGACGCCTTCCTCTCGCGGCATCACTCCACCGACGCCGAGGACGTGGCTCACGCGCGCGGGTGCGCCGCCTGCGGCGCTCTCCAGGCGGAGCTGCGGGCGCTCGGCGAGGGTTTGCAGCGACTTCCGGCTCCGGAACTGGCCGCGGACCGCGCCCTCGTTCTCGGTCGGAGAGCCGGCGACGAGCTCCGGGGCAACCTGCCCCCGGGCTATCGGCGCGCCCTGGCTCGGCTGATCGGATGGGCCGCGCTGCCCCTCCCCGGCCTGCTCCTCTGGTATTCGGAGCTCTACCGCGTCGGCGGAGTCTGGCTCGGGGAGTGGCTACCTCCGCTTGTCGTCTCGGCCATCGGCGTCACCTATGCGCTCGCCACGGCGAGCTGGCTGGCCCTGATCTACGGCTCGCTCCCGATCGTCGCGCATGGCGTCGCATCGCGGCGATGGGAGAATCGGAGGTGACCCCATGGAAATGAAGACCTGCGGGTACTGTGCGGAGGAGATCCGCAGCGAGGCGGTGAAGTGCCGCTACTGCAACTCCTACCTCGTTCCCCGAAGCCCGATGGGCGAATGGACACGCAGGGCCGACGTTCGAATGATCGCGGGCGTATGTGCGGGCCTCGCCGAGCGATTCGGTATCTCGGTGACGGTGCTGCGGCTGGCCTTCGTAATCGGGGGCATCTTCTCGGGTTTCGGTCCCGCGGTGATCCTCTACGTGGTCCTCTGGGTGATCATGCCCATCGAAGCGCCGTCCTATTTCGACGATGGACTCGTCTCGCGCGACGACCCGCTCTGACGTGGTGCAAGATCACCTCGAGGGCGGCGTTGTCTCCGCTAGCCGATCAGACTCTCGACCTTTTCCATCAACTCCATCGCGTTGACCGGCTTCGTGACGTCAGCGTAGACGGAATCTTCGCCGCAACCTGCCGCGCGGTCAGCCGTGTTTCGGGAAGGATCGCGCCCGACTTGAGACCCCAGCGATAGGGTTGGCGGACTAATAGAGCCGCTGCTCGCGCCGGAAGCTCGCGCCTTCACGCGGATCCCGGCCGGCGGACTCGACGGAGTCGGTGTACGGCTGTCCGCGCCGGTAGAGAGTCACTCTCGCCTCGATCTCCGCGGCCAGCGCCTCGTCGCCGCCTCGACGCGCCCGATCGACCGCCCGCTCCCCCATGCGAACCGCGGCGGAGAAACGAGCCGCGCGCGCGTAGGCCGCCGCCAGGGTGTCCAGCTCCGCGGCGCCCTGGAAACGCGTGGCTCGCGCGCTCACTTCGGCCAGCTCCACTGCCTGGCGCGCGTCTCGCAGAATCGGCTCGGGACTCGTCGCCCGGAGCCAGGCCAGGTCGTTCGCCGCCGGCGGCCAACCGGGGCGAAGACGCAGTGCCTCCTCGAAGGCAGCAATCGCTCGGGCGGTCGCTCCGCGCCGGTATTGGATCCCTCCCTGGGTCCGCCGGGCTTCGGGGGTGGCTCGAATCTCGAGTCCCTGTTCCACTTCTCGCAGCGCACCCTCGAGATCACCCTGGGATGCTCGCAGCCCGGCGAGGTTCGTGTGCAGGCTGGGACTGCCGCGACCCATCCAGGTCAGGCGCCCCACCGCGATCTCCGCGCGGGAAACATCCCCCGCCTCGAGCCCACGGCGAAAGCCGTACTCGGTCTCGAGAGTCGCGCACAGGATCAGGAACACGCTGGCCAGACCCACAACCCAGACCACCGGCGCCCATCGCAGCCGAGACGGCGACGCGCTCGGCTCCGACTCGTGTCTGGGCCGCGAGTCGATCAGGATTCGGGCTACCCGCCCCTCGCGCAGCTTCCAGATGGCCCCATCCAAGACGAAGTGGTGCAGATTCACCGCCGATGAGATGAGGGCCGAGAGCCCGAGGTCGTAGGGAACCGCTCCGAGAACGCCCGGCGCGAGGATCAGCGCGGGCACCGTCCAGATGGCGGCCCCGGAGAGCAGACACTTCGCGAGATATCGGCCGGGGACGGGCTGACTCCGCCGCGCGTACGTGTTCGTGATCCACAAGTACTGAACCGAGTGACCCACAGCCACCCACATGAAGGCATAGGCGGCGTGGGTCTCACCGAGGGGCTCGACCCCTTGCGCCACAGCGTAGTGCCGCGCCAGGGTCGGAATGACAAACCACAACGACTGCGTCGCCGCCAGCGCGAAGGCGGGGGCGAGCTGGCGGAACCGAGCCACGCGAAGCAGCCCGACGGCCGCACCCACACTCGCCACTCCGTAGGCGACGCCACAGATCGCGAAGGCGAGGTTCCGGAGGTCGTCGGGGATCCCCAGCGCCAGGAATCGGTAGTCTGAACCGCCGAAACCCGTCGGCGCGTACTGCCCCGACGGCCGCTCTCCGTGCACCGCCAGAAGCGTCAACAGGAATGAGAAGATGAAGGAAGCGTAGATCACGCGTTTGAGCCCGGGCGTGATTGGCACTCCCCCGCGCCGGAGGAACATGAGCGCGATACCGTAGTTCTGCCCCGAGTAGTGCCAGGGGCTCCAGGTCAACATCAGGGTCAACATGAGCGACCCGATCAGGGGAGAGTAGAGGCTCGCGACGAGGAGTGCGGCGATCGCTCCGCTCGCCCAGACCGAAAAGAACGCGTAGGCGCGCCGATCTCGTCGAGCTTCGTAGACCCGCAACAGGGTCGCGCCGTAATGCGGTGTTCCAGTGACGAGCAGAACCAGGGGTCCGAGAGCAAAAGGAATCGCTCGGCGCATCTCGGGGCCGGCGAGCACGAGTGCCGCGAAGATCGCGGCGTACCCCACACCGCATCCCAGCAGCAGGTCGGACCAGGGCCCGACCAGCCACCGGGTGCGCGCCGCGTTCGGCATGCATCGCAGTAGACCATCCCCAAGAGGGCGAGTCCAGCCGTTCGACTAGCCTTCCGTTCCGGAAGTCCGCACACTGCCGCCGTTGTTGCCCAGCCGTCGGGGATTCCGACTGAAACGCGAGGGACCATGAAGCAGCGATGTCGAATCGGCTGGAGCAGGGCGATCCCCTGCCTGATTTGGAGTGCGATCGCCGGAACCGGCGTGATCGCCGAGGCTGCGATCGGCGACGGCGGCGAGCGGACCGCCGTGGTGATGCTCTTTGACGGGTTCGCGCCCCGCTACATCGAGCGCTTTCCCACCCCCACTTTCGACCGCCTGCAGCGGGAGGGCGCATGGACCCATCGCATGGATCCTGCGTTCCC
>JAZFUU010000137.1:0-7685 GCA_036447375.1 Myxococcota bacterium
CCGAAGAGATCCGCTTCGGCGACAACGACATTCTCTCGGCCACGATCGTGAATCTCGTGGGGGCCGACCTGTTGGTGATTCTTTCGGACGTCGACGGGCTGTACACCTCGCCCCCGATTCCCGGTGATCCGAAGCCGGACCTGTACGACGTCGTCAAGGAAGTGACGCCCGAGATCGCGCGCGCTGCCGCAGGGTCCAGGAGCGCATTCGGCCGCGGTGGGATGACGACGAAACTCGAAGCGGTTCAAGCCGCCGCGCGCTGCGGCGGCTCGACGGTGCTGTGCAACGGGCGCAGACGCGACGTGCTTCTGCGCGTGACTGCAGGAGAACCTCTGGGAACGCTGTTTCTCGCCGGGGCCAGACTCCAGAGCCGCAAGCACTGGTTGGCCTTTACGGCGCGCAGCAAGGGTGAGCTGGTGATCGATGCGGGCGCCGCGCACGCCGTTTCTCAGCGGGGCAAGAGCTTGTTGCCGGCCGGGATCGTGGAGGTGCGCGGGAAGTTTGGAATCGGCGATCCGGTGACCTTCGTAAACGAGGAGGGCCGAGAATTGGCGAGAGGGCTGGTGGCCTACGCCGCCGACGAGATCCGGCGCATCGCCCGTCGACCCGCCCGGGAAATCAGCCAGGTGCTAGGCTACTCAAACGGCGACGAGGTGGTGCACCGCGACGACCTGGTCCTGGTGTCGGACCCCTCGAGTCCACCCGATCGGTTGAAATGAGACGAGTCGCCAGAGCGGGGAGCGAATGAGCCTCGGGGATCAGATTCATGAACTCGCGCTTCGGGCACGCCTGGCGTCGTACCGAATCGCCGAGCTCTCGACCCGAGAGAAGGACGCGTGGCTGCTCCGCTCCGCAGACCGGTTGGAGGCGGCGCAGGGCCGAATCCTTGAAGCCAACGCCCTGGATCTCGACGCGGCCCGCGAGCGCGGGATCGCCGCGCCTCTGGTCAAGCGCCTGGAACTCGCCGAATCCAAGTGGCGCGACATGCTGGCGGGGTTGCGCGACGTCGCCGGTCTGCCGGATCCGGTGGGACGCATCGAGTCCATGGCGACGCGCCCGAACGGTCTGCGCGTGGGACGCATGCGCATTCCCCTCGGTGTGATTGGAATCATCTACGAGTCGAGACCCAACGTCACCGTCGACGCGGCGGCTCTATGCGTGAAGGCGGGCAATAGCGTCATCCTGCGTGGGGGTTCCGAGGCGATTCATTCGAACCTGGCGCTGGCGGAAGAGCTGCGCGCCGCGGCGGTGGATACCGGAGTTCCCGAGGACGCGATCAGCATCGTGGAAACGACCGATCGCAAGGCCATCGACCATCTGCTGCGGGAAGACCGCTGTATCGACCTGATGATTCCGCGCGGGGGCCCCGGACTGATTCGAAAGGTGAGCGAGGAATCGCGCATTCCGGTGATCAAGCACGATGCCGGAATCTGCCATGTCTTCATCGACGCCAGCGCCGATGCCGAGATGGCCAAGCAAATCACCGTTGACTCGAAGATTCGGCAGATGGCGGTGTGCAACGCGCTCGAGACCCTGCTGGTGCATAGAGATGCCGCTCCGACCGTGATGCCGGGTGTGCTCAAAGCGCTTCACGAGGAAGGCGTCGAGGTGCGCGGAGATTCCCGCACCTGCGAGATCTTCAGCGACGCGATCGCCGCCGAAGAAGCCGACTGGCACAAAGAATTTCTCGGACCGGTCCTGGCGGTGAGGGTCGTCGAAGACCTCGATGCCGCGGTCGAGCACATCCGTCGCTACGGTTCCGAACACACCGACGTGATCGTCACCGAACACTATGGCAGCAGCCAGGAATTTCTTCGTCGGGTGAACTCCTCGACCGTGGGAGTCAACTGCTCAACGGCGTTCTCCGACGGATATCGGCTGGGGCTGGGCGCCGAGATCGGGATCTCGACCTCCAAGATTCACGCCTTCGGACCGATGGGCCTGGAAGAGCTCACCACGCGCAAGTTCGTACTCTACGGAGACGGTCAACTTCGCGAATGACAGGGGATCGCGTCGGGATCTTCGGCGGAACCTTCAATCCGATCCACCTCGGGCACCTCCGAGCCGCAGAAGAGGTCACCGAGGCGCTCGGTCTCGAGCGCATGATCTTCGTTCCCAGCGCAGAGCCTCCTCACAAGCCCGGCAGCGACGAAGACCCGATGGCCCCGGCCGGAGAGCGCCTGGCCTGGGTCCGGGCGGCCGTAGCCGACCGATCGCGATTCGAGGTCGACGCCATCGAGGTCGAGCGAGGCGGAGCTTCCTATTCGGTGGACACCCTGCGCACCCTGCGGTCGCGACTGGGCCCGGAACCTCCGGTTTTCACCATCGGCCACGATGCGTTCGTCGAGGTGGGAACCTGGCGCGAGCCCGAGGCGCTGTTCGAACTCGCGCACTTCGCCGTGATTGCGCGCCCCCCCACGCCGACGGGTACGCTGCGAGACTGGATCCCCAAGTGCGTCCGGGATGACGTGGATCTGGCCCCCGACGGTCTTTCGGGGCAACACCGCGGCAGCGGAACCTGGATTCGACTGCTGCAGATCCGGGCCCTGGATGTGTCCGCCTCGGAAATCCGGGCGCGGCTGCGAGACGGGCGTTCGGTTCGGTCTCTCCTGCCGGAAGTCGTGATCAACGCGATACAGCAGAGTGGGGTCTACGCGCGGGGATGAAGCAACCGGACGTACTGATCAAGGCCGCCCGGGCCGCGGAGGCTGCCGCCGACCGCAAGGCGGAGGATATCGTCGCACTGGACATGAGGGGCCTCACGTCTTTCGCCGACGTGTTCCTGCTGGCGACGGGCCGTTCGACGCGCCAGGTCCGTTCCATAGCCGACGCCGTCGAGGAGGCGGCGATCGCCCTGGGCGACAAGCCCCTGGGCATCGAAGGCTACGGCGAGGGGCGCTGGATATTGCTGGACCTCGGCGACGTGATCGTCCACGTCTTCCAGAAAGAGATCCGCGATTTCTACGATCTGGAGCGCCTGTGGAGCGAGGCTCCGGCGCTGGAACTGCTGGACGCCTCCGCCGGCGGGGACCCCCCGTGACCCGGCCGGTACTCCTCGTCGTCCTCGACGGATTTGGAATCGGAGACGGTGGCCCGAACGACGCCACTGCGATCGCCCATACACCCTTCCTGGCGCGGGCCCGGAGCGAGTTTCCGAAGGCGCGTATCGAGACCTCCGGTGAGTCCGTGGGACTGCCGCCCGGGCAGGTGGGCAACTCCGAGGTGGGGCACATGACCATGGGGGCCGGGAGAATCATCGAGCAGAACATCCAACGTATCGACAACGCGATCGCCCGTGGCGACCTGGAGACGAATGCGGCCATCGCGCGGGCGCTGGATGCCGCCGGACGCGACGGCAAGACCCTGCACCTGATGGGCCTCGTCTCCGACGGCGGCGTGCACAGTCACGTGCGACACCTGGTGGCGTTGCTCCAGCACTGTCGTCGCCGCGACATCCAACCCCATCTGCATTGCTTTCTCGACGGACGCGACACGCCACCGCGTTCCGGACTCGACCATGTGAGCGAGCTGTTGCCGACCCTCGAGGAAGCCGGGGGGCGTGTGGCCACGGTGATGGGTCGTTACTACGCGATGGACCGGGACAATCGCTGGCAGCGAACCGCCGCCGCGTTCCGGGCCATCGTGGACCGCGAGGGGGAAACCGCCGCGGACCCGGTGGCGGCGGTGAAAGCCGCCTACGGCCGCGGCGAGAGCGACGAATTTGTGAAACCGACGCTCGTCGACGGTGGCGCTCCCTTATCTGACGGCGATGCTGTCATCTTCTTCAATTTTCGCGCCGACCGCGCGCGCCAGCTCAGCAACGCGATCTCCGATACCCGGCCGGATCGCTTCGCCGGTGAACTCGAGCGCAGCCGAGTGGTGCGTCCCTCGGTCTTCGTCACCCTCACCGAGTACGACGCCGAATACGACCTGCCCGTCGCCTTTCCCGCGGAGGCGCCCAGCGAGACCCTTGGCGAAGTCGTGGCCCGGGCGGGCCTGTCGCAGCTTCGAATCGCGGAGACCGAGAAGTATGCGCACGTCACGTTCTTCTTCAACGGGGGACTCGAAGCTCCGTTCCCCAACGAGGATCGCGTCTTGATCCCGTCTCCCCGCGAGGTTCCGACCTACGACCACAAGCCGGAGATGAGCGCTGCCGAGGTGACGGCGGCGCTTCTTCACCGACTGGATGAAGAAGACTACGCTTTCGTGCTGTTGAATTTCGCGAACCCGGACATGCTGGGACACACCGGAATTCTCGACGCCGCGACGAAAGCCGTGGAGACCATCGACCGTGGCCTCGACAGCATTGCCGAGAAGCTGCTGGCGCGCGGCGGCACCCTGCTGATCACCGCCGACCATGGCAACTGCGAGATGATGATCGATCCCGAGACCGGCGGGCCTCACACCGCACATACGACCAATCCGGTTCCGCTGTATTGGATCAGCCGCGACGCGGGGGAGCGGCGGCTTCGAAATGGCGGACTCGCGGACCTCGCCCCCACGGTTCTCGGCCTGCTCGGCCTGCCGGTCCCCGAGCTGATGACCGGCCGCTCACTGATCGTGGAGCCATAGACTCACCCGACGCCCCGGTCCCGGGGATGGACTTGATGTTCGCCTGGCTGCGCGCCGGCTTCGCCGGCTTGCTCGTTCGATCTCCGCTCGGCTTCGCCTCGTTGCGCGCCGGCTTCGCCGGCTTGCTGGATCTGGTGGTTCCGCCGAGGTGTGCGGCCTGCGGTGCCTGCCCCGGGAGTGCGTCGGCACTGTGCCCGAGCTGCGACAGGCGGCTGCAGCGGATTCCGCGCACCCGGTGCGCGCTGTGCCAGGCCGCGCCCGTCCCGGAACCCGGCGGTTTCTGTTCGGCCTGCAACGGCGCGAGCCGCCCTTTCGTCGCATGCATCGCCGCGGTGGCCTTCGCGGGCGACCTGGAGGATTGGATTCACCGATTCAAGTATCCAGCGCCGGGGATCGCGGGGCTCGATCCGGCCGCCTGGGCGGTGGTTCGCCAACTGATCCGGGAATCCGCCGACCGTGTGCCGGGGCCTCCGCCCGCGCTGATTGTTCCGATTCCCCTGCATCCGCGCCGGCTTCGCACGCGCGGATTCAACCCCTCGGCGCGCCTGGCCCGGGTGCTCGCTCGAGATCGCCGGGTCCGCGTCGACCCGGTCGCCCTCGAGCGTATCCGCGATACGCCGAGCCAGACGGGGCTCTCGAGGAAGGAACGCCGACGAAACGTTCGGGGAGCGTTCCGCGCCCGGGGCCACGTTCCGCGGGATGTCTGGCTCGTAGACGACGTGGTCACGACCGCAAGCACCCTGGCCGAAGCCGCCCGCGCCCTCCGACGCTCGGGCGCGCAGCGCATCGTATGTGTCTGTGTGGCGAGAACGGTTCTCGGCGGAGACCCGGCTATCTGCGTTTCTGGGCCGTCTCGGCGATGACCTGGCGCAGGCGCTGCGGATCGACGGGTTTCTTGAAGACGACGCCCTCGAGGCCCTTGAGCCGACTGCGCTTGATGATGTGGTCCTTGTCGTAGTGGAAGGCGGTCATCATCAAGACGGGAATCTCGGGGTGGCTCTCGTGAATCGCAGAGTAGAGTTCGTATCCGTCCATGTTGGGCATGACGACATCGGAGAGAACGATGTCGAAGGGCTTCGAAGCGACCCGCTCCAGGGCCTGGACCCCGTCGGCGGCCGTATCGACGACGCAGCCGTCGGCCTCGAGCATCTCCTTGAGGGTGCGACAGATGCCGAGATCGTCGTCGGCCACCAGGATTCGCAGCCCACGCAGCCGCGGATCCGACGCTACCGCCGGTGGTTTGGTTCGAAGGTCGATCATCCGGGTCGGGCCGATGTACCCGATGGTCTCGTATTGCTCGGTCTCGGCCATTTCGCCCAGACGAGCCAGAATGTCGGAGATCCGCGAGACCTCGCGGCGCACCGCGTAGAGGCGCTCGGCTTCCACCGAGCTGTCGCCTTCACCCGCCAGGGCTTCGACGTCCCGCTCCAACAGGTCCATCTGATTGAGAATCACCGCCAGCGGATTGTTGATCTCGTGGGAGAGTCCGACGGCCACCTCACCCAGGGTCGCCAACTGATCTTTGCGACGGATCTCGCGAAGGTCCTTGGCGAACCCGATGGTGCCGTCTTCCCCTCCGGCCTCGTCGTAGTAAATCGCGCCGGAAATCGCGACGGGAATTCGCTGCTGCGACTTCCCCACGTAGGTGGTCTCGAAGGTCTCCACGATCCCGCGACCTCCGTAGCCGGGATCGCGCATCGCCGACATCACGCGCTTCGCTTCCTCGAGACCCGGGAAGAGCTGAGCGACGAACTTCCCAAGGATCTCGCCCTGGGTGTAACCCAGGGTGCGCGTGGCCCCGTCGTTGTAGTAGATGACCATCCCCTTCCGGTCGGTCGCAACCACGATGTCCGTGGAGCGCCCGATCAGCCGCTCGAGACGGTCCTTGGAAAGAGGCATGGGTATCGGAGCCTAAGTCCCGTGCAACGGACGCACAAGAGCGTCCAGTCCGCGATTCGGAGGCCGACTCGAGCGTCGGCCTCCGCGCAGCAAGCCGAAGCTGAGCGAAGAGCTGAACTAGTCGATCCCCTGTGCGGCCAGCCAGCGTTCGGCGTCGATCGCCGCCATGCAGCCGGTCCCCGCGGCGGTGACGGCCTGGCGGTAGATCGGATCCATGGCGTCACCGCAGGCAAAGACACCTTCCACCGACGTGCGAGTCGTGCCTGGCTCCACCTTGATGTAGCCGACCGGATCGAGCTCGAGCTGGCCCCGCAACAGCTCGGTGTTCGGTCGATGACCGATAGCGATGAAGAGCGCCTCCACCGGCAGCTCCCGCGTCTCGTCCGTTTCTGTCTGGCGAAGGCGAACGCCGGTCACGAACTCGTCACCCAGCACCTCGTCGATCACCGAATTCCAGGCGAAGTCGATTTTCTCGCTGGCGAGAGCCCTCTCCTGCATGATCTTCGACGCCCGAAGCTCGGCCCGACGATGAATCACCGTGACCCGCGTCGCGAATCGGGTGAGAAAGAGCGCCTCTTCCATCGCGGTGTCGCCTCCGCCGACCACGGCCATCGGTTTCCCACGGTAGAGGGCGCCATCGCAGGTAGCACAGGCCGAGACCCCCTTGTTCTGAAGCCGCGTCTCCGACTCCAGTCCGAGCCACTGCGCCGAAGCCCCGGTCGCCAGGATCAGGCCTTCCGCGCTGAACTCGTGTTCGTCGGTCCGGACCCGAAAAGGACGCTCGGACAGATCGATTTCGGTGGCGTCCTCGAGGAGCACCCGGGTTCCGAAGCGCTCGGCCTGCTTCTGGAATAGCTCCATCATTTCGGGCCCGGTGACGCCCTCGGGAAAGCCCGGATAGTTCTCGACGTCCGTGGTGAGCATCAGCTGTCCACCAAACTGAACCCCGGCAATCACCAGCGGTTCGAGCTCGGCACGAGCCGCGTAGATCGCGGCGGTGTATCCCGCCGGCCCACTGCCCACGATCGCTATCCGGCGGTTACTCTGGCGCTCCATCTCAGCCCCCGGACTCCGGCGCGAGAAGCGCGTCGAGCTCACCGGCGTGCTCCATGGCGGCGAGCTCATCGTAGCCCCCGACGTGGGTTTCTCCGATGAAGATCTGCGGAACGGTCCCGCGGCCGCTTCGATCGATCATCTCCCGGTGCCGGGCGGGT
>JAZFUU010000138.1:0-6401 GCA_036447375.1 Myxococcota bacterium
CCGACGGTCACCTGCTCGACCGGGCAGTTCACGATATTGGTCGTGAGTCGGATGCTCGGATCTTCTTCGATCTCGACGATGGCGATGCAGTACGGATGATCGGGAGCGGGCACCCAGGGCTGGTGGTTGAGCGTAAAGGTCGCGACGGTCGCGCGCCCGGAGACCTCCACCGGCGCCACGTCCTTGCTGAGGCACTCGGGACACAATGGCGTCGGAGGGTGGATGTAGTGCTCGCACTTTCGACAGCGCAGCAGGCGAAGCTTTCCGTCGGCGCCGCCCCGCCAGAAGTGCTCGTTCAGGGGCGTCAGCTTCGGAAGGATGCGAAAGGGCTTCTCACTCATGCCCGATTCTCCTCGAGTCCGATTCGCGTCGAGTCCGATTCGCGTCGGAATGCAGGCTACCAGAAAAGTCGAGACCGCCGCGGTCTCAGCGACTGCGTTCCGCAATGGACCCATTCTGGCCTACACTGCGCCGCCGTGGGTCCGCCGGTCATCGAGAGACTCCCCTATGGCAAGGGCATCTTCCGTCGGCGCTTCCGATTGCAGGGGGAGCCGCGCCGGGTGATCGCCGACATGGAGGACGATTTTCATCGTTTCCACGTCGAGCTCGACCACGATGGCGAACGGGTGACCGAGATCCGCGGTGAGGCGCACCGCTATCCCTGGACCGAATGCCCCGGCGCCACGCTGCCGCTGCGCGAGCTGATCGGGTTGCCCCTTTCGCCGCATGTCACCGCGGCGGCGGCATTCACCAATCCGCGAGCCAATTGCACCCACCTCTTCGACGTGGCCAGCCTCGCCGTGACCCACGCGTCGAGGAATGGCCAACGACGCCAGTACGACATCGCGGTTCCCGATCGGGACGAGGGGCGCACCCGCGCCACCCTGCATCGCGACGGTGAGCCGCTCCTCGCCTGGGACGTCTCGGGTACGAAGATCGAGGGACCGCCGCCCTACACCGGTGTCGAGCTGAGGGGATCCCAATTCATCCGCTGGGCCGAAGCCGAGTTCGACCCCGAGCTGGCTGAGGCGGTCATCGCCCTGCGCCGCGCCAGCTTCATCGCCATCGGGCGCTCACGCGACCTGGACGATGCGCCCAGTGCCGACAGCTACATGAGACTGACCAAGGGCAGCTGCCACACCTTCACCGTGGGCATCGCCGAACGCGCGATGCGGGTGAAGGGCACCACCTACGAATTCACCGACGCGCCGGAGCGGCTCCTGGCCGACGCTCTCTGACGGCCGGGCCTCGATCCGCGGTGCGATCACTCCCCGGCGCTCCGCGTCCCGTTACGGTTTGATACAGAATGCGCGCGCAGGTCTCGACCAGGTCATCGCGGGTCGCGCCAAAGAATTCGATCTCCTTGTGATAGGCCGCGAGGCGCTCGAGTATCGCCGCCAGGGCGGCGGCCGCTGCGTAGGGATGCATCTCACGGGCGATGCGCCCGGCCGCCTGCGACTCCTCGACCTGGCGCGCAAGACCCTGGATCACAGGCATCAGCGCGCGGCGTCGCACCCTCTGGAAACGCCGGTCCCCTTCCTCCGCCGCCAGGTTGCGCACGAGCAGCACCGCCCGATGCGAGTCCCAATGGCGGACGAAGGCATCGACGATGGCACGCGCCGTTTCGAGGCCACGCTGCCCGCGCCAGGAGCCGTCGATCAGCTCCACCAGCGCCGGCATCTCCTCGGCGGCCTGCTCGGCGAGGCGTAGGGTCACCTCGCTCACATCCTTGAAATACTGGTAGAACGTGGCGGGCGAAGTCCCGGCGCGGCGCGCGATTTCGACCACGGACACATCGCGCACACTCTGCTGTTGCAGCAGCGCGGCGGTGGCGTCGAGCAGTCCGCGACGCGTCTGCAATGCGCGCGGACCCAGCTCGCGGCCGCTCTGGTCGAGCACCTTGAGCTCCGATGTGCCCCGGACCTCCGCCGCACCCGATTGCGTCTGCACGCTCCCGCCTCGCTCCCCGTTCCTTTTCGATTCGTTCGCCCGCTTCGCGGGCTAGGTGCGCATGATCTGACCGCCGTCGACGGCAAGGATCTGTGCGGTGATCCAGGTCGCCTCGTCGGACAGCAGGAACAGGCATGCGTTCACGATGTCCCCCACCTCGCCCATCCGCGAGATCGGCATGGACCCGAGGATCTGATCCTTGATGAAGTCCGGCACAATTTTGCGTGTGGCTTCGGTGTCCGTCGGCCCGGGCGCGATGGCGTTGACACGAATGTTCTTGGGCCCGAGTTCGCGGGCCAGGCTGTGGGTGATGGCGTGCATGGCCAGTTTGGCGATCCCGTAGTAGCCCGCGCCCATCCACGCAGCAGCCGAGGATTGGTTGACGATCGCGCCTCCGCCGCGCTCCGCCATCGACTCGTATACGGCTCGGGTCACCAGCAGACAGCCCGTCTGGTTTACGGCCATGAAATTGTTGTAGTACTCCATGGGAACCGTGAGCATCGAGTGCAATTCCATGTTGCCGTAGATGGCGGCGTTGTTGACGAGCAGGTCCACGCCGCCAAACTCGTCCTTCGCCGCCTGACCCATCGCGCGGGTCGATTCCTCGGAAGAGACATCGGTGTGCACGAAAATCGCTTTGCCGCCATCCGCTCCGATCTCGCGGGCCACGCGCTCGCCCTGTTCGGTGGCGATCTCGGCGATCACGATCGAAGCCCCCTCCTTGGCCAGCGCCTTCGCATAGCCCTCGCCGATTCCCTGACCTCCGCCGGTAACCACGGCGACTTTGTTCTGAAAGCGCATAATCCCTCCTGATTTTTTTTCGACTTCGCTCGCCTTTGGCTTGCTGCGCGCCCTGTGGGCTTGCCGCTACAGGCCGTACAGCCTCGCGGCGTTGCCTCCGATCATCTGACGCGCTTCCTCGATGGGCACGTCGCTGAAGTGTGTTTCGATCACCTTCTGTGAGTTCGGCCAGGTCGAGTCCGGATGCGGGTAATCGGTCGCCCACATCAGATTGTCGATACCGATCTTGTGCCGCTGGCTCACACCGAACGTGTCTTCCTCGAAGGTGCAGAACATCTGGCGCCGAAAATAGGTGCTCGGAAGCTCCGGCAGCATCTTGTAGTGATCCCAGCCGTGGCTTCGGCTCATGGTGTCGAGTCGTTCGAGGAAATAGGGGAGCCAGCCCAGTCCGGACTCGACCAGCACGATCCGAAGGTCCGGGAACCGCGCCAGTGTGCCCGGCACGATCCAGCCCGCCATGACCTCGGCCATGAAGATCGGCGGCAGCGACTGAAAGATGCCTTTGGCGGGGGTCGCGTCGTAGCCCATGATGTCCAGCAGGGGTTGATTCGCCGAGACGTGCTGGCTGATGGGAATCCCGATCTCCTGGAAGCAAGACCACAGCGAGTCGTAGCTCTTGTCCGAATAATGCGGCAGTCCCATGTCGACGGGATACAGCGGCAGCAGGATCGCTTTGGCTCCCCGCTCCGCCAGGCGAGTCACCTCCCGGACGCTCTCGTCCACGTCGGCCAGGGGCGCGATGTAGACGGGCAACAGGCGCTTCGGATCCGCCGAGGCAAACTCGAGGGCGGCGTTGTTGTAGGCTTCGAAGCACGCCAGACGGGTCTCCGGCGCGAGGTTGTAATAGGCCTCCCCCACCATGACGTCGGTGTAGAGAACCTCGGCGTCGACGCCGTCCACGTCCATGTCTTCGAGGCGCGCCGCCGAGTCGAACTCGCCCGGCCGGCCCGCGGCCGTCCAGGGCTGATCCTGGGACGGCATCATGTTCGTGGCGCCCGGCTTCTTCTTCATGCGCGCGGCCATCTTCTTCATGAAGGCCAGACGCGCGGCCTTGAAGTCCTCGTGATACTTGGAGGCCAACTGCTCCAGGACCGCTTCGTCCCGGATCAACACATGGGAATCGGCGGAAACGATGCGCTCGCGGTCCATGGCATTTCTCCGACGGGTGGGGGGCAGCCGCGGCGAAAAGCTGCCGGTTTTTGGATCGGCGTCGGGTTCAAGTCTGAATCTGACGCTCCGTCAACTCATCATACCCACGCCGCCTGGCGCTGTCTATTGCCGATTGCGCGGTGGCTCACGGAGGCTGGATCGCCCCCTCCTCGGACCGGTCCGTCAAAGCCCGGTCAGCGGAGAAGCCCGGTCAGCGGGGAAGCCCGAGAACCCGCTCCGCGATGATGTTGCGCTGAACCTCGGACGTGCCCGCGTAGATCGTCGCCGCTCGACTCCACAGCAGCTCGTGGCTCCAGAATCCGTTGTCGGCAGCATCGGGATCGTCAGCGAGCAGCAACCCGTGCGGACCCAGGATCTCCACGGCGAGTTCTTTGACGCGCTGATCGAGTTCGCTCCAACCGAGCTTGAGCGTCGACCCGCCGGGCCCGGGCAACCCGGTGCGTTCGATCTGCGAAGCGCTTCGATAGGCGCTCACGCTCAGCGCGGTCAGTTCGGTGCTGAGCCTCGCGATCCGCTGGCGAATCACGGGATCGTCACTGGCCATGCCACCCGCCCGGGGAATCCTCCGGGCCAGATCCCGCAGCAACTCGATTTCGGCCCGAAGCCGCGCGTGGGGAGACGCCGAGACCCGCTCGTGCGAGAGCGTGTCGATGATGACGCTCCAGCCCCCGCCGATCTCGCCCACCACGTTGTCCAGGGGCACCCGCACCTTGTCGAAGAACACCTCGTTGAACCAGGCCTCGCCGGTCATCTCGACCAGGGGACGCACATCGATTCCGGGGGACTTCATGTCCACGAGTAGAAATGTGAGCCCGTCGTGCTTGCGCACGACCTCGGGGTCCGTTCGAACCACGAGAATGCACCAATCGGAGTAGGCGGCGAAGCTCGTCCAGATCTTCTGACCGGTGACGACGATCTCATCGCCCTGAACCTCGCCGCGCGTGCGCAACGCCGCGAGATCAGAGCCGGCGTTCGGCTCGGAAAAGCCCTGGCACCAGACTTCCTCGCCCGACAGGATCGGCGCCAGGAAGCGCTCCTGCTGCCACGGCTTTCCGCAGCCCATCAGGACCGGTCCGGTGAGGGTGATCCCGACGCTGATGCTCATCTGGTCCGGCGCCCAGGCTCGCGCGTACTCTTCGCTCCAGATCATCTGGTCCAGAATGCCGGCGCCGCGGCCGCCGTGTTCGACGGGCCAGGCGAGCCCGGCCCAACCTCCCCGGTGCAACACGCGCTGCCAGTCTTTGGCGAAGGCGAATTGCTCGGCGGGGCTACCGGAACGGCGGTAGCCGGGGGTTCCCCAACCCGGCGGCAGGTTCTTCTTCAGCCAGCCGCGCACCTCCATCCGAAAGCGGCGCTGCTCCGGATTGTCGCGAAAGTCCACGCAGGATCAGCCGTTCTGCGCGGCGAAGAAGAGATCGTTGGCGTTGGTGTAGAGAAACTTCTCGAGTACGCCATCGCGGAGATCGAGCTGCATCGCTTCCTTGAGGCAGCGCTCCATCTGAATGGCGGGATGATCCGAGGCGAACATCACCTTTCCCTGGCCACGCGTATTCATGAATTGGATGAGCTCGGGCGGGAAATATTTGGGCAGATAAGCCGAGGTCATCATATAGAGGTTGTGGTACTTGAGCATCAGGCGGCACGCCTCGTTCCACCAGGGATCTGCGCCGTGGGCCATTACCAGCTTGAGCTCTGGAAAGTGAAGACACACCTTGTCCAGGTGCATGGGATGCTGGCACTCCCCCGGCGCCGGCGGCCCGGGAATGCCCGTATTGATCGTGATGGGGAGACCGAGCTCGACGCATTTCGTGTAGATCGGGTAGTAGATCGCGTCGTTGGGCGGAACGTCCAGATAGAAGGGCGTGATGCGGGCGAGAACGGCCCGGTGCTCCCGGGCAAACGCCTCCATCGCACGCACGGCCTTCATGCCCTTGCGCGGGTCGATATGGCAGCCGAGGGCGAAGCGGTCCGGTCGCGCCTCGGCGAACGAGAGAACGTGTTCCTCGGGGCGATGGACGTCGGTGGTCAGAATCGCCTTCTCGATGCCGAGGGTGTCCATCGTCTTCAGCGTTTCTTCGATCGAGTAGTCTCGGAAGAAGTCATCGCCCTGCTTGAAATAGTTCGCGGCGACTTCCTTCAGATAGTCCGGGCGGCCCATGGCGCCCATGTTCACGTTCACCCAGCAGTCGATCGCTCGCACCGTCATCTCCACCCCGCTGATCGTCCCGTCACTCGGCGCGCTGGGCCGCCTCGAGATCTTCCTCGCTGAAAAACTGGCGCCACCAGCGGCGATAGACGCCGAACGGGCCGTCACCGTCGCACAGCACCGGCTGCGCGTAATACTTCTTGTTCTCCCAGATGACGCGATCCTCGCTGAACTGCTTCTCCAGGTCCCGCACGATCGCGGCTCCCACACCGCGGGCCTTCTTTTCGTCGCCCTCCGCGTTGACCGTGTAGGCAAAGCTGACATCGGTGTACTC
>JAZFUU010000139.1:0-13139 GCA_036447375.1 Myxococcota bacterium
CCAGGTCGCTGGTCGCGATCCGGAAGAAGTACGCCGCCGTCTCCGGCAACGTCGAACTGAACGAGATCCTGGAGGCCACGGGCTCGCTGCGCTGGCTGCGCACCTGATCCGTCCGCCAGCCAACGCGCCGGGGTGCACAGGCCGCTATCGACCGGTTACTTGTTGTCGAATCGGATGTCGACTTCGCTATTCAGGGATTCGCCCGTGGGCGGTCGAGCCGACCGACTCGGCGTGGCTGTCCTGAACTTCCGACGCCATGCCGAAGAAGGCGAAGGCACCGAGGAAGATCTCGAGGGCCAGGACGCCGAAGAAGATCGACTTGAATCCCAGGTCGAAGCTGCCTTCGGCGTAAGTGGCCGCCAGCCAGGGCAGCCCGGGAACGAGGGCCACGGTCAGGAGCAGGATGAGCCCTCGAAGGACGCCTTTCGCGGCACCGTGAATTGCGGACACGGATCGTCCTCCCCTGCGACAGGGGCGTCGCATTGCTCCGAGACAGAACGGCACGGCACCGGGGCAACTTGAGACGGCCCGCTGTGGCATTCTCTCGCGACGGCACAGACCCAGCATGACGAACACCGCCCCTCCGACCGCCCCCGTCCCGTCTTCCGAAGCCGAGCTTCGCGACCGCATCGATCGGCCCGCGTCGGGCGCTCCGGGTCCCGATGATCGAGCGTATGCGTGGTTCTCGGGCGCCATCGCCTCGTGGTTTGCGTCCTTCGGCATCCAGTCGACGCTTTTTTCGTGGCTCCTGGTGGGCGAGTTGGGCGTGAGCGACGAGTGGATGGGCGTCGCCCAGACCTCGCACATGCTTCCGGCGATCCTGCTGCTCCTGCTCGGTGGGGCCGCCGCCGATCGGATCGACCCCCGGCGAATGCTCATCGTCCTCCACGGCGTCGGGACGCTCCCCGTCCTCGCGCTTGCGGTCGTCGTCGCGAGTGGCGTGCTCACGATTCCCATCGTGATCGCTTTCGGCGTATCGATGGGGGTCGTATCGGCGCTCAGTATGCCCGCGCGCGATACGCTCCTCTCGCGTGTCGCCGGCGATAACATGATGCGCGCTGTCACCGGGATGACGGCGGTCCAGTTCGGATCGCAGGCCCTGGGTGCCCTGGTGGCCGGGGCGGCGCGCTGGGTGGGTAGTGCGCCGATGCTCGTAGCCCAGGCGACGGTGTTGTTGATGGGTTCGTTCTCCACGATGAAAGTCCCAGCGGAGTCGCCCGCGCCGCGCCACGGATCCGCCAGTTCACCGCTCCGCGATATCGCCGATGGTCTGCGTCAGGTGGCGCGCAATGAGCAGCTCTGGTCGCCGCTGATGCTCGTATTCTCCGTCGGCTTTCTGTTCGTGGGTCCCTTCCTGGTCACGTTCCCGATCATTGTCACGCGGATCTTCGGCGGATCCATCTCCGACCTCGCGATCGTGTTGACGATGTTTCCGCTGGGCGCAATCGTGGGTTCTCTGTTTCTGCGCTGGCGTGGACTTCGGCGGAAGGGCCGGGCCGCGCTGATCGCGCTGGTGTTTGGCGCGGTGGCGTTGGCGGTGGTGGGGCTGGGCATCTCCCTCTCCGTCATGGTGGTCGCCAGTCTGGCGTGGGGCCTGGGCGGGGCGGTCTTCATCAACTGCAGTCGAACCCTCTATCAGGAGGCGGCGCCGCCGACCCAGCGCGGCCGGGTGCTGGCCGTCTATCAGCTCGGTTTCATGGGCGCAGCGCCTCTGGGATCGATCAGCGCCGGTTTCGTGAGCGGACAGATCGGCCCGCTGGCCACCCTCCATGTCTACGCGGTGGTCATGCTGCTGGCGGTGATCGCGGTGTGGATCTTCACCGATCTTGCCCGGATGGAATAGGGCGGCAAAGCGTTCAGCTATCGGGAAACAACTCCGAATCCTGGGTCGGCGAACGCTCCCGCACGAACGCTTCGATCAGATCCGCCGTCTTTCGGTTCATGCGCAGGAAGCGCAGGGCGATGCCGCACTGGCGCTGTGAGGCGGTCGTGCGTGCCGCGGTCACGTCCGCGGAAGGAGAGACCGCGTTTGCGGTGTTGGGAAGCTGGAACTCGAGTTCGACCTCGGTTCCATCGGGTATCGCGTGGTTGATCTCGACGAACACGCCCGATCGGGAGATGTCGCGAGTGGTGCCCTGCAGTGTGTTTCCGTCCGCATGGATCGCCACCGGAACTTGCAACGACGCCCGGCCGCTCGAGCGCAGCATGGGACGCCGCAGAAACGAATTGATGGCGAGGATCAGAGCGCGTCGGTCGATTGGCTTGGAGAGGACCTCGTCGGCGCCCGCACGCACGGCCCGGGCGTGGTCGTCGGCGGAAGCGCGGACGGTCACCAGGATCACCGGGGTCTCAGACAGCCCGGGGTCGTTCTTGATTTTCTTGCACACGGCATCGCCGTTCATTCGAGGCAGATCGAGGTCCACCACCACGACTTCGGGCCGCTCGCGTCGGGCTGCGGCGAGTCCCTCTTCGCCGGTCCTGGCGGTGATCACGTTGCCCAGGCGGGAACACAGGAAGGATTCCAGCTCCTGAGACATGTCGGCGCCATCGACAACGAGGATCGTTCCCTGGCTCTTCACGCCCCCCCCCTTCGTCCCGGTCGCGCACGAGGAGCGCGCCGACCCGAGATTCGGCTGTCGAGTTCTATCGACCGGACCGCGTCCGGGCACAAGCGCTGGGCCGGGCCCGAGCGTGAATTCAGGAAGAGGGGGTCGCCTTCCTTGGCCGGGTCAGTTCTGGTCGCGAAGCAAACCGGGACCCGCTTCGATCAGGAGAGCGTCCCGCCGTCCACGCGGATCTCCTCACCGTTGATGTGCGCGCCGTCATCGCTGGCGAGCATGGCGATGACTCCAGCCACGGTTTTGGGGCCTCGCGGTTTGTCGAGTGCCATCGCTCGGGTGATCAGCTTGGGGTCGATCTTTTCGGGCAATCCGGCGGCTCCCGCGGTCATCGGAGTCTTGATGGAGCCCGGACACACCGCGTTGGCGCGCACACCCCGCCGTCCGTATTCGATGGCGAGGGAGTAGGTCAGGCCGAGGACCCCGGCCTTCGAAGCGCCGTAGGCGGCGCCGTAGGCGAGCCCCGCCAGTGCGGACGTGGAAGACGTGTTCACGATGTTGCCGCTGGATTCCAGCAGGTGCGGAATTGCCGCCTTGCACATCAGAAAGGTTCCGGTCAGGTTCACGTCGAGAATGCGCTGCCAGTCCGCGAGTTCGATCTCGTCGAAGTAGTCGAACCGGAGGATTCCGGCGATGTTGCAGAGTACGTCGAGGCGACCCAAGCGCTCGACGCAGGCCTGCACGCAGGCGTTGGAGTCCGCGGGGTCGCTCACGTCGCAGACGTGATCTTCGGATTTCGCCCCGAGTTCAGCAGCCGACTTGGCCGTGAGTTTCACCTCCTCGGCCTGCACGTCGGTGCAGAAAACCGCCGCTCCCTCGTCTGCGAACCGCAGCGCCGTGGCTCGGCCGATACCGGACGCTGCCCCCGTGATCAGGACGACCTTTCCGTCGAAGCGTTTCATGCGCACATCTTCCTTCGCCGTCGATCGCGGGTCAAGGCTGATTTCGCGGGAACATCAGGAGCCAGCGCTGATGCGGTCCGCGTGCCTCGTATCGCTCTTCCACCCACCGGACCAGGTGAGGTGCCGTGCGGCGGATCGAGCGCGAAGCCATGTTATCGAAGGGCGCTCCCGGCCAGATCACCGCAGCCGGCGGCGACTGCTGCAGACGCGCCAGAAACTCGAGCTCCTCCCCCTCGTCGAGAAACGTACCGGGCATGAGCACGTCGAAGTAACCCGGCCCACTGCGCTCGGCCAACACGTGGAATAGAGGGGACGGGCTCAGATTGAGCACGATCTCTCCCGGACGCGTCGATTCTCGAAGTGTCTTCACCACGCGATCGATCTGCCGAGCTTCAGACCTCGACGAAATCGCGACAGAACCATTCAGGGCTCGCAGCGGATGGAGACCGCGGCGCGCCGGATCGAGGTAGCGGTCGGATCCCAGCAGGAAAATCCACAGACCGAGTGCGGCGACGACCACAGCCGTCTCGGCTCGTCCTCGCGCCGTTGGGCTCCGGAGGTGAGGCAGGGCGGCGATGCCCCGGCTCAGTGCGTGGGCCAGCAGTAGGCAGATCGGAGGAATCGCAGACACCAGGTGGCTCTCGTCGGATCGACCCAGCGTCCGCAGGAAGTAGAGGCCACCCCACACGACCACGGCCAGCAACAGCGCGTGGGAAAACGCCGTGCGCTGTACTCGCGATCGGATCCACAGGCTGAACAGCGTTGCGGCGTAGGCCAGGTAGAGAAGGGCGTACCATCGGTATTGGACTGCGACGAACCAGCGCACGATTCCCTGTCGGTTCCACTGAGCGGGGAGCGCGAGCTCTGGCACGGGCAGGCTTTGCGCCGACTGCAGGCCCACGACACGGGTGACGACCTCGCGCCAAAGCACGTCGAACCCCGGGTCGTTGCCGAGCCAGACGATGAAAGGCGCGGCCGCCGCGACAAGTCCCGCCCCATACCAGCCCCAGTCGCGGAGCCAGTTCCGCCAGTTCCGGTCGGCCGTTGCGACCGCGATTCCCACCGCGCAGCTGACCGCGAAGGCGGGGGTGAGGCGAAAGCAGAGCGCGATCCCCGCAAAAGCACCCGCCGGAAGCATCCAGAGGGGGTTCCCGGTGCGCAGGCGCCGCCCGAAGAGCAACAGGGTCAGGACGCTGAAGACCAGGTATCGGTATCCGAACAGATAGTGCGCCAGGTGGCCGCGGGGCGAGGCGACGGCCAGCAGGGCGGCAGCGAGCAGGGCGAAGGACGCCGGCATCAAGCGTCGACCCAGCAGATAGAGCGCGGCGCACAACGCCACGTTGAATGCCGCGTACACGATGCGTGCGGCGACTACGCCGGGCGGATCGATCGCGTAAGCGAACCACGCCGCCAGCAGGTGCCCGGGCGGGAAGGCGAAGAAGGTGTCTCGGTAGAGGGTGCCCCCTTCGTGGAGTCGCATCGCCGCGTAGAGGGGCCAACCTTCGTCGAACAGCCAGGCGACGCCGTGATGGAGGAACAGCGACTCGTAGGCAATGCTGCCGGAAAGGAGCAGAGGGAGATGCCACCACCGTGGGTCCCGCTCGCTGCGCCGATGCACGACTGCGGCCGGAGCGGACAAGCAGCAGATCCCCCATCGAAACGAGTCGCAACGCTACCGACCCGACCGGATTTTCCTTCGCAGCGCTTGCCGGGTCTACGTCTTCGATCGGACGCGCTGGCGTCGTCGGCGCAGATAGAGTAGCGGCACCGCGATCCATGCCAGCTCGGCCCCGAGCCCGCAGCTCGAGTTTGGAGACTCGGATGGTTGCCAGGCGTTGCCGCAGGTCGAGTCCAGAATGTCGATGAGTCCGTCGCCGTCGTTGTCGACTCCGTCGTCGCACTCGGGTGCTTCGCTGAACCAGTCCAGGTCTCGGCATCCCGGGTCGCTTCCAGCATCGATGAAGCCGTCGCCATCGTTGTCGAACCCATCGTTGCAAGGCGGACAGTCGGGGAAGCAGACCGGATGCACGACGGGCACGATTTGATTGCGGTAGTCGGGGTAGGAGAGATCCGCTGAGAAGGACTGGTTGGTGTAGACGGCGGAGTTGAAAGGCTGGCTTGCGTCGAGATCCCGGGAGTGGATGATCCCGGCCAGCTCCCAGATGCCCGCGTTCTTGACGAACACCGCGCCGCCCGAGTCGCCGTTGGCGACCTGACCCTCGTGGGGGGTGGGCAACCCCGCGTCGAAGATCGTCGCGAAGGACTCGGTGTTGGATTCGCTGAAGAACAGCAGGGACGTGATCTGGTTGGTCGCCCAGCGGATGACCTTGGGGGTTCCCCACAGGTAGCCATCGTCTTGATTCGGGGGCGGGAAGACGCTGATCGGCGTCCCCGCTTGGAAGCCGAAGCCGATCATGAGGACGTCGGTCGTCACGGTCCCGGGGTCTGGCAGCGGGTCCGAGCGGATTCGCAGCGGCGGCAGATCGGGCCAGGGCGTAATCTGGTAGATCCGCAGGTCCGCGTCATTCGACATGTTGTGGGCGATCTCGATCTCGGATCCAGGGACCAGGTCGTAGAAGGTGAGCCCGTCGAAACTTACGTCGCCCACGGGAACGTGCTTGGCCGTTATTACCCAGCCGTAGCCGAGGTAGACGGCAGTTTCCACGCCGCGCCTTCCCACGTTGCCGAAGCCGGGGTCGTCGGCGGGCGGGTCACGGTTGAGCGCCAGCGAGTCGATGACCAGCGCCGGAGCCGGGAGCGCTAGAAGCAGGGCGATCAATAGGGTGGGGAGCGGTCGGATCACGGGAGGCCTCGCCGCGCATATCATGACATAGGCAGTCGCTCTCGTCCCGGGTGACCGACGAGCGCGCGGGGGAGAGATGTGAAAGATTCACCACGTGTTGCCGAGTCCCGACAGACGGACCTGGGTTGTGGGCAAATATGCGCTTCTCCAGGTGCCCGACGCCATTCTGGTGGGGGTGCTGCTGTGGTCCGGGGTGCGTTGGTGGGAGCTGGACCTGCGGCTGGCCGTGGGACTCTTCGCGCTCTGGCTGCTGAAAGACGTGCTGATGTTTCCCGTGCTGCGGGTGGCGTATGAGGCCGATGGGGGTCGCGGCGGTCCTGCCGACCTGATCGGAGCTCGGGGCACGGCGAACCAGGTGCTGGCTCCAGAAGGTTACATTCGCATCGGTGCCGAGCTCTGGCGCGCCCGAGTGGTCGGAGGTCGAGAATCGGTGCCGATCGGCGGTGCCGTGCGGGTTCAGGCGGTGGAAGGCCTGACTCTCATCGTCGAGCCCGAAGCGGAAGAGACGCCGTGAGCCGTGGAATGGAGGCGAAGGGCTCTCTGCCCCCGGCCTTCGCCGCCGGGCTGGCTGCCCTGGGCGGCGCGACGCTCGAGACCCTGGATGCGCTGGAGGCCGGACAGCGGCGCCTGATCCCCCGGGGGATCGAGTCGATGTGGGAACTCCTCGGGCCGCTGGCCTCGAGGCTCGCGTCGGCGTTGCGCGACTTTCGCGACCTCCCAGTCCCCGACGGACTCGAGTCGTTTCGGGCCGAACTGACCGACGGTGCGGCAGCGGGCCTCGCCGCGCTGGATCTGATCGTGGAACCGGCGGATCCCGAAGAGCTGGTGCCCCGTTTTCTGCGCAGCATGCGCGAGCACTGCCGCGCTCAGGAGATCTTGTACCCCCTGCGGCGCGTGTTGCCGCCGTTCTCGCGCTACTACGTCGAACCCGCCTTCCACGACCGACTGGAGGCTCTCGATCCCGATTCCCACGGTTCGATGAGCGTGGGATTGCATCGGGCCGGCGCGGAGAGCGAACGCGACGGCCGCGGTGGGTTTTCGCTGTACGTTCCCGAGAACCTCGACGCGGGCGTGTCGACACCGCTCGTGGTTGCGCTTCACGGCGGCTTCGGCTCCGGTCGAGATTTTCTCTGGACCTGGCTGCGCGAAGCGCGGGGCCGTCGGTTCCTGGTGCTGGCACCCACCTCCCAGCAGAGCACCTGGGCCTTCGATTCCCCGGCTCGGGAAACGGGTCGTCTTCACTCCATGTTGGAGTACGTCTGCGAGCATTGGCCCGTCGATCGCGAGCACATCCTGCTAACGGGCCTCTCGGACGGCGCCACCTTCACGCTGTTGGCCGGGCTTGGGCCGGACTCTCCCTTCACGGCCCTTGCGCCGGTATCCGGCGTTCTGCATCCGGCGAATCTGGCCGGTGGCAATCTGGGCCGGGCAAGGGGACGCCGGATCTACCTGGTTCACGGAGCCCTGGATTGGTTGTTCCCGGTGGCGTTGGCGCGGATGGCCCGCGACGCTCTGGAGGAGGCCGGGGCCGACCTCACCTATCGCGAGATCGCCGATCTCTCCCATGCGTATCCGCGCGAGGAGAACGGGCGCATCCTGACCTGGTTCGATCCCGCGCTCGCCCTTGCGTAAACTCCGGCCGAGCGAGCCAGGAGGACCCATGCAGATTCCCTTCTACTTCGACTACTCGTGTCCCTGGGCCTATCTCGGGAGTTGCCGCGTAGAGTCCTATTTCCGCGAACTCGGCGCCGAGATCGATTTCCGCCCGGTGCACCTCGCCAGTCTCGTGGAGAAAGGGGCGGGAAAACGCCCCGAGCTGGGCGCGCGCAAGAAGGCCCATTACGGGGCGGATCTTCGCCGCTGGGCAGAAATGATCGGCGCCGAGTTTTCTCCGGACGCTCGCTCGCTCTACCGCAGCGACACGCGCCTGGCCCTCCGGGCGGCGTTGGTGGCCAAGGACGAGGGCCGCTTTCGGGGCTTTCACTACCCGGCGTACCGAGCGCGTTGGGCAGACGCGCAGGATCTGTCTCAGGAAGATGCCGTGCGAGGGCTACTCGAGGGCGCGGGTCTCGAGGCAGACCGAGCGCTCGAACGCGCGCATTCCGACGAGATGGTTCAACGGCTCGAGCGGGATACCCAGGAGGCGATCGACCGCGGCGTTTTCGGCGTTCCGACCCTGTTTGCGGGTGGAGAAATGTTCTGGGGCAACGACCGTTTCGAATTGGTCCGCTACTACATCCAGAAGGCCGGATCATAGAAGGCCGGGTGATCCTACCGCGCCCGGCTACTCGACTACTCGGCTACTGCAACTTCGCCAACTCGATTTTGTAGAGCTCCGCGACGTTCCCACACAGAATTCCCTCTTGTTGCTCCTCGCTGAGATCGGCCCGGTGCTTGGCGAGTAGCTCCTGTGACCGGGGCCAGGTGGAATCGCTGTGCGGGAAGTCGTTCGCCCAGAGGAGCCGCTTCCAGTTCATCAGGTCAGCGGTCTTGAAGGCGACCCAGTCGTCCTGGAACGTCACGTAGATGTTTTCGCGAAAGTATTCCGAGGGCGGCTTTGAGAGTTCCTGGCCCGCGGGCAGCCAGTAGCGGTGACGCTCGTAGGCGTGATCCATCCGGTACATGTAGTGGGGAACCCAGCCGGCGTCGGCTTCGACGCAGACGATCTTGAGCTTCGGGTGGCGCTCGAAGACACCGCCCAGTACGAGGGTTCCCATGATGTCCTGGCAGCCTCGCACGATGGTGAGAAACCCGTTCATCAGGGGGCCCCGGACCGGTCCGCTCCGCGTCGTCAGGATGTGGAACGAGAGAGGAAGCTCGAGCTCGATCGCGGCGCGCCAGAAGTCGTCGTAGCGGGTGGAGTCGTAGTCTTCAACCGCCGGGACTCCCGGCATCATCACGCCGCGCAGACCGGCGGCACGAATCGCTTCCAGGTCCTTGATGCCCTCTTCGGGCGAGCGCATGGCCGTCTGGCCGACTCCGATCAATCGGTGCGGGTGGGGCGAGCAATACTCGGTGATCCAGCGGTTGTAGGCTTCGAAGCAGGCCCGCTTGTAGTCGAAGTCGGAGTGGTTGCAGAGCACCAGTCCGACGGTCGGATAGATGATTTCCGCCGCGATGCCGTCTCGGTCCTGGTCCTCCAGACGTGCGTTCGGCTCCCAGCCACCGCGGTGCATGTCTTCGAAGCGGACGCCCTGGAGCCGGATCTCTTCGGGCGGCTTGCCCGCCGCCGCCACCAGGCCCATGGGGATGGGGCGTTTGATTCCGTCGATGACGAAGACGTCGCCCGCCTTGTCGTCGCGGACCATGCGCGGCGCCTTGTCTCTCCACTTGGGATCGATGTAGTCGATGTAGGTGTTCGCGGGTTCGGTGACGTGGGAGTCGGCGGAGATGATGGGGTAGGTCATGACTCGCGTCCTCCGCGGATCAGGCGGCCCGGCAGAGGCCCGTCCGGATCGAGTACGTCGCGCCCGTCTTCGCGAATCGCGTCGCCGTTGACGAATACGGCCCGAATTCCGCTGGCGTCGGAGACCAGCCGGTCGGCGCCGCTGGGGAAGTCGTGCACCCGGCGCAGAGGCGAACATCCAACCGTCTCCGCGTCGAACAGGGTTACGTCGGCGGCCCATCCGCGGGCGAGGCGGCCGCGGTCGCGGATGCCAAAGATTTCCGCCGAGCGGGAGGTGAGGAGACGGACGGCCTGCTCGAGGCTCAACACGTCTTTCTCCCGCACCCAGTGGCCGAGCAGGTGGGTCGAGAAGCAGGCGTCACACAGCTGGCTGGCATGGGCGCCTGCGTCTGAGAGGCCGAGCATCACGCTCTCGTGCTGCAACAGCTTGGCCACCGTTTCCTCATCGGTGTTGGCCGCCGCCACTCGGAATCGCGCTTCGAGGTTGGAGCGAAGCGCCAGATCGAGGACCAGATCCACCGGGTGGATTCCGCGCTCTTCCGCCACTTCCGCGACATTTCGGTCGTCGAGCGACGGATCTTCCGCGCATTCGGCGATGACCGTGTCTGTCCAGCGGCCGGCGATGCCACCCTGGTTCCCCCGTGCCCGGAAGGCCTCGCGGAAGTCGGGATCCGCATAGATCCGCTTCTTGCCCTCGAAGTCCGCCGCCGACACGGGCCCGAACAGGGACATGCTCTGGTAGGGGAAGGGCGCCTTGAACTGGAACTCGACCACCAGGGGTCGGCACGAGACCTGGGGGAAGACCTGGGTGCCCTGTTCCTGAAGCTTTGCGCTCGCCTCGAGGGTGTGGCGTTCCCAGTCGGGTCCGCCCATTCCGGCGAGCAGAGCCGTCCATGCCACCGGCCGCTGGGTGGCGCGGTAGATTTCCGCGAACTGATCGAGGAAGAAGCCGCGGCCGACCGTCGCCTGCATGACGCCAAATCCGGCCTCGCCGAGGCATCCGGCCAGGATCTCGATTTCTTCGAGAGAGGCGGCTCGGCTGGGAACCGGAAGGCCATTGAATCCCACGTGGGTGGGGGCCTTGGAGGTCGCGAAGCCCAGCGCACCGCCGTCCAGGGCGTCGCGGACGAGGTCGGCCATCTGCCGAACTTCTGCGGGTGTCGCCTCCCGCGTCGCGGCTTCTTCACCCATCACGTGGATCCTCACCGGGGTGTGCCCCACGAGGGCTCCGACGTTGATCGCCGTGCCGCGACTCTCGACAGCGTCGAGAAATTCGGGGAACGATTCGAAGGGCCAATCGTCGCCGATGCCCGCCGATAACGCTTCGAAGGACATGCCTTCCACGTTCTCCAGGGTGCGCAGAATCAACTCCCGGTGCTGCGGTCGCGTCGGGGCGATGCCGAACCCGCAGTTCCCCATCACCACCGTCGTGACACCATGCCAAGGCGAGATCGAAAGACCGCGGTCCCAGAAGACCTGAGCGTCGTAGTGAGTGTGAATATCGACGAAGCCCGGAGCGACGATGCAGCCGTCGGCGTCGACGTTGCGATCTGCGGTTCCTACGACATCACCGAGGCCCGCGATGCGTCCGTCCCGGATTGCCAGGTTCCCGACCTGTCCCGGTGCCCCGGTTCCGTCGATCAGTGTCCCACCCCGAATCATCAGGTCGAAGTGTTCCGCCATGACTCTCCTCGTGATTCCGCTGCCCCCCGCTCCATGGTACACGGAATCGTACGCCCCGTTCCTAGTCGGCGTAGCCCAGTGCCTGAAGCGCGCGGAGTGTCTCGGGGTCGGGAGGGGTGGGGGCCGTGCCTTCGCCGTTGGCCTCCGTCAGCCTGAAGATTTCGGCCAACCGCGACGGCATCGCTGCCGATTCCCCCGGGTTCGACTCTTTGGGATCCCCGTCGAGGTCGTAGTTCCAACCCGGTCCATCGCGAGGGCCGATCCACTTGGTAGAGCCTTCGCGAATGTAGAAGATCCGTTTTTTTCCCTTGTTCGACGCGCGGCCTCCCACGATCGCGGTACGGGGCGAAATGTCGCTTTCCCCCCGAAGCCACGGCAGCAGGTCGATTCCATCGAGGGTGGATGGGGGGGCGACGCCCAGGATCGCCAGGATCGTCGGCGTCAGATCCTCAAGCTGGGCCGGCCCGGAAACCCGGCGGCCCGCCGGTACACCCGGTGCTCGGATAATCAGCGGAACCCGCACGAGTTCCTCGAACACATTGTGCCCGTGCTCCATGATGCCGTGATCACCGAGGCCTTCACCGTGATCGGACGTCAGAATCACCGCCGTTCGCTTCTCGGCGCCGAGCAGCTTGAGCCGTTCCATGATCTTTCCGACCTGTGCGTCGACATAGGCGACTTCCCCACGGTACGACCGGATCAGCTGCTTCAGGTGGCGGGTACCGCGCACTTTTTGGTCCCGGGGCATCATTTTTCCGAGGAGATTGACGGGGTCCTTCGGGGAAACCCGGAATCCGACCGGGGGCCGGTAGGGCCAGTGGGGATCGAAGAAATGCACCCAGAGGAAAAACGGTTGCTCGGCGTGCTTCGTCAGCCAGCGGTTGGCGGCGCGGGCGGTTTCCTCGCCTCGGGTCCAGAAGCGAGGCCTCAGTTTCCCCCGCCACGTGTACGCCTCCGAGGGCTCGAACACGTAGGTCTCGAACCCCTGATGAAAGCCGAAGCGTCGGTGAAGGATGTAGCTCGAGACGAAGGCGCCGGTTTCGAAACCGCCCTGACCGAGAAGATCGGCCAAGGTAGGTAGCCGGGGGTCCAGGGGGACGGCGTTGTGGAGTGTGCGATGTCGCCAGAGATGAAGCCCCGTCATCAGCGACACATGTGCCGGGCCCGTGCTGGGAGTGGGGGTATAGGCAGACTCGACGAGAACGCCCTGGGATGCCAGCCGATCCAGGAATGGCGTTGCAACCGGGCCACCGTAGACGCCGACATGGTCGGCACGCAGCGTATCGATCGTGATCAGGACCAGTGACGTGGCGCGGTGCTCATCGACCGCCGCGAGCGTCTCGGAAGGGTTGGCCAGGAGAATCCAGGCGATGGCGAATTTTCGGAGAAGATCTCGCCCCCGGCTCGGCATGACCCTTTCCTCCGCCTCGCGATCCCGATCGCCTACGACGCGTTGCGCAGTCTAGCGGTTAGCACCGGGCTAGGAGGGGCTGTCGTCCCCGATCTTGGATGCTTCGACGCCGGGGTCCGATCCGAATCCCGAACCGAACCCGGGTGGCGTGAGCCGCGTCAGGTCTACGACGCCGCCACTGACCGCGGCGGCGATGGCGCCGGCCGCCCCAATGGCGATGAGCCAACGGCCGACGCGCGGGGGCTGACGTCGGCGTTTCTTGGGTCGTTTTGCCAGTACGGTCTTCCCCGACGATTTCTGGAAGACCTTCCGATCC
>JAZFUU010000140.1:0-19514 GCA_036447375.1 Myxococcota bacterium
CGTCGACGGCCGCTAGCAGTCGCCGTCCTGCACCCAGCGCCCGGTGGGGTTGCAGGTCATGCTCCGCTTGGCCATGCAGACGATGGCTCCCTCGGAGAAGGTCTGCCCCTCTTGTGAGCAAATCGCGCCCAGTTCGACGCCGTCCTCGCGGGCCATGTGGCGGCGGATCACCTCTTCGGAAACGTTGGCGTGCAGAGACAGGCAGCCACTGAGCGTAGTCAGGGCGAGCAGTAAGATCGCGACGATGCGCATGGTCAGCCTCCGTTGCGGGTCGGGCGCGTCCCCTAATCTCTTCTACGTTCGGGGCCGTCGCGAAATTGCACGCCTCGCCGAAGAAAGACATCCACAGAACGAACTTCTTTTACTTCAGGGACTTACGTCGCTGCTCACGGCCCCCGATGGTGTCGACGCGCGAGCGTCGAGCGATCGGGCGTGAGCGGCCGTCGTGCAAGGCGCCCCGACCGTCTCGACCTACTCGATTCCGAACCGCTTCATTTTTTTGTAGAGCCCTTCTCGGGTGATGCCGAGACGTCGAGCGGTTTCGGTGCGGTTGTCGCTGTTGGCTTCGAGAGCGCGTCGCAGGAGCCAGGCCTCGATGCGGCCCAGGGTTTCGCGAATGGTTTCGTCCGGAAACAGGTTGGCTTCGATCGGCTCGAGCACGCCGGCAAGACGGTCCGAAAAGTGTCGTGGCGTGAGCGTCTCGTCCGACTCTGCCAGGGCCAAGGCCCGCTGAATTTCGTTCTCCAGCTCGCGAACGTTGCCCGGCCACCGGTAGGCCAGGAGCAGATGCCCCGCGTCGGCGGCGATCCGGAGCCCGGACTTTCCCTCGCGTTGACTGTGGAGACGGAGGAAATGCTCGGCCAGCGGAAGTATGTCGCTCGTCCGGCTGCGTAGGGGCGGAACGTGGATCGGAAACACGGCGAGCCGGTAGTAGAGGTCCTCGCGAAAGCGGCCCTCGGCGACCTCGTACCAGAGATTTCGGTTGGATGCCGCCAGAACACGTGCGTCCGTGCGCCGTGCCCGGTTGCTGCCCAGGGGTCGCACCTCGCGTTCCTGCAACACCCGCAACAACTTGGCCTGGAAGGGTCCCGACGTTTCGCTCACCTCGTCGAGAAAGAGCGTTCCCCCCTGGGCCGCTTCGAATAGGCCCTTTCGGTCGCGATCGGCGCTGGTGAAGGCGCCGCGGGTGTGTCCGAAGAGTTCGCTCTCCAGCAGGGTGTCGGGAAAAGCGGCGCAGTTGAGCGCCACGAAGGGCCCTCGCCGCTGCCGGCTGCCGTCGTGGATGGCCCGTGCCACCAGCTCCTTGCCCGTGCCCGTCTCGCCGGTGATGACCACCGTAGCTAGACAGCGGCTCGCGCAATCGACGAGAGCCAGCAGCTCTTGCATTTTCGGGCCGTCGCCGACGATGGAGGGTGTTCGCGCCACCCGGCCCGCGCGCCGAACGGGGCGGGAGGCCTGGGCGATCCGGTCCAGGTTTTCGACGAGTTCGGTCAGCGCTTGTTCCGGAGGGCCAGGCTGGCGGAGTAGAACCACCGATGCGCCCGCCGCGCGCAGGTCTGATGCGAACGCCGCATCTCGTCCGCTGATTCGAACCAGAAGCGGAGGCAGCTCCGGACGACATCGGAGCGCCTTCACCGACACCGCTGCTTCATCGAGGTCGGCGGCGTCGATCACGACGGCATCGACCCCGGCCAGAGATAGAGCGAGGGCCCCGTCGAGGTCGCGTTCCCAGACGACATCCAGGCTCGGGGCCTCGGATGCGAGGCTCGCTTCGAAGCTCTCGGCAGAGCCGATCCACAGAATGGAGCGAATCGAATTCACGATGGCCTCCGTCCCCCAGTGCCCAAATAGCAATCTATGTGCCGATCTCGGGCGCCGAGCACCGTTGAGGCGGGCCCGCGGCTGGCGAAAAAGGCGAACCACCGGCCATGGCGTGGCCGGTCGCCATGAGGTGGCCGGCCGGCGGTATGATTCGCCCATGGCAGACGTCGCGGCGGGAGGCGAAAGACCGGGCCCGGGACGAGCCGAGTGGCTCGCCGCAGCGGGCATCGGGTTGCTCGGCCTGGTGCTGCGACTGGCCCACCTGCAACAGATTCGCGCGAACGATCCCTTCTTCGACCGGCCCTCGGTGGATGCGCGGGTCTACCACGAATGGGCGATCCAGATCGCTGGGGGGCAATGGCTGGGTGACGAGCCCTTCTTCATGGCCCCTCTCTACCCCTACTTGCTGTCGGGGATCTACTGGATCTTCGGGCCGAGCTTTCTGGTGCCGAGGCTCGTGCATTGTCTGCTCGGGGCCGCCACCTGTGTGCTGGTGTGGCGGCTGGCGCGGGAGTTCTTCGACCACCGGGTATCGCTGCTAGCGGGTGGCCTGGCCGCCTTCTACTCGATGTTCCTCTTTTACGAGGGGACCCTTCTGGTCGCGACCGTCCTCACGGCGTTGACGACCTTGACGGTGCTCGTCGCCGTGCGTGCCCTGGCCGCCCCCAGCGCATGGAGATGGGCGGGGGTGGGCTCCCTCGTCGGGCTTACCGCCGTGGCGCGCCCGAGTGGTTTGCTCTTCGCCCCGCTGTTGCTGCTGTGGATGTTCGGCGCGCTGCGCCGCGACACGTGGAAGCGACGCGTGGCTCTGGCCGCTGCCTTCCTGGTGGGGGGTGCGTTGCTCGTGCTTCCGGTGACGTTCCGCAACTGGGTCGTGACGGGCGACGCCACGATCATCGCGACCTCCGGCGGGTCGAACTTCTATTCTGGAAACAATCCCGACGCCAACGGTGCCTATCTGGTGCCGCGCCCGTTTTCGCGCTCGACGACCGATTCGGCTCCCGAACAGGCGGCCCGATATCAGGAGGTTGCGGAACGCGAGCTGGGGCGCGAACTGCGGCCTTCCGAGGCCTCGACCTACTGGTTGGGCCGAGGTCTCGCGTACATCCGGGAAAACCCGGTCGCCTGGCTCCGGCTCGAAGCGCGGAAGCTGGCGCTCTTTCTCAACGCCGCCGAGATATGGAACACCCGTTCTTTCGAGCTCTCTCGGCGCTTTTCATGGATCCTTCAGCTTCCCCTGATTTCCTTCGGTGTCATCGCTCCTCTCGCCTTTCTGGGAATCGGGGTGAGCACCGATCACGCGAAACGCCTGTTCCCCCTCTACGCAATGCTCGGTGTCTATCTGGTGACGGCCCTTCTGTTCTTCGTACTCTCTCGCTATCGGCTTCCCGCGGTGCCGGTGCTGATCGTGTTCGCGGCTCGGGGGGTCGTGTACCTGCTCGACGCCTGGAAGGAACGCAGATTTCGCGTTCTCGCCATGGGAGTGGCTTCCACGCTGCTCTTCGCACTGGGCAGCCACGCACCGATCGTTCACCAAAACCTCGGCATGGCTCACTTCAACCTGGGCAACCGCTACAAGGAGCGCGAAGCGTGGCCGCTGGCCATCGAGGCCTATATGCGGGCCCTCAGCGTGGATCCATCCTACGTGCCGTCGTCGTACAATCTCGCTCTGGTCTACGAGCAGAGCGGTGAACATCGCCGTGAGGCGATTCGCGTCTGGGAATATGTGCTCGCGCTGTCGACCCGACAGAACCTCAACGGGCACGCGAATGGCGCCCGTCGCCACTTGAGCGAGCTCGGCGCAGACGCAGAATCCGGCGACGACCCGGCGTCGCCTCGCGATTCCGTTGAGCCGTCGACGCGGCGGCTCCCCTTGCCGGACCCCGGGCTCTAGGCGACCTTCCTCACCGGGTCCGATCCACCGGTTCGACCCCATTCACAAAAGAGAGGGTTGCCGACATGGCCGATTCCCCCGACGACATGGCCCAGGAGATCGAACGCCTCCGGGCCGAGAACGAAGCACTCAAGTCCAAATCGAGCCGCGATCTGCGCCTCCAGGTAAGCCAGAAAGGGGCCGTTTCGCTGTACGGTATTCGGCGCTTCCCGGTCACGTTCTACATGGAAGAGTGGGAGCGCATTCTGGGCAAGTCCGACGATATCTTCAGCTTCATTCGCGAGCACGAGCACGAGCTGAAGAAGAAGGGGAGCTGACCCGCGAATCTCCTCAGAGCGCGGCCGCGGGCCCGACGAACTTCTCGGCCAGGGTGTCCAGGGTCGAGAGCAGCGAGTCGCGGTCGAAGGCGAACGCAACCACGATGACCTGATCGACTCCCGCCTCGTGATAGCGCGCGAGGGCGTCGTCGCCCACAGGCTTCAGGTACGGCGAAATGCTCACTTCGACTTCGTCGAGGTTTCGACCGCGTGCCTCCAGCAGGGTTCGCAGCCGTGCGATGCCCTCGGCAGCCTCGGCGGGCTCGCGATTGAAGCCGTACCAGCCCTGGCCCAGGTCTGCGACCCGGCGCAGCGCCGCGTCGGTTTCGCCTCCGAAGTGGATCGGCGGGTGGGGCTTCTGGATCGGCTTCGGATACATCCGGCAGGCCGGAAGCTCGTACATGTCGTCCTTGTATTCCGAGGTCTCGTCGCACCAGAGACGCCGCATGACCTCGAGATAGGAGCGACAGCGGGCGCCGCGTCTTTCGAACGGAGCACTGACCGATCGGAACTCCTCGGCCAGCCAGCCGACTCCCACCCCGAAGTCGAGGCGGCCGCCGGACAGAAAGTCGACGTTGGCAACCTCTTTGGCTGTGTAGACCGGGTTGCGCTGGGGGACCAGACAGATGCCCGTGCCGAGGCGAATGCGCTGCGTCACCGCGGCCAGGAAGCTCAGACTGGTGAAGGGTTCCAGCATTCCGTTTTCGGGGGCCGCCGGAATCCGTCCGTCCGCTGAGTATGGGTAGCTGGAGGCGTAGTCGTCGAAGAGGACGACGTGCTCCGCGACCCAGAGCGAGTGAAAGCCGCGTTCCTCGGCGCCCCGACCCAGGGTCTCGAGGTATTCGCCGGTAGCGAAGGGGCCGGCCAGGGGAGCGAACAGTCCGATGCGCATGGGGTTCCATCCTTCCGAGGGGGGTGGATCTGGACCCCATTGTACCCGGAAAGATTCCTAGCGTTTCCACCAAAAGCGGTCGAAGCTACCGCAGCCGATCTGACCAAAATCGGCTCCCAACCGGATGCCGTTGTTCGACGCCACGAGTTCTGCGCCCTCGAAGCGCCGGTCGATGCGTCCGTCAAAGTCGGTGTCCTCCTCCTGGACCGCAATCCCGGCCTCGGTCACCGACTGCATCACGTCGACCTTGCGATCACCGTTGGTGTCGACCTCGACCCGCACGCGCTGGCCGTTCTCGTAGACCTCGCGGGTGTCGGCGATCCCATCGCCCGTCGAATCGGAGAGCACCTCGACCACCACGCCCTCGGCCACCATGGCGCGGGTGTCGAGTGTGTCGCCCTCGGCGTTGAGCAGGCACTGAGAGGAGACGGAGCCGGAAGCGTCGAGGTAGAGCTTCTTGTCGGGAGTTTTCCCGTCGCTGGCGACCTCCTGGACGACGACGGCGCCCGTTGCATTCAGATGATTCAACACATCGGGACGTCCGCGACCTTGGGTGTCCTGGCCTTGGCGCGTCAATCGGCCGTTTTCGAAATAGCTCCAGACATCGGTCTTGCAATTCCCGGTCGTGTCCCGGTATTCGGCACGGACGCTCTCGGCGGCGTCGAACCACTGTTTCAGATCGACGCAGCCGCTGCCGTTGCTGTCCTGCTGGAGTCGCTCGAGTTTTCCCTTTCGAAACCAGACCGTGAGGTCGGCCTCGCCGTCGGCATCGCGGTCTTCCTGTTTTTTGATCACGGCCCCACCGGCATCGGTCGTGATCCAGGTGTCGATCTGGCCGTCGCTCCGGGTGTCTGCTTCCTGGATCCGGGTTCCCTTCGAGCCCGTCCGGCTGCGAAGGTCGATCTGGCCGTCGAAGTCCGAATCTTCTTCCTGTCGAGACAGCTCTCCGTCTTCGTAGAACACGAAGAGGTCCGGCGTCCCGTCGAGGTTCCGGTCCTTCTCGGTCCGCTGCTTGATGCCCTTCTCGAGATAAGTCACCGTCTCGAGGATTCCATCGAAGTCCGAGTCCTCATCGATTTGCCGCGCCCGTTCCTTATCGTCGAAGGTGGTGACCAGATCCGCGCGTCCGTCGGCATCGCGATCCTCGCTCTGCCGGAACTTGCGTCCCGCTCGGTACTCGATCGTGAGGTCCAAGGTCCCGTCGCCGTTGATGTCGGCCTCGGATCGAAGCCGCTGGCCGTTTCGGTAGAAGGTTACGAGCTCGAGCCGGCCGTCCCCGTCTTGGTCGGATTCGTCGCGCAGCAATATGCCTTCGGCATAGATCTTGACGGACTCGGGCGTGCCATCGGCGTTCTTGTCGATCTCTTCACGCGCCGGTCGTTCTTCGGCATCGAAGTGGGTGGTCGCGTCGAGGGAGCCGTTGCCATCGGTGTCGCGCGTCTGTTCCACCTGACGCCCCATCTCGAAGCGGATGACCAAATCGATATTGCCGTCGCCCTGGGTGTCTTGCTCTTGCCGGGTCGGTAGGTCGTTCTCGAAGCTCGTGATCACGTCGAACTTTCCGTCGCCCCGGGTGTCTCGCTCTTCTTTCGCCTTGCGGCCCTCCGCATACGTGGTGCGAAGGTCGAAGAGGCCGTCGCCGGTCGTGTCGCTCTCCTCCCGAGACACTTCCCCAGAGGAATCGAATCTGCCCTTCAGATCGATGCGGCCGTCGAAGTCGGTGTCTTCCTCGAAGCGGTCGGGCTTCCCCCGGGTAAACGTCACCGTCCGGTCGGGTGTCTCGTCGCCGTTGCGGTCCTCCTCCAGCTTCCGAGTAGTGCCCCGGTTGTCGTTGGTCCGCCACGAGTCGATCCGGCCGTCGCCATCCACATCGCGACGGACGCCGGTTTCCTTCCCTGTCTTGGCGTCCAGGGTGATCCAGGTGTCGATCGAACCGTCGAAATCGCTGTCCTGCTCCTGCGCGGTCAGTGCTTTCGATTCGGAGTAGAAATTCCAGAGGTCGACGCGCCCATCGTCGTTCTCGTCGATTTCCACCCGGGTCAGCTCGCCGTCATCGAAGTGCTCGGTGCGCTGGGTGCGGCCCGCGTGCTGACCCTCGATGAATCGGCGGGCGATCTGACCGCCCTCGTACTCGTTCTTCGTCTCGAGACGACCGTCGTGGTCCTCGTCGAGAAGTTCGACCCGAAGGGCGCCCTGGGCATCGAAGCTGTACTTGGCATCGATCTTTCCGTCGCCGCTGCGGTCCTCTTCTTGGGACTGTTTCGCGCCGTCACGAAAGGTGATGAAGGTGTCCTTCCGACCGTCGGCGTTCGTGTCGGCTTCGCGCCGCACCAGTTCCTCTTTATCGAAGAAGCTGACGACTTCGGCGATTCCGTCGCCGTCTCGATCCTGTTCCTCCCGGGTCTTGCGGCCCCGTTTGAAGATCCGAACCAGGTCGCGTCGGCCGGTGCCGGTGTCGACTTCTTCGCGATACTTCCGCCCCTTCGGATCCAGGAAAATCACGAGGTCGGCCTCGCCGTCGCCGTCGTCGTCGCGCTCCTGGCGCACCTCGATTCCATTCTCGAAGAGCGCCAGAGACTCGAAACGACCGTCCCCGGTCGTGTCGGCCCGGCGGCGGGCGATCTGGCCGCTGCTGTAGTGAGTGACGACGTCGGGCTTTTGGTTCCCGCTGGTGTCTTCTTCGACGCGGACCTTTTTTCCGCCCTCGAAGTGGATCGAGACATCCAGGATTCCGTCGTTCGACGAGTCCTGTTGCTCGAGGCGCTTCGAGCCATCGGGGTCGAACTCCGCCCGCTGGTCGACCCGCCCATCGAAGTTCTTGTCATCTGCGACGGTGGCGGGCCGGCCGCCTTTGTAGCTGACCCAGTGGTCGATCTTTCCGTCGAAGTTGGTGTCTTCTTCGAGGGTCGCGGGCTTTCCCCCGCGATAGCTGAGGGTGGCGTCGGCCTTTCCGTCGGCATTGCGATCGTCGAGCTGGGTGCTGGGGTGTCCGTCGCGGTATTGGATCCAGCGGTCGGGTTTTCCGTCTCCGACCGTGTCTTCTTCAAGGCGCGCCGGCTTGCCGTCGCGTCCGAAGAAGATCCACGCGTCGATGCGACCATCGAAGTCGCGGTCGCGGTCGGCACGTTCCGGTTTTCCGCCGGAATAGTGAACGAATTCGTCGTAGCGACAGTCGTCGTTGGTGTCGGTGCGCTTTTCCGCCAGTCTCTCGTGCTCGTCATAGAGCAGCTCGACGGCGGGGCATTCCGAACGCGCGAGAGCGGGGCCCGCCCACAGGAGCGTCGCGAGCGTGAGGAGAGCGCCAACTCTCAAAGCGGATTGCGGAACTTCGCCGTGATCGGAAGGCGCGCGAGGCAGCGGGCGGCTTCGGGAATGGGCGGGAAGGGGGAGGCGGCGCGCATGGCGTCGACAGCGCTGGCTCCGAAGGCGTTGTCGCGGGTTTCGAGGACTTCGATGGCGCTTGCGGAGCCGGACACGTCGACCGTGAAGCGCAGGGTCACCTGCTCGTTGGCGGGCACGCCCGGGGGTAGCTTCCATCGCTCCAGGGTCCGGTCTTTGATTTGCCCCAGATACGCTCGAACCTCGGGCCGATCGGTGCAGCGGGTGCTCGAAGTGCCCGAGGCCGCTCCGGAGCCCGTATCGCCGCCGAGAAAATCCTTGCCGACGGTGGTATTCACAGCCACCGTGAACTCGGCTTCGGAGCCGCTCACGGCGTCTCCCACGGTCACGACTCCCTCGCGCACGGGCGCGCCGCTGCCGATTTCCAGGGTCGCCGACCCCAGACTGCTTTCGGTGGTCGTGACGGCGACGGCGCGGGGACCGACCGAGGGCCCGACGGGCGACACGACCTGCACGGGGCCTCGCACGGATCCCGCGGTTGGAATGTCGATCGAAGAGGCGCGGGCTCGGGTGCTGGATGCGACGGCGGAGACGCGCTCGACGACCGCTGTGGAGTGCTGGATCAACGTGGGCGCAACGGCGTCGATGGCATCCATCTTCAGCGTTTCGGCACGGATCTTGGGGGTGGCGACGGCGAGCAGCTCTCGTGTGACGACCTGGGCTACGGCCACGTCGGCCCGTGCGATTTCCAGGGCCCGGGGCACGGCCAGAGCCTTGGGCACGGGGATGTTCTTCTCCGGTGCGGGGAGCAGCCGAACCGAGATCAGCTCTTCTTTGAGGGCGGGAGCCAGGCTCGCAACGATGTAGAGCACGGCGATGATGCTGAAGTGCAGAAACAGGGCGATGGTGCCGGCGTAGACTGCGCGCTTCGACGTCTCGGGTTCGTGAAATGAGATCGGGAAGGCGGCGGCGGCGCCCTGTTGCACCGGTCGGGTGAAGGCCGCTGAGATCCGGCGACCGCCGCGCGGGCCCCTTGGCTGCCGACGAAACCGGAATGCGAATCTTTCACGCGGTTGACTCACTCGGCTCCAGGCCCCCCATTGCTCTCATCACCACATCGGCCGATCCGGCCGCTGATCCAACTGGACTTTCCCCGGGTTCCGGGTAAGGTCTGCGGGCCGGGCCGACGAAACGGCCTATTGAGCGCGCCCCTCCCGTGAATGATCGTAAGAAAGCCGTTTGGGACCGTCAAACACATCCCCGGCGCGCGGGCGCGGCGCAGCCGATCGGTTAAGTCGGCGGAAGCAAGGGGATAATCGCCCGCCCACGAGAGCGGCCTGGTGCCGCGAATCCGCCCCGCAGGAGAGCCCGGTGGACACACAAGGCCTGTTTCAGCTGCTACAGGACGGTGGGCTCACCGTCTATCCCCTCACTTTGGGGTCGATCATCGCTCTTGCGATTTTCGTCGAACGCATCTGGCGCTTCCGAGGGATCGACCAGGCGACGCGGTCTCTGACGAAGCAGATCATCAACGCGCTGGTGGAACGCGATCTCCCTGCCTCGCGCAAGCTCTGCCAGGACTCGAAGACTCCGGTGGCCACGATCTACCTGGACGCGATGCGATGGAAAAACATCGCAGTCGAGGACCTCGAGCGGGTTCTGGCTACGTCGCGTCAGGAGGCGGCCTCGGATCTGAAGCGCGGATTGTGGATCGTGGGAACCATCGGCTCTCTGGCGCCGTATGTGGGACTGTTCGGAACGGTGGTCGGCATTATTCGCGCGTTCCAAGCCATGTCGTTGCACGGTGTCGGCGGCTTCGAGGTGGTCGCGGCCGGAATCTCGGAGGCCCTGGTGGCCACCGGCGCGGGGCTGTTCGTCGCGATAACGGCCCTGGCGTTCTTCAACTACCTTCAGGTGCGGGTGGCTTCACTTTCCAGCGTCTACGCGCGATCTTGCGAGCGATTCGTTCAGGCCCTCCTTTACATCGAGTCGCGATCCAGCGAAACCGATGAGGAGTCGGAGGCTTCCGATGGGCGCCTCGTTCCGGCCTAGCGACGAGCACGATTCCGACGACGGCATTGTCGCCGAGATCAACATCACTCCGCTGACAGACGTGTTCCTGGTTCTGTTGATCATCTTCATGGTGACCACGTCGGTGGTCGCGAGTCAGAGCAAACAGGTCGACCTTCCGGGAGCCGAGATCAGCGAGTCGACCCCAGAGGGCGTGACGGTCACCGTCTCAGCGGATGGGGAGATCCTCGTCAACGACCAGCCCACTCTGGAAGACGACCTGTTCGCCGCGCTGGAGGCCGCCCTGTCGGCGTCGCAGGAGAAGCTCGTGATTCTCCGGGGCGACCAGACAGTGATGCTGGGCAAGGCGGTGAACATTCTCGATCTCGCCCAGAAGGCCGGCGCCACGGGGATCGCTCTGGCGACCAAGCCACCCGAGGAAGCCGGCTAGTTCCCTAGCCCGATCGGCGTCGGATCCAGATGACGGCGCCGGTGATCAGCATCAACTCCGGCACCAGCAGACCGACTCCGTAGAGGGTCCTCAGGGCGTTCTCCAGCGGCATGGGAAACTGCACCGTGTCGCGAATCTTCGGCCGCAGGGTGATCTGGGCCTCTCGCTCGACCGCCCAGTGAATCGAGTTCATCAGGATGTCGAGGTCGTAAAGCGCGCGCAGGTATCGGTTGGAAGCGAAGTCACTGTCGCCGAACACGACGATGCGGGTTTCCTTTTCACCGCGGGGAAAGCGGCCGGCGGCCATGATGAAGTGGTAGCCCTGAGCTTCCCCCTGATTCTCGATCCGACCCGAGCGCCGATCGAGGACCGAGAGGTCGTCGGTCACCCAGGCCTTGGGGCTCGACCACACCACGCCTTGAAGCTTGTCGTTGGGTTGGACCTTGCGCGTGACGATCGGGCGGACCCCGGGGAAAAAGGTCATGCGGTTGCGGTTCAGTCCGGCAGAGGTCGGGTGTCCCGAGTAGTTGTAGGCCACGATGTTGAGCCCCTCCGCCGTCGACTCCACGGCGCCGGAGGCGGGATCGATCAACACGGAATTCGGTGTTTCGAGGCCGTATTCCCCGAGAAGCCCCTCGATTCCGGTCTCGGTGCCGGGCTCGAGCAGGGCGATCAGACGCCCGCCGCCCGCCAAATAGCGACGCAGCGCCTCGACCGGAGCCTCCCGCATGCGGCGGCGGGGCGCGATCAGCAGTACGGCGTCGGTTTCCTCGGGTATCTCTTGAAGCGCCGCCGAAGTGACGAGCCGCAATTGGTAGCCCTCGGTGGAGAGTGCCGTGGCCAGACCCGAGTAGCCGGTGGCGTCGGAACTTCCCGGGTCTCCCTCACCCTCGCCTCGCAACAAGGTGAGATGGCCCGAGGACACTGAGCGCAAGCGGTAGAGCGCCTCGTAGATCGAACCTTCCGTCGGCCGTTCGACGGTGACGAAGCGCTCGCCGAGGACGAAGACGATCGAATTCGAGGTGCCGATGGCGTAGCGATCCTCGTCCTCGGGCACCTCGTCGAGGATCTGACTCGCCACCTCGAGGGGGCACACCTCGGCGATTTGGTGGAGCAACAACCGTGTCCGGCGGATTCGGGGATCGTGTTTGTCGCGATAGAGCGTCGCGGATACCGAGGTTTCGAATCCCGCGCAGACTTCGACGATTCCGCTGGAAAGGGAGAATCTCTCCTCGCCGGTCCAGTCGAAGCGGACCTGGGAAAGGGCCGCCGCGCGTTCCAGTGCCGTTGCCAACCCGAGCGCCGCAACGATGATCAGCGAGCCGCGCAGGATGACGGGCCGCGAGTGGGGACCCCCGATGCTACGCATGCGGCCCATTCCCGCCGCCGCGGCCGCGACCAGGGCCAGGCCGCCGAGGACGAGATTCACCGCACTGAAGGGCCCGAAGTGGTCGGTGGCGTAGAACGAGCCCAGCCCGAAAGCGATCGCGATCAATCCGGCCTGGGCCAGCCCCCGCATCAGGGGCCCACCCGGCGCAGGTCGAAACTGAATCGTGCGATCGCGAGGGCCACCAGTACCACGCCCCCGAAGAAGACGACGTTCGCGAGCGAGACAACCCCCTCGGCGAAGCTCCCGTAGCGCGGGTGGAGCGAGATCGAGTCGAGGAACCCGGCCACACCCTCGCTGACGAAGGGATGGATCCATGCAAAGTCCCAGAACACGAAGGCGATGGCCCAGGCCGAGACGGCGGCCACGAGCTGGCTTGAAGCGAAGGCCGAGCACACCAGACCGATCGAGGCGAGAGCGATGGCGTGAAGGGTGAGTCCAACGAATACCGAGGTCAGGTGCCAGAGGCCCAGGCCGCCCTGTTGAATCGCCGTGGCGGGGTAGATGAAGCTCACCGACATCATCAGCACCACGAAGAGGAACGTCACGGCGAACTTCCCGACGACGATCGTCGTGGGGGTGAGGCTCGTCGCCAACAACAACTCGTCGGTTCCCCGAGACTTCTCCTCGGCGAATACGCGCATGGTCACCAGGGGAATCGCGCCGATGAGCGTGAGCCCCAGGGTTTCCATCACCGGAAAGAAGACCGTGTCCCACAGATTGATGTAGTCGGGAATCTCGTCGGTGTTGAAGCCACCCATGGTCGTGCTCGCGTAGAGAAAGAGCACCTGATTGTAGATGCGCAGATGGTCGAAGAAGATCAGTGCGGTCACCAGGGCGACCATGGTGAGGGCGAGGTACGCCGTGGGCACCGCGAACAGGCTCGTCAACTCTTTGCGAATCAGGGCGAGAAGCGGTGCCACGATTACGCCTCCTCCGAGCCGCGAAAGAGTTCGAGGGACTCGCCTTCGCCCAGAACGTCCTGACTGAGCCCGTCGGCGATCAGGCGCCCTTCGCGCAGAACCGCCACCCGAGAGGCCAGTTTTCGGGCCTCGTCCAGATCGTGGGTGCAGAGGATCAGGGTCCGTTGCCCGCGCAGGCCGCGCAGGATCTCCTGCACTTCGCGTTGCTGCACCGGATCGAGGCCTCCGGTGGGCTCGTCGACGATGAGCAGGGCAGGGTCGTGGAGGAACGCCTGGGCCAGGGAGACGCGCTGTTGAAATCCCTTCGAGAGATTCCCGATCAGTCGCGTCGCGACCGAGTCGAGCCGAAATTGTGCGATCGTGGCGTCTACCGCCGCGGTCGCTTCGGATCGCGACAGGCCTCGCGCCCCGGCGATGAAGCGCAGGAAGCCGCGTACGCGCTGCTCGGGATAGAGTCGAGAGGTCTCCATGACAAAGCCGATCCGAGACTGGACTCGTGCGGGTGAGGTGGAGGGCGAGATGCCATCGACTTCCACGAGGCCTTCACTGGGCAGCAGGAGTCCGGTCACGAGGCGGATGAAGGTCGTCTTGCCCGCCCCGTTTGCGCCCAACAGCCCGAAAGCTTCCCCCGGCTCGATGGTCAGCGAGACGTCCTTGAGAGCAACCCGGCTACCGAAGCGGCGCGTGAGTCTGCGCGCTTCGACCCGTGCGCCCCGACCGGGCGCCGGCATGGGTTCCGGCTCGCTCATTTCGATTCTCCGCTTGCCCGATACCGCGATGGGAGTAGCCTATGCGCGTGATTGATCACCGGCCCGCCAGCGGGGGAGGATCCTGCCCCCGTTGCCTCTGCAGCTTGGGACTGGCCTCGCTGAAGGTCAATGGATCCTGGTATTGCAGCACCGGCTGCGCCCAGGGGCGCATGTCGACCCAACCGCGCACGGTGGCGGTTCCCGAGGACTGGCTCTACGCCCGACCGCGCCGATTCTTCGGCAAGCGTCCGCCCAAGGAGCTCAATTCCAGCGGATCCGGCCAATAGTCGAACCGGGCGAGTCCATTCCACGGCTGCACTCCGGTTCTCGTTTCGACGCACCACTCCGTCCCCGGGATCCATGGTCCTCTATTGATGCCCGAGATCGGAAAAGTACTCGGGCCAGGTCTTCGACACGCATCCGGGGTTCTGGATTACCACCCCTTCCACCCTCAGTCCGGCCATCGAGAAGGCCATCGCCATCCGGTGGTCGTCATAGGTGTCGATTTCGGCACCGTGAAGCGGGCCGGGCTGGATGCGGAGCGAATCGGTGGTGGCCCGGGCCTGGGCTCCGAGCTTGCGCAGCTCGGTTTCGAGGGCGAGCAGTCGGTTCGTCTCCTTCAGGCGCAGATTGGCGATATTGCGGAGATGTGTCTCCCCCGCGGCGAACAGCGCCACCACGGCAATGGCCAGGGCCGCGTCGGGCAGGTCGTTCATGTCGGCGTCCACCGGAAGCAGCCGATTCTCCGGCCCCCGTACCTCGATAAACTGATCTCCGCGCAGGATGCGGCAGCCCATTTGTTCCAGGATGGGAAGGACGGCGAGGTCCGCCTGAATTGATTCCCCGGAAATGCCTTCGACCCGCGCGCGACCGCCGGTGATCGCTGCGCTACAGAAGGCGTAGACCGCCGATGAGGCGTCGGGCTCGATGCCGTAGGTCCTCCCGCGGTAGCGCTGTTCGCGGCTCACCCGGATTTTCCCGTCGGGGGTCCAGTCGACGTTCCCTCCGAAAGCGCGCATGACCTGCATCGTGAGCTCGACGTAGGGGCGGGAGACGAGGATTCCGTTCTGAAGCGTGAGCACGACCTCGTTCTTCGCGTAGGGAGCCGCCAGCAGCACGGCCGAGACGAATTGGCTCGATCGGCTCGCGTCGATCGTCGCGTGTCCCCCACCCCATTCGTGCCCCTGAACCCGAACGGGTGGGCAGCCATTCTCGCCCAGCACATCGATCGAACCGCCGAGGGCGACCAGCGCATCGACCAGATCTTGAATCGGGCGCTGCCTCATGCGAGGACCCCCGTCGATCACGACGGGTCCGTCGGCGAGGACGGAAGCCGCCGTAATGAATCGGGCCGTGGTACCGGAATTCGCGGTCTGGACCGCCGCCGTCGGACTCCGGAGCCTTCCCCCGAGTCCCTCGACCGTACACGTCTCCTTTCCGACTCGGATGCCACAGCCCAGCGCCCCGAGGGCATCCACCATGACCGCCGTGTCCTCGCTGGCCAACGGCCGGACCAGCTCGCTGCGGCCCTCCGCGAGGGCCGCGGTGAGAAGAGCCCGGTTGGTGATGCTCTTGGAGCCCGGCACCGCGACGACGGCATCGAAGCGTCGGCGGGGCTCGATCCGGATCGAATTGGGGTAGTCCACGGTCGCGGGCGCCTCCGGTGCGAGCCGGACCCTAGCGATAGCCGAAGGGGTTCAGCGACGGGTGCGGGTAGCCGAACGTTGACACCCCTCTGCGGCTTCGGCACCATCGCCCGCTGCTGCGGATTTTCTTAATAGAGTCAAGGGCTTAGCACCCAGTACCGTTTGAAGGGGCCGGGGTTCGAGCTCCGGGGCGAAAGGTTCAGCGGCGTGACCCAGAAATCAAATCGCGCGACTCAGGTTCTCGTGACGGACGCCCTGGCACCCCAGGGTCTCTCGATTCTCGAAGAGGCCCGGGGCCTTCAGGTCTCCTACCGGCCGGGCCTGTCGCCGGGAGAACTGCTGGAAACCATTGCCGGCGTGGACGCGCTGGTGATCCGAAGCGGCACCAAGGTGACGGCCGACGTGATCGAGGCCGGCGAGAAGCTGCGGGTGATCGGCCGCGCGGGCATCGGGGTGGACAACATCGATGTGCCCGCGGCCACGGCCCGCGGAATCGTCGTGATGAACACCCCGGGCGGCAACAACATTACGACGGCGGAGCACGCCATCGCCCTGCTGATTTCGCTCGCGCGTCACATTCCCCAGGCGACCGCATCGATGAAAGAGGGAAAGTGGGAGAAGAAACGGTTCACGGGCCTCGAACTCTACAACCGTACCCTCGGGGTGATCGGTCTGGGGAACATCGGGCGGATCGTGGCCGACCGGGCGCGCGGCCTCGGAATGAAGGTGATCGCTTCGGATCCGTTCCTCGGCCAGGCGGCTGCCCAGAAGCTGGGCGTCGAGCTGGTTTCCTTCGACGAATTGCTGGGGCGCGCCGACGCGATCTCGGTCCACGTGCCGCGCACCAAAGACACGACGGGGCTGCTGGGCCGCGACGCCTTCGACAAGACCCGTGCCGGGGTGCTGGTGATCAACGCGGCGCGGGGCGGCATCGTCGACGAGAAGGCCCTGGTCGAGGCGCTCGATGACGGACGCGTCGGAGGTGCGGCCCTGGACGTGTTCGAAGAGGAGCCGCCCGTCGCCGAGAACCCGTTGGTGAAACACCCGAAGGTGATCTGCACTCCGCACCTGGGTGCCTCAACGGAACAGGCCCAGGTGAACGTATCCATCGCGGTGGCCGAGCAAGTGCGTGATTACCTGCTCTCCGACATCATCGGTCCGTCGGTCAACGTGCCCTCGATCTCCCGCGAGCTGCTGGCGCAGATGCAGCCCTATCTGGTCCTGGGCGAGAAGCTGGGGCGCTTCCAGGGTCAGCTCTGCCCGGGGTCGATCGACGAGATCGAGATCGAATACTCGGGCGATGCCGCCGATACCGACGTCGCCCCCATCACGATCGCGGTGCTCAAGGGGCTGCTCGAACCGATCACGGATCGGGTCAACATGGTGAACGCCCCGCTGATCGCCCAGCAACACGGAATCAAGGTGGTGGAGTCGAAGTCCAGTCGAACCCTCGACTTCACCAGTACCATCAGCACCCGGGTGTCGGGTTGCGTGAACCGACTGATCGTGGGCGCGATCTTCCACGGCGGTCAGCCGCGCATCGTGCGGATCGACGATTTCATGCTCGAGGCCATTCCCGAAGGCCCGACGCTACTGATTCAGAATCGGGACCAGCCGGGAGTGGTGGGAACGGTAGGCGCGGTGCTGGGGGACGCGGGCATCAACATTTCGCGGATGCAGCTCGCCTTGGTGCCCGAGCGATCCGAGGCCGCAATGCTGGTAAACGTGGACAATCTCCCCAACGAATCCGTCTTGGAACGCTTGCGCGAGCTGCCCCACATGATCTCCGCGCAGCTCGTGGATCTGGGCCCGTGACGACACTCGTGGCCGTTGGGGCCCAGTGGGGCGACGAGGGCAAGGGCAAGCTGGTGGATTGGTTGGCTCCCCGGGCCGAGTACGTGGTTCGCTTCCACGGGGGCAACAACGCCGGGCACACCCTTGTGGTTGACGGCGAACAGACCGTGCTTCACGTCGTGCCCGCCGGAATTCTGAATCCTCACACCGTCAACCTGATTGGACCCGGGGTGGTCGTCGACCCCGGGGCGCTGCTCGCGGAGCTGGAGGCCTTGAAACAACGGGGCGTGCTCCGCGACCCGTCCCGGGTGCGTCTCTCGGGTCGAGCCCACGTGATCCTGAGCTGGCACCTGGCCCTCGACAAGGCCCGGGAGGAAGCCGCACGCGACTTCGCCATCGGCACCACCGGCCGCGGAATCGGCCCCGCCTACGAAGACAAGGTCGCGCGGCGCGGTGTTCGCGTGGCGGACCTGTTGGATCCGGTGGCGCTGCGCGGCGCCATCGACCGTCTGGTGAAGCAGAAAAACTTCGAGCTGGTCGATTTCCACCAATGGGAGGCCATCGACGCGGACGCCCTGTACGACCAGTGCGTCGAGTGGGGTCGGCGGCTCGAGCCCTACGTGGAGAACACCGGGCACACCCTGGAACGCGCCCTGCGCGAGGGCAAGAACGTATTGTTCGAGGGGGCCCAGGGCACCTTCCTGGACATCGATCACGGCACCTATCCCTATGTGACGTCGTCGAACTGTGTGGCCGGAGCCGTCTGTGCGGGCGCGGGTGTCGGGCCGACGCGCATCGACCGCGTGCTGGGAATCACCAAGGCCTACACCACCCGGGTGGGGGGTGGCCCCTTTCCCACGGAGCAAACCGGTGCCCTGGGCGAGAAACTGCGGGAAATCGGCTCGGAGTTCGGCGCCACCACCGGGCGGCCCCGGCGCTGCGGCTGGCTGGATGCCGTGATGCTGCGGGAGGCCGCCACGGTGAACGGGTTCACGGGGTTGGCCATCAACAAGCTCGACGTGCTTTCGGGTCTGGATGAGATTCGGATCGCCACGGCCTACCGCGTGGATGGCAAGCTGACCCACGAGTTTCCGATGACTCTGGAAGAAATCGAGCGCGCCGAACCCGTCTACGAGTCTCACGCGTGCTGGTCCGAAGACATCACGGGCTGCCGGGAGCTGGAGGCACTTCCCGAAGCGGCGCTGAACTACGTGAAGCGGGTCGAGTTTCTGGCGGGGGTGCCCGTCGAGATCATCTCGGTGGGACCGGGTCGCGACCAGACGATTACCTGCCGCGACCCCTTTCGATCGGGCTAACGGAGGCCGACTCAGCGCCGGGCCGATCGGCGCTTCTCCCTAAACTTCCCCCCGCGTTGGACGAGCAAGAAGGCATGGGTTCATCGCTGCGTATCCTCTCGGCCAACCTCGCCAGCGGGCGGGCGGATTCCGAGGCCTTTGCGGAGTTGCTTCGGCGCTGCGAACCCGACGTGGTGGCGGTTCAGGAGCTGACCCCCTGCCATGCCGACGTGCTGGCCCAGATCCTGCCCTACGGCGAGCTGCATCCCAATTTCGAGTACACCGGAATGGGCATCGCCCTGAGACGCCCGGCTCGCCTGGGGCGTGTGCCGCTGAACTATCGAGATGCATGCGTGGCCCAGCTCGAGACCGCCGACTGGCCCGATCTGCCGCGCGCGGTGGAGATTCTGAACGTTCACATCGCGGCGCCCCACACCTGGCCGCCCTGGTCCCAGACCCTTCGCCGCCACCGCCAGGTGAGTGGCCTTCTGTCCTATACCGAAGCCGAGCCGGATCGGACCCGCGCCATCGTCGGCGACTTCAACGCGACCCCGCTGTGGCCGGTCTACCACAGGATCGCCCGTCGATTCGATGACCTCGCGTCCCTCCACGCGGGTGCACGCGGCGGGCGACCCGCCGCCACCTGGCCCCGACGGCCCCGGGGACCCCTGATTCGCATCGACCACGCCTTTGGCTCCGGGCTCATGGCCGAGAGCGTCGAAGTGGTCGATCTTCCGGGATCCGACCACTACGCACTCGTCCTCGACCTGACCCTCACCTGAACCGCGCTCGACACGTCCCAACCCGGGTGGTACCCAACACCCGGGCCGTTAGCTCAGTTGGTAGAGCACCGGGCTTTTAACCCGATGGTCGTGGGTTCGAGCCCCACACGGCCTACCAGGAACTCCGCGCATTCCCTATATCCGTATATGTCGCGCTCAGGCGAGACGAAAACTGCTCTACGACCCTTGATGAACTGATTCACGTCAAAGGCCT
>JAZFUU010000141.1:0-4772 GCA_036447375.1 Myxococcota bacterium
TGCTGATCGTGATTGCCGGCTTTCCCGCGGCCTTCGTCGGCATTCTGTTTACGAGTTCCCTGCTGATCGAGGTGATCTTTTCCCTCGACGGGCTCGGACTCCTGGGCTTCGAGGCGGCGGTCAACCGGGATTATCCGGTGATGCTCGGAACCCTCTACTTCTTCACGCTGCTCGGATTGGGGATGAATCTCATCGGTGATCTCGCCTACATGTGGATCGATCCGCGAATCGACTTCGAGAGCCGAGGGGCCTAGGCGATGACGAAGCCGGGTCGCGGGTTCGATGTTCGGCTGGGGGAGCTGGGTCGGCGGCGCCTTCGCAATTTCAGGGCGAATCGCCGCGGCTATTGGTCGCTGTGGATCTTTGCCGCGCTTTTCCTCGGGACCCTTTTCGCCGAATTCGTGGCCAACGACAAGCCGCTTCTCGTCCGCTACGAGGGAGATTTTTATTTTCCCATCCTGCGCTTCTACCCGGAGACGGCCTTCGGTGGCTATTTCGAAACCGAGGCCGAGTTCCGAGAGCTCGAGGTTCAGGAGTTGATTCGGGAGAAGGGCTGGCTGTTCTGGCCTCCGATTCCGTACAGCTACGACACCGTGAGCTACAACCTGCGCACGCCGGCGCCGTCGGCGCCCTCGCGAGATCATTGGCTGGGCACCGACGATCAGGCTCGGGACGTGGTGGCCCGACTCATCTACGGATTCCGTATCTCGGTATTGTTCGGCTTGATCCTGACCCTCGTGAGTTCGATCGTCGGCATCAGTGCCGGCGCGGTTCAGGGATATTTCGGCGGTCGGATCGACCTCTACTTCCAGCGATTCATCGAGATCTGGTCCAGTCTGCCCACCCTCTACCTGCTCATCATTCTGGCGAGCGTGGTAACTCCCAGTTTCTGGTGGCTGCTGGGTCTCCTGCTTCTGTTCAGCTGGATGAATCTGGTCGGCGTGGTGCGCGCGGAGTTCCTGCGCGCTCGCAACTTCGAATACGTCCGCGCAGCCCGTGCCCTGGGCGCGCGGGACCTTACCATCATGGTTCGGCACGTCCTGCCCAACGCCATGGTGGCTACGCTCACTTTCCTTCCCTTCATCCTCAGCGGGGCGATCACTTCGCTTACGGCTCTGGACTTTCTGGGATTCGGTCTGCCGGTGGGAAGTCCGTCCCTGGGCGAACTCCTGAACCAGGGCAAGAACAACCTGAGCGCTCCGTGGTTGGGGCTCTCCAGCTTTCTGGTCCTCGCGGTGATGTTGAGCCTGTTGATCTTCATCGGTGAGGCTGTGCGCGACGCCTTCGACCCCCGCAAGACGTTTCGGGCCGAGCGGCCGGCCGCCGAAACCACGGCGATGGCCACGTCCTCCCCGGCTGGCGAGTCGTCGTGAGCGCCATGCTCGAGGTTCGGGACCTCTCGGTGAGCTTCGACTCCGGGGGCCGCACGCTAGAGGCGGTGCGGAACGTTTCCTTCGATGTCGAGCCGGGTGAGACCGTGGCCCTCGTGGGCGAGAGCGGGTCGGGCAAGTCGGTGACGGCCCTTTCGATTCTCCAGCTGCTTCCCTACCCGACGGCGCGGCACCCGTCGGGCAGCATTCGCTTCGCCGGCCGGGAGCTGATCGGAGCGCCGCGCACCGAACTCGAGGCCATTCGCGGCGATCGCATCGCGATGATCTTTCAGGAACCGATGACCTCGCTCAATCCCCTGCACCGGGTCGAACGGCAAATCGGCGAGACGTTGATTTCCCACCGCGGTCTTTCGTCGGCGCGGGCCCGGGAGCGCACCCTCGAGCTGCTCGATCTCGTGGGCATTCCAGATGCTGAGCAGCGTTTGACCGCGTATCCCCACGAACTTTCGGGAGGCCAACGTCAGCGTGTGATGATCGCCATGGCCCTCGCGAACGAGCCGGATCTTCTGGTGGCCGATGAGCCCACTACCGCGCTCGATGTGACGATTCAGGCCCAGATCCTGAAGCTGCTTCAAGATCTCCAGGCGCGGCTGGGGATGGGGCTGCTGCTCATCAGCCACGACCTGACCATTGTTCGGAAGCTTGCCGAACGCGTCTGCGTGATGCGTCGCGGCTGCATCGTCGAGCAGGGCCCGCGGAATTCGATTTTCATGGCGCCGAGACATGCGTATACGCGACACCTTCTCGCGTCTGAGCCTCGGGGTCGGCCATCGGAGCCCCGGGCCGGCGCCGAGACGATCATGCAGGGACGGGACGTCAAGGTCTGGTTTCCGATTCGACGCGGGTTGCTGCGCCGAACCGTGGCACACATCAAGGCCGTGGACGGGATCAGCCTCGCCGTTCGCGAGGGAGAGACCATCGGAGTCGTCGGAGAGAGCGGAAGCGGTAAGACAACCCTCGGTCTCGCATTGCTGCGCCTCGAGCCCAGTCTCGGATCGGTGCACTACCGATCTCGCAACCTGAAGGATCTTTCCCAGGCGGCCATGAGATCCCTGCGTCGCGAGCTCCAGATCGTGTTCCAGGACCCGTTTGCGAGTCTGAGCCCTCGCATGTCGGTGGCGAGCATCGTGGGGGAGGGCCTCGCGATACACGGCCTGGGTAGCGAAGCCGAGCGAGAACAGGAGGTCGTTCGGGCTCTCGAGGCGGTGGGCCTCGATGCCGACAGTCGGCACCGCTATCCCCACGAGTTCTCGGGCGGGCAGCGTCAACGGATCGCGATTGCGCGGGCCATGGTGCTGAAGCCCCGGTTCCTGGTGCTCGACGAGCCGACTTCGGCGCTGGACCTGTCGGTGCAGGCGCAAATCGTGGAGCTGCTGCGCGAACTGCAGCGGCGTCACAACCTGGCCTACCTCTTCATCAGTCACGATCTGCGCGTCGTGCGCGCCCTCAGTCACCACATCCTGGTCATGCACGGCGGTGTGGTGGTGGAGCAGGGGCCCGCGCAGGAGATCCTCGAGCGCCCGCGCCACGCTTACACCCGGGCCCTGGTCGCTGCCGCTTTCCTCGGGGAAGACCCTCTGGGCTGAATCTCGGACGGGACCACCCGGGCCTGCGCTACATTGGCCGTGGGCAGTCATGGGTCGACGCTTCGGGCAGATACTCGGCGTGCTCGCCATCGCGGCGCTGATCGTCGTGCCCGCGATTCCGTCGGGTCTCCTCGGCCTTCGCCACGCCGAACTCGCCGCCGACATCGAGAGAGTCACCTTGCCCTTCAGCGTCTCGCAACAGTGGAGAATGTACGCGCCGAATCCCCGCGGTGGGATGGAGTACCTCAACCTGACCGCTCACTACAACGACGGACGTACCGAGAATCTCGAAGAGACCGAAGTGGAACGCCGTGGCTGGGGCACGGTCTGGGACTGGGAGAAGTCGCGCAAACACGTCTGGCTGTCCTATCTGACGGCAGAACCCGACGAGAACCATCCGCGGCGTAGCTGGTATCTGCGCGGTGTTTGCATCCGCGAGGCGCGCCGGCGCGGCGAACTGCCCGAGAAGATCACCGTGCAACTCCTGAGGCGCCGGTTTGCGCCTCCGGACCGAGTTCGAGCCGGGGAGCCAGGGCTCGGACCCGAGCAGCGCCGCGAGCTCGAGGCACAGAACTGCCAGACACCGGAAGTCTGGGCGATGCTCGAGGCAGACCCTGGCCCAAAGCGAGACATCTGATCCCCGCGCCGGTTTCTGGCGAGGTTTCGACCGGGGCTTGGGCCGCGCTCTCCTCGACCTCGAGGATCCGACGGTGCTGGGCCTGTTGCGGATTCTCCTGGTTTCGATTGCCAGCCTGAGTCTGCTCGCTCACGTCGGTGCCCTGGGGGAATACTTCTCGAGCGAATCCGCTCTGGCTGGGCGCTTCGCGCGCGAGGCGTTTCCCGGCCGTCTTTCCCTCTTCTTCCTGATCGAGAGCCCGCTGGGGGTGCGCATCGTCTTTGTCGTGGGATTCCTTGCGCATCTCTTCTGGATCGTCGGTCTGTATTCGCGGCCCGCCTCGGTCATCGTGCTGGTTCTGTGGGTCAGCATGATGGGGCGGAATCCTCTTCTCTACTCCATGCCCGACCAGTGTCTGATGACTCTGCTGGTTCTGCTCTTCATCACTCCGAGCGGAAGCGGGCTGAGTCTCGATGCTCGGCTTCGGGACCGCGGGGGGACCGTTCCCGTCTGGTGCCGGCGTCTGATCCAGCTGCAGGTTGCAATGATCTACTTGAGCACGGGGCTCTACAAGGTCGGGCCGACCTGGTGGGAAGAGGGCTCGGCCATCTACTACACCCTCGTGAGTCCCAACAATCGCCACTTCGACCTGACCGAAATCTGGGCGATTCTCCAGCCCTGGGTTCTGCGACCTCTGACCTGGGCCGTCCTGTTCTGGGAGATCACCTTCGTGGGTTTCGCGATCCTGAACGGGATCCGGGAGACGCTGCGGCCCCGCTGGTTGCCGGACCTGCGACCCGCATACCTGGGATTCGGCATCGCGATGCATCTCGGTACTCAGGCGTTGCTCTATCTCGTCTGGTTCGTGCCCCTGATGATTTCCGCCTATGTGAGCTTTCTGTCCCCCGCTGAGGCCCGAGCGCTGCTTGTGCGCGTTCGTCTCCCGGGGCTGACGCCCCGCGCGAAATAGAGCGGGAGCCGCTCGAGGTAGCGCGCGAGCGCTTCCGGCCTCATGATAGCCGGGCGGTCTCATGATCGGCGGCCAGCCGCAGAAACGTTCGGAGCGGGGAGAGAGCATGGGAGAGAGCGACTACGACCTGTTCACCATCGGAGCCGGGTCGGGCGGCGTTCGGGCCAGCCGCTTTTCCGCAGCATTCGGCGCTCGTGTCGCCGTGGTGG
>JAZFUU010000142.1:0-11964 GCA_036447375.1 Myxococcota bacterium
GGTGGAGCGCGTGCTCGGCATGGTGGACTCGGTGCTGTTGCTGGTCGACGCCGTGGAAGGCGTGATGCCCCAGACCCGATTCGTTCTGCGCAAGGCCCTGGAGCACGGGCTGCGTCCGATCCTGGTCGTGAACAAAATCGATCGGCCGGAGCAGCGGGCCGAACAGGTGCTGGACGAGGTGTTCGATCTGCTGATCGAGTTGGGGGCCAACGACACACAGCTGGATTTTTCGGTGGTGTACGCCTCGGCCAAGCAGAGGGCCGCCCGCCGAACCCTGGAGGAGCCCCTTTCCGATCTCGCACCGGTGCTCGACACCATCATCGAGTGCGCGCCGCCGCCGCGAGTGGACCGGGAAGGTCCCCTGCAGTTTCAGGCGGTCACCCTCTCCTACGACGAGTTCGTGGGGCGGCTGGTGATCGGTCGGGTGGAGCGCGGTGTGCTCAAGCGCGGCAAGATCGTGGTTCGTGTGCCCGCCGACGGGCCGCCGGAGTCCTTCCGAGTGACCAAGCTCTTTGGAACCCGGGGCATCGAGCGGGTAGAACGGGAAAGCGCCGAGGCGGGCGACATCGTGATCCTGGCCGGGGTGGATTCCATCGAGATCGGAGACACCATCTGCGACGTCGCCACACCCGAACCGCTGCCCCGGATTACCATCGATCCCCCCACGATCCGCGTGCAATTCTCGGTGAATACCTCTCCCTTTGCGGGACGCGATGGCCGTTTCCTGACCAGCCGGCAGATCAGCGAGCGACTCGAGCGCGAGGCGTTGTCGAACGTTTCGATTCGTCTCGAGGACACGGGCCAACGCGACACCTTTGCCGTGGCGGGTCGCGGCGAGCTCCAGATTGCGGTCCTCATCGAGACCCTGCGGCGCGAGGGTTACGAGTTCAGCGTATCCCGGCCCGAGATCATCGTTCGCGAGATCGACGGGAGAAAGTGCGAGCCCGTGGAGGACGTCGTGATCGAGGTTCCCGAGCGATGCGCGGGATCGGTCATGGAGAAGCTGGGAAGTCGCAAGGGACGAATGATCACCATGGACCACGTGGGCGCGAGCATCCAGCTTCGCTACGTGGTCCCCACCCGCAGTCTCTTCGGCTATCGCAGCGAGTTTCTCACCGACACCCGGGGCGAGGGCACCTTGTACAGCACGGTCAAGGGTTACGAACCCTACGCCGGCGATCTCGAGGGCCGCAAGGTCGGCGCCATCGTGGCCAGCCATACCGGGCAGACGACGCCCCACGCGATCTTCAAGATTCAGGAACGCTCGACGCTCTTCGTGCCGCCGGGAGTGGCCGTGTACGAGGGACAAGTCGTCGGCGAGAGCCGCCGTGCCGGCGATATGAACGTCAATGTCTGCCGGCAGAAGAAGCTCGACAACATGCGCGCCGCCGGGCGCGATGACAATCCGATCATCACCCCCCACCACCGGGTGATCATCGAGACGGCCCTGGAGTGGATCGAGCCCGATGAGCTGCTCGAAGTGACGCCGGAGAGCCTGCGGCTGCGCAAGAAGATCCTGCCCTGGAGGTTTCGCAAGCGCTGACCGGTCCGGGTCGGCCCTTGGGCTGCCGCGATCCGTCGTCCCCGAGGGGATCCGTCTCCGCTTCCGCCCCTGGGACGGGTCTCAGCCTCGTTCCTTTCCGAGCCGAGAGCTTCATTCCCTTCCGAAGTCCGCCGATACGCAGGAAGGTCTCGGATCTGTGTGGGGCTTTGGGGGGAGCGGCATGAAGATCACTGCGGTGATCGCCCTGGGAATCGCGCTCTGGGTGCCCTTGCCGGCCGGCGCCGGTCAGCTCGAGTGCAATCGGCTCACACAACAGATCGAGCACTACTCCGCGATGGTCGATCGCGCCCACGAGTTCGAGAACGCGATGTGGGCCGAACGGACGCAGGATCATCTCAACAACCTCGTCGCGCGCCGAGCCGCCGCGTGTCCCGGATACGGAGCCAGCGAGCAGGCGATGCAGGCCTTCGCCGACCTGATGCGCATCGCCGGCCGGCTGGCGCTGACCTACTTCACATTCGGAGCCTTCTGAACCGGAAACGTGATGGCCATTTCGCTTCACAGGCCGCCCCGCTGGCTGACCGGCGCCATCCTGATTCCGATCGCGGTGGCCCTGCTGATCGACGCACTGCTGTCCCTGGCCGGCGTTTCGGTTCCGCGACTCGGCGCGGTTTCGTTTGCCGTCCTGGGAGGCGTGATCGCCTGGTGCTTCCACCGCAGCGACCACGCCGACGCTTTCTCCGGCGCGATTCTTCGGACGCTCCCCACGGCCGTCGCGACGTTGCGGCTCGACGGAACGATTCGAAGTGCCAACCCCGCAATGGCTCACTTGCTCGGGGCCGGCTCGGAGGACCTCGCCGGCGTTCAGATGACCGAACGACTCGAGGGCTTCTCCGGCGACCTCTCCGGGGAGGTCAGCGATCAGCACTGTGAGATCGTCGCCGCCGCGGGCGGTCGGGAACCCGTGTCGATCTCTTCCAATGTCCTCCGCGACGCGAGTGGGACACCGATCGGGACGGTGGTGGTGCTACGGGATCTCGCCGAAGTGGTCTCCCTGCGCAAGGGCCTGCTGCTCTCGGGTCGGCTCGCCGCGGTGGGAGAGCTCGCGGCGGGCATCGCCCACGAGATCAACAATCCGCTGGCCTATCTGCGCGCCAATCTGCATCTGCTCCGGCAACACTGGCAGGCGGTGGGCGGCAAGCTGACGGTATCGACGTCCTCGCCGGAGACGATGGAGCTGCTCGGAGAAGGCGAAGAACTGATCGACGAGTCCCTGGAGGGCGTCGAGCAAGCCGCGGCCATCGTGCGCGACGTTCGCGGGCTGGCCCATGCCGGGCGCAGCCAGTGGGAGTCCGCGGACCTGAATCGACTGCTCGACGGTGTGCTTCGAATGGCCGCCCCTCAGCTCGTGCCCCGGGCCCGCGTCGAGAAGTGCTACGCGTCGGTTCCGACGGTTTTCTGCGCGCCCCAGGAGCTGCAGCAGGTCTTCCTGAACCTGGTGCTGAATGCCGGTCAGGCGATCCAGGCCTCCGGAGAGATCCGCGTCATCACCGAGTGCGACGGGGAAGACGTGATCGTTCGCGTCGAGGACGACGGCTGTGGAATCGACCCGAAGGTTGTGGGTCGGATCTTCGATCCCTTCTTCACGACGAAACCGGTGGGCACCGGAACCGGTCTCGGCCTCGGCATCGCCTACGAGATCGTCCGCCGCCACGGGGGCGAGATCACCGTCGAATCCGAGCTGGGCGCCGGCGCGAGCTTCAGCGTGCGGCTGCCCGTCAGCGCGGATACCATCCCCGACTGAAACTCCCGAGGAGCGCGCGGCCGTCCCCTCTGGCAAGAATGGCAGGGCGGCCCGGGCGCTTCCCCTCCGAGCAGGAGACCCCCCGTGAAGCTTCACGACAATACCCATGCGCCCAATCCGAGACGCGTTCGCGTCTTTCTCGCCGAGAAGGGACTCGAGGTGCCCCTCGTGCAGGTCGACATCGGCAATCGCGAGAATCGCGAGCCGGCGTTTCTGGCCCTGAACCCCATGGGCGGCGTGCCCGTCCTCGAGCTCGACGACGGCCGGACGATCGCCGAGTCTGTCGCCATCTGCCGCTATTTCGAAGAGACCCAGCCCGAACCGCCGCTGATGGGCGTGGGCCCGGAGGAACGCGCTCTCGTCGAGATGTGGAATCGGCGTATGGAGCTGGAACTGTTGCGTCGGATCGCCGACGGGTTTCGCCACACCCACGAATTTTTCAAGGGACGCATCACCCAGGTGCCGGAATATGGCGAGACGTGTCAGAGCGAAGTGCCCGCGAAGCTCGTCTGGCTGGACGAGGCGCTCGCCGACCGGCCGTTCATCGCCGGCGATCGCTTCAGCATCGCCGACATCACCGCCATGGTCGGGATCGACTTCGGCCGCGTCATCGGCGTGAAAATCGACCCCGAGCTCAAGAACCTCGCGCGCTGGCACGAATCGGTCTCGGCCCGACCCAGCGCCAAGGCCTGATGCCGTGCGCCATCGACGCCTCGGGAAATCGGGTCTGGTGGTCTCGGAGATCTGTCTGGGGACGATGACCTTCGGCAGCATGGCCGACGAGAACGAGAGCCTTGCCATATTGAACAAAGCCTTCGATGCCGGTGTCGACTTCATTGATGTGGCCGAGATCTACCCGGTTCCACCGGACGCGAGCTACGTGGGGGTGAGCGAGGAAATTTGCGGCAAGTGGCTCGTCGATCGCCCGCGGGATTCCGTCATCCTCGCGACAAAGGTCGCTGGACCTTTCGGTGGCTGGTTTCAGGCACCGATTCGGCACGGCAAGACGAGTCTCGACCGCCACCACATCGCACGCGCCGTCGAGGGGAGTCTGCGGCGCCTGGGAACCGACTACATCGATCTCTACCAGACCCACTGGCCGGATCCGGATCTTCCGATCGAGGAAACGCTCGAGGCCCTCGATCGTCTGGTGGAGGAGGGCAAGGTGCGCGTGGCGGGGTGCAGCAATCAGAACGCCTACGGCCTCACCAAGAGCCTGTGGATGTCGGACCGCGCCGGCCTGGTGCGCTACGAGACCATTCAGAACAACTACAGCTTGCTGAATCGGCGGTTCGAGGACGAGCTGGGCGAGGTCTGCAGGCGAGAAGGCGTGAGCCTGCTTCCCTACAGCCCCATCGCTGCGGGGGTGCTGTCGGGCAAGTATCAGGACGGTGCCTGGCCCAAGGGGGCGCGCTTCACCCGCTACAAGGACGACGGTGCCCGCACCGCATCCATGACCCAGCGCTTCATCAACGAGAGAACTCTGCGAGCGACCGCGCGCTTCGCCGAAGTGGCCCGGGAATGCAGCTTGTCGCCGGTGACCTTTGCCACCGCGTGGACATTGACGAAGGATTTCGTGGGCTCGACGATCATCGGCGCCACGAGTCCCGAGCAGCTCGACGAGACCCTCGCCGCGGCGGAAGCGCGGATCCCCGACGAGGCCCTTTCGGCCTGTGACAGGATCTCCAAGGAGATTCGCTATCCGTTGGGGTAGGGGCGCGGTTCGGATCGCGCTCGCAGTCGCGGCCGTGCTGGCCGGGGGTCCGGCGAACGCCGCGGGTCGCGGGGCGGATGGAAAATTCGACCAGCGGACTTCGTCCCACTTCGTTCTGTACCAGGACGTCGACATCGACGCGACCGGAGGCTTTCACGGGTCGCGCCGCTTCGAACAGGGCGTCCTCGACGTTTTGGAGGACGCCTACGACCTCCTCGGCCGCACCCTGGGCCTGCGACCGGACCGAAAGATCGAGGTCGTCGTCTACGATCCGGGCATCTTCGAGCACGAGTTCTCCGGTCGGTTTCGCTTCGCCGCCGCCGGATTCTACGCGGGTGTGATCCGCGTGCGGGGATCCACCCAGGTGCACACGGGTTTGGTTCGAGTGCTCAACCACGAGCTGGTGCACGCGGCGCTGGACGCGGCGGCGCCGTCGCTCATTTTTCCGGCCTGGTTGAACGAGGGTCTGGCCGAGTGGTTCGAGGCGCGCTCGGTCGGCAAGCGCCATCTCTCGGGTGACGAGCTCGCAAGGCTCAAGTGGGCGGCCGGCAACGGACGACTCGTTTCGCTCGCGAAGTTGAGTACCCCGAGCTTCGGGCACCTGGGACCCGAAGCCGCGCGCCTGGCCTATCTGCAGTCCTATGGAATGGTCGAGTTCCTGGCGCGGCGTCACGGGGAACGCAAGCTTCGAGAGTTCTGCCACGACCTGATTCGAAGCCGAGACCTGAGGCGCTCCCTCTCGCGGGTCTACCGCTCCGATCTTCCCGCCCTCGAGGCCCGCTTTCTGGAGGAGTTCCGCGGGAAGGGTTCCCGCTGACGATCATTCGTCCGGGAGATCTCGATCGAGAACCGTCATGCGACCCTCGCGACGTGCGTTCTCGATGGCCTTGTCGCAAATACGCCGAATCCTATCGGACAGGGGTGAGAGCACGCGGTCCGACGTGTTGTATCCGGACTTTGCGCGAACGTAATCCTTGAGGCGACTGGCTACGACCAGGACTTCGTTCGGGGTCGCGGAAGCCGCCTTGCCCGCAGATTCCGTTCGAACGATGCGTCTCCGAGGCTTGCTTTGTTCGCCACTCGCGGGCTTCATTCCAGTCTCCGGGCTGCGTGGGGCGATTTTCTCCACCGCCCACGCCTCGCGGTGATTGGCACCGGGGAGATGTACGTCCCAACAAGCCACCGAACAGAACACGAGACCGGTCCGCTTGCGATTGCAGGTAGAGACGTTGCAGGTCCAATACCCCGCGCCGAGTGCGATGGACTGCTTGCAGGCGCTGCAGCGTCGCCACTGGGCTTCAGTTTCCATCGGTTTCAGTTTCCATCGGGAATCGACTGCCCTCCGGTTAGAGCGATTGCCAGGCCGAGTCGCGGTGCTCGGGAGGGAATTCGTCGGGGTGCAGGATCTCCGCCAGGATCTCGAGGGACTCGACGAGCCGAGGCCCCGGGCGGTTGAAGAACTGGCTTCCGTCGGTCAGATGGACGCGGCGATTGCGGACCGCGCGCAGCTCACTCCAGCCCGGCTGCGCCGTCAGCGGTTCCATTTCCGCACGGGTGCGCGCCAGGTCGAAGCCGCAGGGCAGGACGACGATGACGTCCGGGTCGGCTTCGCGCAGGGCTTTCCAGTCGGTCCACGGCGAGTGAGTTCCCACGTCACCGAATAGATTGCGTCCGCCGGCGAGCGAAACCAACTCGGGCATCCAGTTTCCGGCCATCATCAGCGGGTCGATCCACTCGACGCAGGCGACCCGGGGTCGCTCTTTGATGCGCAGTGCGCGCTCCGCCGTCTCGGAAACGCGATGGGTGAGGTCGGCGGTCAGGGATTCCCCGCGTTCGGGGCGACCCAGCACGTCGGCGACCCGCTGGATGTCGCGCCAGACATCGCCCAGGGTGGCCGGCTTCAGCGAGAGAAGCCGCGGGCGCGATCCCATCCACTCGTTCAGAGCGTCTTCGACATCGGAGAGGCTGACCGCGCACACTTCGCACTGATCCTGGGTCAGGATGACCGCGGGATCGAGCTCGCGCAGGCGATCCGCATCCACGCGATAGACCGAGAGCCCGTCCCGCACCCGGGCCTTCACCTGTCGATCGATCTCGGCGCTCGGGCGGCTGGAATCGAGTTTGGGTTCGGTGAGAACCGGAAGCTGAGTCACCCCCGGCGGGAAGTCGCACTCGTGGGATCGCCCGACCAGGGCGTCTTGGAAATCCAGGGCACAGGCGATTTCGGTGGTGCTCGGCAACAGCGAGACGATGCGTTCCACGTCCGGTCCCTTTGCTTCGCTCGGCTCCGCCTCGCTGCGCGCCCTTCGGGCTTGCTGTCTCACGGCGCGGCGTTCACCGCATGCTAGCGCCCGGCCAGGGCTGACCGCATCTGTCACAGGGCTTCTGCTAGATTCTCGCTTCGGCCATGGACGCTCTCAAAGGCTTCCACCCCGCAGTGCAGACCTGGTTCGAACGGCGGTTTCCGCTCGGACCGACGGAACCCCAGACCCGGGGCTGGCCCTCCATCGCCGCGGGGCTCGACACCCTGATCGCCGCCCCGACGGGCTCGGGCAAGACGCTCGCGGCCTTCCTCGTCTTCATCGACCGCCTCTACCGGCGCTTCGAACTCCAGGGCTTCCTGGAGGATGCGGTCGACGTGGTCTACGTGTCTCCGCTCAAGGCCCTGGGCGTCGATATCCACCAGAATCTGCAGACGCCCCTCGCCGAAATACGCGACGTGGCCTTCGAACTGGGCAACCCGGCACCGGACATCCGGGCCTGGGTGCGCAGCGGAGATACGCCCGCCTCGGAGCGAGCGGCGATGATCCGCCGGCCTCCGCATTTTCTGATCACGACTCCCGAGTCTCTCTATTTGATGGTCACCGCCGAACGCAGTCGCGAACGTCTACGCGGTGTTCAGAGCGTGATCGTCGACGAGATTCACGCGGTGGCGCGCGACAAGCGAGGCTCGCATCTCACATTGACCCTCGAGCGGCTCGAGGCGCTGTGCGAGAAGCGCCCCGCACGCATCGGGTTGTCGGCGACCCAACGCCCGATCGCGACGATTGCGCGGCTCCTGGTGGGTGCGGGTCCCGCGCGTTCGCTGGCCGACGGCGAGGCCGCGTGTCAAATCGTCGACGTGGGACATCGTCGCGCCCTCGACCTGGCCATCGAGGTTCCCGGCAGCGAGCTCGAGGCCGTGACCTCCGCAGAGCAGTGGGGCGAAATACTCGACTCGATTGCCGGCCATGTGGCGGCGCACCACACGACGCTCGTGTTCTGCAACACGCGCCGTCTCACCGAGCGCATGGCTCATCTCCTGGAAGAGCGGGTCGGCGAAGACAAGGTCAACGCCCATCACGGGAGTCTTTCGAAGGATCGGCGCCTGAGGGTCGAGGCGCGTCTTCGCGCGGGTGACCTGCGGGTGCTCGTGGCCACGGCCTCTCTCGAGCTGGGGATCGACATCGGTCCGGTCGAGCTCGTGTGCCAGATCGGCTCACCGCGAAGCATTGCCACGTTCCTGCAGCGGGTGGGGCGCTCGGGCCATTCGCGAACGGCCACGCCGAAGGGGCGACTCTATCCCACCACGCGCGACGAGCTGGTCGAGTGTGCGGCCCTGGTACGCGCGGTGCAGCTCGGCAAGCTCGACCGGGTGCTGCCGCCGGTGGCTCCCCTCGACATCCTGGCCCAGCAGATCGTCGCCGCCTGCGGGTCCGAAGACTGGAAGGAAGACGACTTGTTCGCCTTGGTGCGGCGGGCCGCCCCCTACGCGGATCTCTCGCGCGAGGACTTCGACGCCGTGGTCGAGCTGGTCTCTGAAGGAGTCCAGACCGGGCGCGGCAGGCGTGCCAGCTATCTCCACCGGGATCGTATCCACGGCATGCTGCGCGCGCGGCGCGGGGCTCGGCTGGCGGCGTTGACGTCGGGCGGTGCCATTCCCGAGACCGCGGACTACCGGGTCGTCGCCGACCCCGACGACACCTTCGTCGGCACCGTAAACGAAGACTGGGCCATCGAGAGTATGGCCGGCGACATCTTCCTGCTGGGCAGTACCTCCTGGCGGATCCGGCGCGTCGAGTCCGGGGTGGTTCGCGTGGTGAGCGCAGAAGGCCTTCCCCCGACGATTCCCTTCTGGCTCGGCGAAGCGCCGGCGCGCACCGAAGAACTTTCGGCCGAGGTCTCGGACCTGCGCGCCGCCGTCGGTGCTCGGCTTGTCGCCGGTGACCGCGCCGGCGCCGTCGACTGGCTCCAGAGCGAAGCGTGCCTGGACGCCTCCGGTGCCGAGCAGATCGTGCGCTACCTGGCTGCCACCCGGGACGCCCTGGGCATTATTCCCACCCAGGAAGACATCGTGCTCGAGCGTTTCTTCGACGAGACGGGCGGGATGCAGCTCGTGATGCACGCGCCCTTCGGGGGTCGCATCAATCGCGGATTGGGGCTCGCTGCGCGCAAGCGCATCTGCCGGGCCTTCGACTTCGAACTCCAGGCGGCCGCTAACGACGACGCACTGGTTCTTTCGCTGGGCCCTCAGCACAGTTTCCCGCTTCCCGACTTTTTGAAGATGCTCTCCTCGCGAGACCTCGCCGCCACTCTGGCCCAGGCCGTGGTTCTAGCGCCGATGTTCCAGGCGCGGTGGCGCTGGAATCTGGGACGCTCGCTCGTGGTGCTTCGCTTCCGGGGGGGCAAGAAGAACCCCCCGCCGATCCAGCGGATGGAAGCCGATGACTTGATGGCCGCCATCTTCCCCGGCCTCGCCGCCTGCCAGGACAACGCCGTGGGACCCATCGAGATTCCCGACCACCCGATCGTGCGCCAGACCCTCGACGATTGTTTCACCGAGGCCATGGATCTGCAGGGAATCGAGACACTGCTGCGCGCCATCGAGGGGGGGCGAGTTCGGGTTCACAGCCGCGAGACGACCGAGCCTTCGCCCATGGCCCACGAGATCCTGAATGGACGTCCGTTCACGTTTCTCGACGATGCGCCCCTCGAGGAGAGGCGCACGCGTGCCATTTCCCTGCGCCGGGGACTGCCCGAAAACGCCAGGGATCTGGGACGCCTCGACCCCGATGCGATCGCGCGCGTGCGCGAAGAGGCGCGGCCGGAGCCGCGAGATTCCGAAGAGCTGCACGACACGCTGATGGGTCTGGTCGTGTGCCGGCCCCTGGAAGGCTGGGCCGGATGGTTCGATCGGCTGGTCGAGGAGGGGCGGGCGGCCACGGTGGCGACCGACACTGGGCGGTTCTGGTTCGCCACCGAGCAGCGTCAAGCGGTTCAAGTGCTCTTCCCCGGCGCGCGGATTCATCCCGACGTGCGTCTTCCCGAATCGCTGGCGGCGCGTCCCGAGCCCACGTCGGACGGCGCGGCCACCGAAGTGGTGCGCGGACACCTCGATGGACTCGGCCCGTCGACCCTGGAAGAACTCGTGTCCGCGACAGGCCTGCGGTCGATCCTCATCGAGCAGGGGCTGGCGCGCCTCGAGTCCGAGGGTTTTCTGTTCCGCGGGCGCTTCGACGTCGAGCGTCGGCCCGAGAACACCGAGGAGTACTGCGCGCGGCGGCTACTGGCCCGGATTCATGTGCAGACGCGAGAGCGTCTGCGCAAGGAGATCGAGCCGGTCAGCGCCCAGGACTTCATGCGCTTCCTGCTGCGCTGGCAGCACGTGGCGCCGGGAACCCAACGCGAGGGGCGGCGGGGCACTCTGGCGGTGGTGGAACAGCTTCAGGGCTTCGATCTCGCTTCCGGCGCCTGGGAAGAAGCGGTACTTCCGGCGCGGGTCGACTCCTACCGCACCGGTTGGCTCGATGCGGTGTGTCTCTCCGGCGAAGTGGTCTGGGGGCGACTCGGCATCCGCCCCGCCTCAGACGCCGGCATAGAACCGGGCCGCGGCGGCGCGGTGCCATCCCGGGCCACGCCCATCACGCTGGCCCTGCGCGAAGAAATGCCCTGGCTGCTCTCCGCCGCTCGGGGGAACACGCACCCGTCGCTTCCGGGCGAGGGCCCGGCGCGGGATCTGCTCGAGTGTTTGAAACAGCGCGGTGCGCTTTTTCACTCCGAGCTCGTCGCTGCAACCGGACGGCTACCGATCCAGGTCGAGGAGGGGCTCTGGGATCTGGTGGCGCGCGGTCTGGTGGCGGCCGATGGATTTCAGTCGCTGCGTTCTCTCCTCGGCGCGCGTCAGCGCGCTCCGCGAGACCGCGGCACCCCGTCGGCGCGTCGGCGCCTGCGCCGCGGCGCACGCAGCTCGCGGCGTCGACTGGGGGCCGAGGGGCGCTGGGCCCTGCTCCCCGCCGTCGACGAGAAGATGGATCGCGACGATCTTTCGCAGGCGCTGGCCGAACAGCTCCTGGCACGCTGGGGCGTTGTCTTTCGCGACGTGTTGACGCGCGAGAACCTCGCCGTTTCCTGGCGCGAGATCCTCTACGCCCTGCGCCGAATGGAAGCGCGCGGCAGTATTCGCGGGGGTCGCTTCGTCACCGGTTTCGCGGGCGAACAGTACGCTCTTCCGGGCGCCGTAGAGGCACTTCGCCGCACGCGCAAGCTCCCGCGAAGTGGTGAGATCGTTCGTCTCTCGGGCGCCGACCCGCTCAATCAGGTGGGGATCCTCACGCCCGGTCCGCGGGTTCCGGCCCTGCGCACCGAGCAGGTCATCTACCGCGATGGTGTCCCGGTCGATGCCATAGGCGAAGCGCGAGTCGTGGGCTAGAGCCGCAGATTGGGCGGGGGACGTCCTTCGAATTGGGGCAGCGTGTCATCGATGGAATGCCACGCGGGGGCGTCTTTCACGAAGATATGACTCACGGGTTTCGTTCCCGGGTCCTCGTCGAGTACGCCCGCGAGCAGTACCACATAGTCGGTCCCCTCCAGGGGTGCGGGGAGGGGCGATCCACAGACCCGACAGAAGGCCCGTCGCAGCGGCGGAGGTTCTCGAAGCAGGGGCGCCTCGTATACCGTGACCAG
>JAZFUU010000143.1:0-3599 GCA_036447375.1 Myxococcota bacterium
CGACCGAAGCCGAGCTGATGCGCACCGTCTTCCCGCACCCGACCCTCTCAGAGGCCATGCACGAGTCGGTGCTGGATGCCTACGGGCGAGCCCTCAATTTCTGACCCTCGCGGCATCGGCTCGAAGCACCCGGCACGGGCCCGAACCGACAGGTCGGGTCAGACCTCGAGTTCCAGGATTGCGCGCTGGTCGATTCGACCCGAAAGCCGGGAGATGAAATCCGTCATTCGCATCTGCCAGGTGTATTTCCCGGACAGGGCCTCGTAGGCTCCCCGGACGAGTTCGGGGTCGTCGATTCGTCGGGCGGTGCCCTCGATCCAGGCTCCCTTCAGCTTGCCGCGGACTCCGCACGGCGCGATCCGAACCCGCGCGTCGTTGCGCAGTCGCTTCACTTTGCCCGCGCGCGACTCGGTGAATACGTAGAGCTTACCGTCCCGAGCCGCGAACCAGACCGGTGTTTCGACGGCCTCTCCGTTTCGACGAAAGGTTGCGAGGTTGATGTAGCTCTCGGAATCGAGCGTCGCGAGATTGCGGGCGTTCATCGGCACTTCGCGCGTCACGCTAGCGCATCCGGCTCGACGGGGTCGCCCGGGTATGAGTAGACTCTGGCGTGGCGCGGGATCCCATCCAAGAAAATGGCGAGGGCGGAGACCTGGGCGACACGGCAGGTCGCGCGGCGGGATTTCGGGCCGCGATCCGGCGCGCTGCCGCGAATCCTTCCACTCGTTTCGTCTGTCTTTTCGTCGTGTACCTCGGCATCGAGGCGGTCGCCTACCCGTACCTGAAGCAACAATTTCCCTCTCTGGTGAAGGCGGCGATCGTCGGCACCGCCCAGATCGAGTACGCGCTCCTGAGTCTGCTGGGTGACGACGTCAGTGTGTCCGGTCGGATTGTCACCTACGCGGGATTTCCCGTGAAGATCATCGAGGAGTGCACCGGAATCTATGAGATCATCATCTTTGCCGCGGCGGTGTTGGCGTTTCCCACCAGCGCGCGGAACAAGCTGCTGGGGTTCGCCTGGGGCGGCCCCCTGATCTACCTCTTCAACCTGATACGAATTCTGGTGCTGATCCTCGTCGGGCGTTTCTATCGCGAGACCTTCGAGTTCATGCACATCTACTTCTGGCAGGCCACCATGATCGCCATGATCACGTCGGTCTGGCTGTTGTGGATTGTCCGGGTCGTGCGGCATGACAAGGCGCCTGATTCTTCTGTTGCTTGAGTTCCTGGCGATCACACTCCCACTGACGTGGCTGTGGGATGTGTGGGGCCGCGACGCCTACCTCGCGTTCTTTGCATGGCTGGCAGGTCCGGTGCTCGAGCTTCTGGGCGTCCGGCGACTGCCGCGGATGATGTTGGGAAACCGTTTTCTCAACATGCTTCCGTTCTTCGCGTTGATGCTGATCACGCCGGGTCTGAAGATCCGGCGCCGACTGATCGGGTCGGCGGTGGGGTTCGGGCTGATTTTCCTGGTCCAGATCGGATTGGCAGCGACGGCCTTCCACGCGCGGGCGCGCTACGGGCTGTCGGCGCAGGCGTTTTCGGCTCTGTTTCCGATGCTGATGCTCTCGGATAGCTTCCCGTTTCTCATCTGGGCCGTCGTCGCCAACGAGTTCGTGCGGGACGTCGGCCGGCGTGCTCTGGGAAAAGTGGCGCCCGATCGACCGGAACCAGGTGATTCGAGGCGCTCGAACCGTTGAGGAGTTCGTATCGGTGAGCGACCCGATCGTGTCGCAGGAACTGGCATTGCTGGCACGAGTTCGAACGCAGCTCAAGGGCGCTCGCCCGGCGAAGGTCCGGTCCGAAAGAGGGCTCGTTCGGGAGCTCGAACGCCTGCGGGAGCTTCTAGCCGGCGGGGGCGGGAAAGATGCGGTGGCTCTCCGGGAGCAGTTCCATCGCCATTCGGCGCTCCTCGAACAGCTTCGCAGCACCCCCCGGGAGATCCCGGTGGATCCGGAGTCGCCGTACTTCGCGCACTTGAGGCTGCGCGAGGGCGAGGAGGAACGCGACCTGTGCCTGGGTCGTGCCACCTTCATCCGCGAGGGCGTCCGGATCGTGGATTGGCGCAATGCTCCCATCTCCCGAATCTTTTATCGCTATGAGCAGGACGAGGACTACGAGGAGGAGTTCGCGGGAACGCCCCGTGCGGGCGCGGTGATCGCTCGACGGACTGTCGTCATCCGAAACGGGGTCCTCGAGCGGATCGAGGCACCCGAAGGTGTGTTCGCCCCCGAGCCCGAGGCGCCGGGAGGCTGGCGCCGGAGAGTCGAGCCGCGCTCGCGTCTGGCCGGTGGCCAGGCATCAGCCCTGCGTGCCCACGGCATCGGCAAAGGTCTCGATCGACAGCTGGGTACGGATCAAGTCGGGGTACGCAGGCGGGCCGACAAGCATCTGCCCGAGATCACGAGCCTCATCGATCCGCACCAGTTCGAACTCATCACGCGCCCGTCGTCGGGATTTCTCGTCATCCGTGGCACCGCCGGCTCCGGCAAGACGACGGTGGCACTCCATCGCATCGCCTATCTCGCCTACGACGATGCTTCGCTGGGCTCAGCACGAACGCTCTTTGTGGTCTTCTCGAAGGCTCTGCGCAACTACATCGGTCACGTGCTGCCGGCCCTGGGAGTGGCCGGGGTCCAGATCCGCACCTACCCCGAGTGGGTGTCCGAACAACGCCGCCGCCACTTTCCGCGGCTTCCGAGGGCCCTGAGAGCGAACACCCCGGCCGAGGTTCAGCGACTCAAGCTGCACCCCGTCATGGGCGTGGCCCTCGAGGCCCATATCCGAGGCGCGAACGGGAACGTGCTTGACGCCACGGGCGCCGAGCAAGCCCTCGACGACTGGGCGAGTGTGCTGACTCAGCCGGCGCTGCTCGAGGACTTGTGCGCCCGCGAGGCGCCGGGAGAATTCTCGAAGGCGCAGATTCATCGCTTCGTCGAGTGGAATCGACGCAGTAACGAGAATCTGTTCGAGGCCCTCTCCGGCGAAGCTGGGGCGGACGCCGAACTCGACCCCGAGGACGACACCTTGCTGTTGTACGCCTGGCAGCTCCGGGTGGGCCCATTGCGCGGCCGCGGACACCAGCCGTTGCGGTATCGGCACGTGGCCATCGATGAGGCGCAGGACTTCTCTCCCCTCGAGGTTCAGGTGCTACTTCGCTGTCTCGATGAGCGCGGCTGCATCACCCTCGCGGGAGACACGAATCAGCACCTGGTTCCGCACAGCGGATTTACCTCCTGGAGTGAGTTTCTGCGACGTCTCGGCGTGTCCGGAACCGAGATCGAGACGCTCCGGGTGAGTTACCGATCTTCCCGGGAGATCGTTGATTTCGCCGCGGGAGTGCTCGGGGATCTACGGGAACAAGATGAGGCCCCTGAGAGTGTACGGGTGGGGCCTCCCGTCGAGCTGTTCCGGTTCACCGATCGCGGGGCTTGTGTGGCGTTTCTCGCCGATGCACTCAAGGAGGTCATGCTCGCTGAACGGCTCGCCTCGGTCGTCGTGCTGACTCCATCCCCGGCGTTGAGCGATCTCTACTACGAGGGCCTCGCGCATAGCGATCTGACTCCGCTGCGTCGGGTAGCCGACCAGGACTTCACGTT
>JAZFUU010000144.1:0-6303 GCA_036447375.1 Myxococcota bacterium
CCGAGATCGTCCCGACCGTGGAGTCGGACCGGTTCGACCCTCTCCGCCAGCGCGTAGCCCAGGAAACCGACCGCCCCCCCGGCAAACGGGAACGGCACGGCGTCGGCTGCGGCAGGGCGAGGCGGAAGCCACGATCGCAACGCCTCGAAGGGGTCGCACTCGACGCGATGGCGCCCCGGCGACCAACCGGGGCGTGAGGCGCGCCGGCACTCGATCTCGACGCTCGTCCCCCAGGCGCGGACGACCGCGTAGGGATCGGCACCCGCAAACGAGTAACGCCCCAACCTGGGGTCGACGAGCGAGCTCTCCAGAAGCCACGGGTAGGGATCGACGTGCACGCGCTCCACGGCGTCGAGCCAGCGGCTGGGCCCCACACCGGGCCAGACGAGGTTGCGGCAGACGAGAGCAGTGAAACCCGGGATATCGAACACGGGGGATCTCCAGAGGCGCGGAACGTACCCTGGACCCGAGCCGTCGGCGAACCCGTGGCCCAGCGTGCCGGGTTTTCCAGTTAGAATGCGCGGGCCTTGAGTACACCCACAGAATCGGACCCGCGCCCGGCGGAAGCCGGAAACGGGAGCGCCGACGCGTCCGAGCTCGGCGATGGATACTCCCGCTACGTACTCGCGGTGCTGGTCGTCGTCTACGTCCTGAATTTTCTAGACCGCAACATCATCACGATCCTGGCCGAAGACATCAAAGCCGATCTGGGCATGAGTGACTCCGAGATCGGCTTCCTGTACGGAACGGCCTTCGCCGTCTTCTACGCGGTATTCGGAATTCCCCTCGGCCGGCTCGCCGATGTCTGGAATCGACGCTCACTGATCTCCATCGGACTCGCCTTCTGGAGCCTGATGACGGCGGTGTCCGGTCTCGCGCGCAGCTTCTCCCAGCTCGCGTTGGCCCGGATCGGGGTGGGCGTGGGCGAGGCCAGTGCGACCCCCGCCGCCTATTCCATGTTGATGGATTCGTTCCCCGCCCGTTTTCGAGCCACGGTGCTTTCCCTGTATTCGAGCGGGATCTACATCGGTGCCGGATTGGGACTGTTGATCGGCGGTCAGATCGTCGACCGCTGGAAGGCGGCATTTCCGGCGGGGACGGGCCCCTTCGGGCTGGAAGGCTGGCAGGCCGCCTATCTCGCTGTGGGACTTCCGGGGATACTCGCGGCCATCTGGGTGCGAACCCTGCGCGAGCCCCGGCGCGGCGCCGCCGACGGAATCTTCGCCCCGCCCGAGCCCCACCCCTTTCGCGAGTTTTTCCTCGAGCTGCGCGCGGTGGTGCCGCCCTTCACCATATTTCACTTGTGGCGGGGAGGCGCGGGAAAACGAGGCCTGCTCAGGAACCTGGTCGCCGCGGGTTCCATCGCGGCAACGGCGGCGGCACTGATCTGGATCACCGGAGATCCGTTGCAATGGATGGCACTCGCTCTCGGCGCCTACGCGACCTTCTCCTGGGCCCAGGGCCTGGGCCTGCGTGACCCCGCGTCGGCCGCTCTCATCTTCGGAAGCCCTTCGCTTCGCTACGCCGGCCTGGGTTTCTCTTTCCTGGCGTTCGTGGGCTACGGCATCGGGGGCTGGACGCCGCCGTTCTTCATCCGCATCCACGGTCAGGAGAGCGGAGACGTAGGCGCGATCGTGGGCACGACGGCGGCGGTCGCCGGACTGCTGGGCGTGACCATCGGGGGCGTGCTGGCGGACCGCTTGCGACGGCGCGCCCCTGGCGGTCGTCTGTACGTGGGGTTGTTGGCCGCCGTTCTTCCGGTTCCGCTGGCTCTGTGGATGCTCACGACCGACAACGTCGTGCTGGCCTACGCGATCAACTTTCCGGTCACGTTCTTCACCGCGATGTGGGTCGGCGCCGGCGCCTCCACGGTGCAGGATCTGGTGCTGCCGCGAATGCGCGCGGTGGCCTCGGCCGCCTACATCCTGGTTCTCACCCTCGTGGGCTTCGCACTGGGTCCCTATGTCATCGGCCAGCTGTCGGATGCACTCGGCGACCTGGCGGCGGCTATGCGCTGGTCGCTGCTCGTGTGCGGGCTGTCAATCACGTTTCTCGTGCTGGCGATCCGACATCTGGAACACGACGAGAAGACGATGCTGGCCCGCGCGCGCGCCGCTGGCGAAGACGCCTAGTTGGTTTGACTCCGCTCGGATTCGCCTGGCTGCGCGCGCTTACGCGCTTGCCGGTATCTGACTCCGCTGCTTCGCCTTGCTGCGCGCGCTGCCGGCTACGAGCGTTCCCGCATCGGCTGCACGTACACGTCCTGGGTGTCGCGGCGGCCACGGATCGGCACGTCGGGCCGCTTCTGGAAGTCCGTGGCGGCATTCACGGCGCGCTCCCACGTCCGGCGATCGATCACCAGCGACGCATCCAGCTCCCGCGTCAGGCCCTGGAGTCGCGCGGCCAGGTTCGTGGTGTTCCCGATCGCACTCCAGATCAAGCGATCCACGGCCTGTATGTTCCCGACGAAAGCGTCCCCCGTGGCAATGCCGACACCGACCGAGAGCTTGTCTTGTCGACTTCGCTCGGCTTCGGAAGAGGAGCGAGCGAAGTCGACCCCAGGGCCGACTTCCACACCCGCTGAACGCTGTCGCTGAGACCGCTGCGCGGCCGCTTCGCGGTCTTGCGGGCCCGGCTCAATCGAAAGCGCACCGATCGCCTCCACGATCGCTCGCCCTGCCTCGACGGCGGCCCACTCCTTGTGAACCAGGTTCCGGGGCGCGCCGAAGACGGCCATCATGCCGTCTCCGTTGAACTCCACCACGTTGCCCGCGTGCCCCTGCACGATCTGCGAGACGGTCTCCGTGTAGCGGTTCACGGTGGAGAAGATCTCCTCGGCAGGGCGGCTCTCGGCGAAGCTCACGTAGCCCCGGAGATCCACGAACAGCACCGAAACCTCGCGCTCCTCGGAGGTGGGCTCGACACCGCTCGATAGCTGCTCGTCCACGGCGCCCGGGACATAGCGGCGCAAGGACGCCTGCATCTCGCGCCCCGCTCGGATCACGTCGTCCTGATCGAAACGCTGCAACCGCTGAGAGACCGTCTCGGCGACCGCAGCCAGGTGCGAGAGGTCCGTCGAGGTGTAGACATCTCCGGATCGCTTCGGGCCGAGGCACAAGAAGGCGGCGAGCGCATCATCCCGGAGCACCGGCACGACCACCTCGGCTTGGAGCGTCTCCAGCGCGGCGCGGTCGAAGGGCCCAAGGGGAGCTTCGTCGGGGTGGCGGCCAGCGTCGCTGAGGGAGAGCGGTCCGCGGCGTTTTCGCAGTGTTCCGATGAGGGGGCTATCCGCCTCGAAGGCCGGCGGCACCACCCGACCCTCCACAAAGACCGGGGCGTAACTCTCTTCCACGCCGGCGTAGACGACGCAGGCTTCGGGCCGCAGCAGACCGTGGAGCCCCTCGCCCACGCGCTCGGTCAGCTCCCGCGTGTCGGTACAGGCCGACAGAGTCGGGAGCAGCTCGGCGATCCCCCGGTCGAGCGCGTAGCGCTCCTTGAAGAACACGCGGTCGATCTGGGGGCGCAGCCGCCGGTGAGCTGGGATCAGGAGTACGACCAACACCAGCGAAAGAGCGACCTGTCCGGTCCCGGGGTCGATTCCCACGAAGCCAGACGCGGCTTCGGCGAGGCGCGGTACCCCGACGAGCGCCCCGGCACCCAGCAGCACGACGAGGATGTTGTAGGAGGCCGCGGCGGAGAGCACGCGGTCGATGTCGAAGAGGTTGTAGCGTGCAACCGAGATCACGAGAGAGAGGGGAAGGAGCGGCAGAGCCCAGAAGCTCGCAAACCAGATCCAGCCGAAGCGGGGAGATAGAACGGACACAGTAGCCCCGACCACCTGCGGAAGCGCGGCGCAGTAGATCCCGAGCAGGACCCACTTCATCTGTCGGCGCGCGACCCGGTCTGCGCCGCGGTACTTGCGCGTGGTAACAGCGAGCATCGCCAACCCGCCCAGGGCGAAGGTTACGTAGAAGGGAATCTGCCAAATCGCCGTCCCACGCAGGAAACTCATGCCAAGGAACGGACCCAGGACTGCGAAGAACCACGGCCAGATCCGATGCCATCGACCGTCCGGCGCTCGATCATCCGGAAAGAGGAAGGCGAAGCGGAATGCCAACGGGAAGAACACGCAGTTCCCAGCGGCGAACATCGTGAAGGTCGCGTAGACCTCCAGTCGGCTTCCATAAAAGGCGCAGGTCACGAGGGCCCAGCACATCGCGAAATAGAAATAGGCGCGCACTGTGGGGGTTGGCCGCCCGCGGAGGAGCAGAAACAGCCCCGACGCGGCCAAGGCGAACGAGGCGGCCAGAAAGGGTCGGAGGAATATCGAGACGGATAACATGGGAAGCGAGGTCTCGAACCGCTCGCCGTCTCTCTCGAAGACCAGCGGTACGCTGAGATCTCGCCCCGCCTCTTCATGGGAGTATCCCACGAAGCCCGGGGTGCCGACGCCGCGGAGGTCGGCGTCTCCTACCCGGATTAGCCGGTCACCCACACGGAGGTCGGTCCCAGAAAGCGCGCGTTGGAAGTCGCCCGAAACAATGGGGTAGCGGTCGGAGCCCTCGACTGACAGTCCCAGGAAGGTGATTGCACCGCCCCGAACCACTGATCTCAAGCCGAGAGCGAAACAGGTGACCCAGATCGGCACCAGGATCAGGACCAGCGCCTTGTCGAGCGGTGTCAGGCGACTCAAGCGGGCGATCTCCCTGCGACTCGGGCCTGCCAAAGCCGGGCCGCGGTCATGTTACTCCGATCTCCGCAGCCGCCCGTTAACGAGTGCGAAATGCGATGGGCTAGACTGCCCGCCGTGAAACGCAACTGCTTCTATCACGCGGGTTGTCCCGACGGCTTTGGTGCCGCGTGGGCGCTCTGGCGCGCCTGGGGCGAGGACGGACGCTTCATCCCCCACAGCCACGACGATCCGCTGAACCCTGTCGATTTCGAGGGCGATCAGGTCGTTTTCGTCGACATCGCGCCTCCCAACCAGGCGATCCGGGAGTTTGCGGAGGTCGCGACCGAGTTCGTCCTGCTCGATCATCATCTCACGGCGCGGGATCGATACGCGTCGGACCTCGGTTTGGAGAACCTGATGGCGGGAAGCGCACACACGGTTCGCTTCGATCTCGACCACTCCGGAGCCGTCCTCGCCTGGAATCACTTCCACCCGGGGGAGCCAGCGCCGGACCTGCTCGCCTATGTGGAGGATCAGGATCTCTGGAACTGGAAGCTCGCCCGGTCCGAAGAAATCAATGCGGCCATCGGCTCGCATCCGCGGGAGTTTGCGGTCTGGGACGAACTCGCCTCCCGGCCCATCGAGAGTCTGGCGCAGGAAGGGGAGCCAATCGTGCGCGCCAATCGCATCGAGGTGAAACGGGCGCTGCACGCAGCGCACCCCGTGGTCCTCGGCACCCGGCGTATCGAGGCGGTGAATTCGGCTCACCTTCGCAGCGCGCTCGGTCACGAACTCGCGAAACGCGCCCGCTTCGGTCAGGCCTGGGGTCTCGTCTATCGAATTTTCGGGGATCGGGTCAACGCCACCCTCTACTCGATCGGAGATGTCGACGTGTCGGAGCTGGCGTGCCAACTCGGCGGCGGCGGGCACCGCAACGCGTCCGGTTTCACCGTCTCATTGCGCCGTTGGCTGGACGATTTCGCCGTCTGATTCGATCCGCACCACGAGCGGCCAAGGATCAGGCCTCGCGCCACTGCTCCGGGGTCAAGGTGCGCATCGAGAGGGCATGGATCTCGCTGCCCATCTCCGCGGCCAACACGGCGTAGACCCGGCGCTGGCGTTGAACCGCGTTCTCGCCGTCGAACTGCCCCGATACGATCACAGCGCGAAAATGGCCGCCTCCTGAGGCAGCGCCGGCATGGCCGGCGTGAAGGTGGCTCTCGTCGGCGACTTCGACGTGCACGGCGTCGAGGCCATCCCTCAATTTCGCCTCGATGCGAGCCCGCCGATCCATCCGCCGTTCAGTCCTTGGGAAGCCCGAGAACGCGCTCGGCAATGATATTCCGCTGGATATTGGGGGTGCCGCCTCCGATCACCACTTCCGGCCAGCCCAACGCCATCCGCTGCCACTTGCCGCCCTCGGGAACCAGCTCATCGTCGCACATGAGCGCGCCGCGGCTGCCCTGGATCTCGAGAGCCAGTTCGCCGAGCTCGATCTCGAGGGCCGCGCGATGAAGCTTGTTGACGGAAGTTTCGCTGCCGAGCTTCTGGCCCTTCAGCTGTCGGGTGAGAAAGCGCATGCCGTTGAGCCGCATCGCCTCGATGCGCGCGTCGGCCCGGGCAATCCGGCG
>JAZFUU010000145.1:0-14983 GCA_036447375.1 Myxococcota bacterium
TACCCGCGTGCCATGTACTTGCCTGAGCCACATCGGGTCGCCCGTGCGGGCTGGGACAAGGCGCTCCTGCTGCGCCTGGTGGCGAGCCTCGAACGCGGCAGCGAACACCCGCTGGCGGGGGCCATCGTGGCCGGGGCCCAAAGTCGGGGCATCGAGCTGACGCGCGTCGAAGATTTCGATTCGGTGACGGGACGGGGCATCTCGGGACGCGTCGAGGGCCGCGAGGTCGCGCTCGGCAACGCGGGCTTCCTGGCATCGCGTGGGGTGGATCTCGGCGATGCGGTCGCCGCGGCCGAAGCATCGCGGCGCAAAGGACACACGGTCGTCTTCGCCGCTGTCGACGGCGAGGCGGCCGGTTGGCTCAGTGTGGCCGATCCACTGAAGGATTCGACGCCCGAAGCGATTCGGCAGCTCAAGTCCGAGGGCGTCCGCATCGTGATGCTGACCGGTGACGGCGCCACCACAGCTCACGCCGTGGGATCTCGGATCGACATCGACGAGATCATCGCCGAGGTGATGCCGGCGCAGAAGGCGGAGACGGTGAGGCGCTTCCAAAGACAGGGGCAACGGGTTGCCATGGCCGGCGACGGAATCAACGACGCCCCGGCCCTGGCTCAAGCGGACGTCGGCGTCGCCATGGGTACGGGCACCGACGTGGCCATGGAGAGTGCCGGCGTCACCCTGGTCAAGGGCGACCTGGTCGGAATCCTGCGTGCGCGCAGGCTGAGCCGCGCGACCATGCGAAACATCCGACAGAATCTCTTTTTCGCCTTCGTCTACAACGGAATCGGCGTTCCTATCGCAGCGGGCGTGCTCTACCCCGCCTTCGGGTTGCTCATGAGCCCCATGCTCGCGGCCGCGGCCATGAGCCTGAGTTCGCTCTCGGTGGTAGCCAACGCATTGCGGTTGAGAAATGCGCGGCTTTAGCGGCGGAAGTAGACCACCAGGCCGGCCAGGGGGAGTGCCAGAATCGCCGTCGTCACCAGCGGCGCAAACGCGTGGCCCAGCAACACGTGAAGGCCCGCGCCGGCGGGACAACTCAGATGGACCGCCACGGAGCCGAGGGCAACGCAGCCCGTGGCCGCCAGGCCGGCGCCGACGAGGGGCTTGCGAGCCCAGGCTCGGGCCAGGAACGCGCAGACCAGCAACGCCGGAAGGATCCCCAGAACAGTGGCTCGGCGAATGCAGGCGAGGCTCGTGGCCCAGGGTACCCCGGACGCAGCCGCTTCCACCTGGGCCACGGCCCAGAGCGAAACACCGGCCGCCAGCACCAAACCCGCGACGGCCAGCGCGCGTCCCCACTTCGCTTCGTCGCCGCGACCCGGCACGGCGCCCGCCAGCGCTGCCAGGGTCGCCCCGGCGGAAGCCGAGATCAGTCCGAGCAGAACACCCACGAACGCGAGGTTTCTGCCGGCGATCGCCGGCGGCGGCCCGCCGGTCCAGGCATCCAACAGCACGGCGATCAGCCAGAGGCTCACCACGGCGATCAGCGTGCTGCGCAGCTTCGGAATCGGCTGCACGGGCTCGAGTTCCCGCGCGAGTTCGCGAAGCAGAGTTTCCGTGGCTCGCGAACTCACAGCGGATGCTCCCCGAGCTGGGCGCGTAGCGCACGGTAGCCCCGATGGGCGCGCAGCTTGAGCGCGCTCTGAGAAACGCCCACCCAAGCGGCGGCTTCGGCCACCGAGAGTTCCTCCAGGTGGATCAAGAGAACGGCCTCGCGTTGGCTCTCGGGAATCGACGCCAGGGCCCGCTGGAGTTCTGGCGACAGGCCGGCATCGGTCACCGCCACTTCCCGGGCGGCGGGCTCCGGGAGCCCTTCGGTTTCCAGGCTGATCTCGCGTCCGGACCGGCGTCGAATGCTGCGGAGTTGGTCGGTCACGGCGTTTCGGGCGATCGCGTGGAGCCAGGGGCCGAAGGGACGCTCCGAACGGTAGGTCTGACGCGCCCGATGCATGGATAAGAACACGGCCTGCACCACGTCTTCTCCGGTTTCGGGATCTCTCAGGCGACGCCCGACGAACCGCCGCAGGTACGGAAGCAGCTCGAGCAGGAGCTTCTCGTAGGCCGCAGAGTCGCCTCGCTGTGCAGCCGCCATCCAAGTTCGCCAGCGCGCTTCGCGCTCTTCGGACCCTTGCCAGCGCGCTTCGCGCTCTTCGGAGCTTTGCGAGCGCGCTTCCGACGTTCTTCGCCTGTCTTCCATCTTCCTACGCCGGGCACCCGCAATCGGTTACGAACTCGAAAACGAAACCGTCGGACGGGGTTCAGCGTACATCACGATCAGCCATGTCGAAAAACACCAACAGCACGGAAATGCAATTCCGACGAGCCCCGAATCTACCCGTCGACGACAGGGAGCGCCTGGGAAAGCTGCTCATCGGGCTGGAGCCCCGACTGACGGCGGTGGCACTGCGATTTACCCGGGATCCCGAGTCGGCGCGAGATGTGGTGCAGAACGCCTATGAGAAGGCCATCCGACACGGCCGCCGGTTTCGCGGCGAGTCGCGAGTCTCGACCTGGCTACACCGGATCGTCGCCAACGAGGCACTGATGTGGCTTCGCTCGCAGCGGCGACGCCACGCCGTCCAGACGGACAACATCGACCTCGAGACGGGTGCGATCCCCGACCCGCGGCCGGCAACGGACGCGGAACTCGACCGGCGGCGCGCCCTCTTCGGCCTCCGGCTCGCCATCACGCGACTGCGTCGCGAAGAACGCGAGGTCGTTATGGATTGCAGCCTGGGTGGCTGGAGCTACGCGGAATACGGCGCGAAAACCGGAACCCACCGCGACGCGGTGAAGAGTCGCGCGTTCCGCGCCCGGCAGCGGCTCGCCACAATGCTGGAGCGCTAGGAGCCAGGACGTTCAGGCTCGGTGCGCCTTCCACAGTGCCCGCAGAGCCTGCCCGCGGTGGGAGATTCGGTGCTTTTCCGACTCCCCGAGCTCGGCCATCGTGCCGGCGGCCCCCTCTGCCTCGAAGATCGGGTCGTAGCCGAAGCCGCCATGGCCACGGGGCGCCGAGAGAATGCGCCCGGCGCACTCGCCGCGCGCCGTGACGACGGATCCATCCGGCATGACCAGCGCTGCCACGCACACGAAGCACGCCGCCCGATCGTCACCCTCCATGCCGTTCATCCGCTGCAAGAGCGCAGCCACCCGACCGGCGTCATCCAGACCCGGACCCCCGAAGCGGGCCGACCGCGGCCCCGGTGCACCGTCGAGACCCGCCACCTCCAGGCCTGAGTCGTCGCCAAGAGCGGGTCTTCCGATCGCCTGCGCCACGGCGCGTGCCTTGGCGATGGCATTCTCGCTGTAGTCATCCCCTTCGACCGGAAACTCGACCCTGGGAAACGAGTCCAGGGATGAGAGCTGCACCGACTCGCCGACAAGGATGGCCCGGATCTCCCGGAGCTTGCCGGGATTGGAGGTCGCCACCACGTACTCGCAGCCGGAACCCGGCGGCGAGGTCGCTTCGCCGCTCACGCCGGCGAGTGCGAATGGCGCGATTCCGAAAGGGCCTGTTCCTGGATCTTTGTCAGCTCGGCGATGCCGCCGAGGGACAGGCGGGTGAGCTCGTTGAGCTGCTCGCTGGTAAAGGTCGCTTCCTCGCCGGTCCCCTGGATCTCGATGAAGCGACCCCGACCCGTGGCCACGACATTCATGTCGACCTCAGCGCGGGAGTCCTCTTCGTAGGGAAGGTCGAGCACCGCCCGTCCATCGACGATCCCCGCCGAGACGGCGGCCACGGAATCGTTCAGGGGCTGGCGATCGAGATCCCCTCGCTGAATCAGGCGGTCGATGGCCAGTGCCAACGCCGTGTAGGCCCCGGTGATCGACGCACACCGGGTTCCGCCGTCGGCCTGGAGCACGTCGCAATCCAGCTCGAGGGTCCGGTCACCCAGGAGCGAGAGATCCGCGACCGCGCGCAGGCTGCGACCGATCAAGCGCTGGATCTCCTGGGTGCGTCCCGATTGTCGCCCGCGGACGGCCTCGCGGTTGGTCCTCTCTTCCGTCGAGCCCGGCAACATTGAGTACTCGGCGGTGATCCAGCCGCGCCCCGTTCCCTTGAGGAAACGGGGCACGCCGAGCTCCTCGCTCACCGTGCAGAGCACGATCGTTCGCCCCATATGGCACAACACCGAGGCCAGGGGGTTCTCGGTGAAATCGGGGATCAGGCGAACCGGTCGTAGCTCGTCGATCGCGCGACCGTCGGTTCTCACGAGTTCCTCCTCTCGGCCCACCTTACCGCGCCCCTCGCGATGCGCGCACGACACCGCGCCGCTCATCATAGCGCCGGCCGAACTCACGTACGGATTCCGCCAGGGCTTCTACGATCCGCTGGCGACCGCCCTGGGAGTGAAGGGTTCGTTCATCGGCGAGGTTCGTGATGAAACCGATCTCCACCAGGGAGGCGGGCATCTGCACACCCATCAGCACGACGAAAGGAGCCTGCTTGACGCCTCGGGAACTCGCGGGATCGATCCCGCCGAGACGGGCCTGGGCCAGACGCGCGAACTCGCTCGATTCGCGTGCGTGTTCGTTCGCGATCATGTCGCCCAGGATCGCGATCAGTGGGTCGTCGATCACAGCGGGCGATGGCGTCTCGGCACCGAAGGCCGCGTTCTCGCGCAGCGCCACCCGGCGCGCGTACTCGTCGCTGGCTTCGAGGGACAGAAAAAACGTCTCGGTACCGTGAATCTCGGGATCGCTGGCCGCGTTGGCGTGAATCGAGAGGAACAAATCCCCTGAGGCATCGTTGGCGATGGCTGTCCGCGTCTCGAGGGGTACGAAGGTGTCGTCGTCGCGGGTCTGCACGACGATCAGCCCTTCGGCGCGAAGCCGGGTCGCCAACAGCCGTGCGACCTCGAGAACAAGAGTCTTCTCGGCGTAGCCGCGGGGGCTGTAAGCACCGCTATCGCCCCCACCGTGGCCCGCATCGATCACGACGGTATCGAAACGATGGGTCGGCGAGCCCGCAATCGCGGCCGGGGCCAACGCCAACGCACAACCCACCGCCGCCGCGATGCCGCAGGCAGCCTCTCGAATCACTCGCACCTCACCCGAATCCCCCCTCACCCAAAACGTTACACGAAGTTTGGCGCGCTGGCGGATCCGGGGATACCGTCCGCTGTATGCGCGTGGCCCTCGCCTACGGCCGATCCGACCTCACAATCGAGCTCCCGGATCACCGCCACAGCGTCGAAATCCTCGAGAAGCAGCCGGTGGAACCGATCCGCGACCCGGATGCAGCGATCCGTCGCGCTCTCGACGATCCGATCGGCCAACCCCCCCTGCACGAGATCGCCAAGGGTCGATCCGACGCCGTGATCGTCATCTCGGATCGGACACGACCGGTCCCCAACGCGCTGATCCTCCCGCCGATCCTCGACGCTCTGCGCGCCGGGGGCCTGGCCGCTGAAGCCGTCACGATTCAGGTCGCCACGGGCCTGCACCGCTCCAACACACCGGCGGAACTCGCTGAAATGCTCGGAACCGAACTCGCCCGCAGCCTCCGGATCGTTCAGCACGACGCCCGCGACCCCAGTTCGCATGCGGATCTCGGGCGAACCGAGGGCGGGATTCCGATCCTGATCGATCGTTTCTTTCTCGGCAGCGATCTGAGAATCCTGACAGGCCTGATCGAACCCCACCTCATGGCCGGCTTCTCAGGGGGCCGCAAGGCCGTGTGCCCCGGCCTCGCCGCCGTCGAGACGATTCGTGTCGCCCACGGTCCGGCGATGATCCAGAGCGCGGTCGGGCCCGGAATCATCGACGGCAATCCCCTGCACGAGGGGCTCCTCGAGATCCTTCGGCGGGTGGGCGCGGACTTCCTTGTCAACGTGGCGCTCGATCGAGACCGTCAGATCGCGGGGGTCTTCTGCGGAGATGTGGAAGCGGCCCACGCCCAGGGAATGGTGTTCGTCGAGAACGAGTCGGGGGTGGCGATCGACGAAGCCGCCGATCTGGTGATCGCGTCGGGCGGGGGCGACCCCCTGGACGCAACCTACTACCAGGCGATCAAAGGAATTTCAGCCACATCCGGAATCGTCCGACCCGGCGGCATCATTCTCCTCTGCGCCTCGCTCTCCGAGGGCATCGGAAGCGTCTCCTTCGAGAAGCTGTTGCGCCGATTCGAGACGCCGGGGGAATTCGAGCTCCAGCTCGAGGACGACGAGTTCTTCGCGATCGATCAGTGGATGGTCCAGCACCTCTGCCAGGCACATCGACGCGCGCGCCTCTGGCTCTACACCGATGGACTCCCGGCCGAAACCCTTCGCGAGCTCCTGATCGAGCCGGTGGCCAGCGTCGCCGCCGGAGTCGATGCGGCCCTGGCCCAGCTCGGACCGTCGGCGCGGATCGCCGTCGTGCCCCAGGGCCCCTACGTCCTCGCGACAGTGGCTGGAGCGAAGCGCCCACTGGGCGGGGAATCACCGGTTTCGGATCGACTCTAGTCCGAGGACGATTCGCGCCGATAGGGCCGCCCCAGGTCCGCCGGGGCGCTGGCGCGACCTCCAGCCAGCGCCAGAATCGCAAGAGTTACCAGATACGGGAACATCAGAAAGACGGGATACGGAATTTCCGAACCCCGCGCCTGAAGACGAAATTGAAGCGCGGTGGCCGCACCGAAGAAGAGAGCCGCCGCCACAATGCCCCCTGGGTGCCAACGGCCAAAGATCACGATGGCGAGAGCGATGAATCCTCGGCCCGCGGTCATCCCCTCGGTGAATGTGTCCGACTGGGCCAGCGTCAGGGTCGCCCCGGCCACCCCGGCCAGCAGCGAACCGATGAGAACCGCCCGGAATCGCACTCCATCGACCGACACGCCCTCGCGATCCGCCGCACTCGCGGATTCGCCGACGGCGCGCAGACGCAGGCCCGGACGAGTGCGAGCGAGCCCGCAGGCGATCACCGCAGCGAGCCCCATGGCCACATACGCGAAGGGAGTCTGAGCAAAGAACGCGGGGCCCAGCACCGGAATCTCGACAAGGCCCGGTACCGGCACAACGGAAAGCGTCGGTGCGGCAGGCGGGTTCCCCGCGTACAGAGCCCGGGCTCCCAGACCCGTCGCTCCCAGGGCCAGCAGATTTACCGCCATTCCCACCACGATCTGATCGACACGGTGGACGACGGTGAAGAAGGCGAACAGGACCCCGACTCCCATGCCGGCCAGTCCGGCGCCGAGGACGCCCGCGGAGGGGGATCCGGTGGCGACGGCCACGGCGAATCCGACGAAGGCACCGGTCAGCATGGTTCCCTCGATGCCGATGTTGATCAGACCCGAGCGCTCGACCACCAGTTCGCCCAGCGCCGCGATCAACAGCGGCACCGCGAGTCGGCACGCCGCTTCCAGTAGGGCCTCCACTAGGCGACCTCCACGGGATCGGCTGTCGCTTTTGACCCGGAGTTTTTTGGCCCGGAAACAGAATTGGTTTGGGAAGCCGTGAATGCGACCAGCGCCGACACCAGAATCACGAGTCCTTGAACCATGTGGGTCACCACGCCGGGGACGCCCGCCTCGCGTTGCATGGCCCCGGCCCCGGCCTCCAGGGCACCGAAGAAGAGCGCCGAGGGAATCACGGCCAGGGGCTGGAGCCGGGCCAGCAGGGCCACGGCGATTGCGGTGTAGCCGGTGCCGGGAGAGAGCCCTTCATAGAGCTTCCCGGTAACGCCGGACACCTCGAACGCGCCGGCAAGACCGGCGAGGCCGCCGGCCAGAGCCAGGACCACCCAACCGGCGCGCTCCGGAGAGATTCCCGCGAATCGCGCCGCCCGGGGAGCGTGGCCCACGGCGCGCAGGCGAAACCCGACCGCCGTGTGAAACACCAGAACGTGGACCGCCGCCGCCAGCCCGAGCGCCCCGACCAGTCCCAGGTGAAGCCGGCCCAGGGCTGGAAGCATCGCGTTGATGGGCAGAGCGTCGCTCTTCGGATAAGCGCCGACAGCCTCCTGGAGCGGCCCGTGGACAGCCAGGGCCACCAACTGGATCGCCACGAAGTTGAGAAGAATGGTCGAGACCACCTCGTTCACTCCGCGACGGGCCCGGAGTCCGCCGGCCAGGGCCCCCATGAGAGCACCCCCGGCAGCACCCGCCAACACCACCATCGGCAGCAGCAGCAGCGCCGGCGCGTCGGGGAGCCAGCGCGTGGCCACCGCCGTCGCGCACAACGCACCAACGAGCAGCTGGCCCTCGGCCCCGATGTTCCAGACGCCACAGCGGAAGGCGAGAGCTACGGCGAGTCCCGTCAGCAGAAGCGGAGACGCCTTCAACAGGGTCGCCGTACACGCGGCTCCGCTTCCGACCGAACCGGCCACGAGCGCGGCGAGAGCGCGCCCGGGCGGGTAGCCGAGCAAGGCCACGACGCTGCCGACGAGAATCAGCGACCCCAGGACGGCGATGGCGGGTCGCAACGCGATCCGGGCCACCGCGGCCATTCCGGCCCGGAGGGTCCGTCCGGGCGGTTCAGCCGGTTGACTTGCGGGCGCGCTCATGTCGACGCTTCGCCCAGCAGGATCGCTCCGATCGTCGCGCGGTCGCTGCCGCGCGGAACCGGAACCAGCGACCCGCGCACGAGGGCCACGACGCGATCGGCCAGCATCAGCACTTCGTCGAGCTCTGTCGAAATCAGCAGCACTGCACCGCCCGCGGCCCGGCGCGCGAGCAGCTCCTCGTGGACGAAACGCGCCGACCCCACATCGAGTCCGCGCGTCGGATTCACGGCCACCAGCACCGGCGGGCCTCCGTCGAGCTCGCGTGCCACGGCGAGCTTCTGGGCATTGCCCCCGGACATCGACGCGACGGTGGCACCGGGGTCTGCCGGTACGATTCCAAATCGTTCCGCCGCGGCGCGCACCGCTCGACCGGCTGCCGTCCGATTCAGGAATCCACGAGGGAAGTAGCGGCGATCGTCGTAGCTGCCCTTCAGGATCCAGTTCTCAGCGAGCGTGAATGCCGAAATCAGCGCGGCTCCGTCGCGATCGCCCGAGAGGTGGGCCAGACCCGCCGCGCGCAGGGCGCGAACCTCGGTCGCCACCGCGCGACCCCGCACGCGGATCTCCCCGCGCGTGGGTCGACGCACCCCGGCCAAGACTTCCTCGAGTTCGCGCTGACCGTTGCCGTCGATCCCCACCACTCCGAGAATTTCCGCTTCCGAGACCTCCAGATCGATCCTGTGCAACCGACCGGCCGGGCTGATTCCGGGGGCCGACAGGCCCCGGATCTCCAGCACGGGCTCGACGGCCGCCGGGGGTCGCTCTCCTCGCTCCAGCGGCGGAGTGTCCCGCCCCAACATGAGACGCCCCAGCTCCTGCGCGTCGACCTCATGACCCTCGAGACGTGCGGCTACGCGACCGTTTCGCAAGATCGTGATCCGATCGGCGAGGGCGACCACCTCGGACAGCTTGTGCGAGATGAAGATCACCGCACGGCCGGCGTCGCGCAGCCCGCGCAAAGAAACGAAAAGCGCCTCGACCTCGTGGGGGGTCAGCACCGAGGTCGGTTCGTCGAGGATCAACAGGCGCGCCCCCCGCGCCAGGGCGCGCAGGATCTCCGCCCGCTGCCGTTGCCCAACCGAGAGGTCGTCGATGGGTAGCCCCAACGCGACGTCGAGGTCGAAGCGCGCGCACAGATCTTCCGCCGCACGCCGGGCCGATCGAGGATCGAACCAGAAACCGGCCGCCGGGTCGCCGAAGCTCAGGTTCTCGACCGCGGTCATGGCCGGCACCAGCGCCGAGTCCTGGTAGACCATGCCCACCCCGAGGCCGACAGCCCGGGCGGGCGTGAAGACATCCGGATCGATGGGCCGCCCCGCCAGCTCGATCGAGCCCTGATCGGGTCGAACCAACCCGACCAGGGTGTTCATCAGGGTCGACTTTCCGGCACCGTTCTCTCCGAGCAGGGCGTGAATTTCGCCCGGTCGAACATCGAAGCTCACGGCGTCGAGTGCGCGGCACGCGGGGCCGAACGACTTGCTGATGCGCTGCAGACGGGCGGCGAAGACACCGCTCTCGGATGCCGCCCCGGGCATTTCGCTCAGAAGGCTCCCCGCGGCACCACCAGATCCCCCGATCGAATTCGCTGTTCCAACGTCATCAGTTCGGATCGAATCGCGGGGAGGATCTCGCCCTGCAGGTGCGGATTGATCACGAGGCGAACGATTCCCTCGTTCATTCCCAGGCGAACCGGGGCCGCGTCGAAGCGGCCCCCCTGAACCCGCCGAGCCACCTCGACAAAGGCCGCGGGAATATCCAGGGTGGCCGACGCCAGCACCACGTCCGGGGCCATGTCATTCTGGTCGCGGTTGGTTCCGAAGGCGAAGACCCGGCGGCCACGCGCGCGCTGCTCGGAAACGGCCCGAAACACACCGCGCCCCGCCGCATTGGCCTGATGCAGCAAAAAGTCGGCGCCCTCTTCCATGAGCGCCAGCGCCGCCTCACGAGCCGCGGAATTGTCTTCGAAGTTCCCGATGAATACCTCGTGCACCTCCACGTCGCTGCGGGCGGCGGCGACGCCGGCTCGAAACGCCTCGAAAGTGCTGCGAATGGACGGCAGATCGATACCGCCGATCATGCCGACCTTCCCGGTCGTGGTCATTCGCGCCGCGAGCACACCGCACAGGTAGGTCGCCTGCTCGAGCTCGAACACCATGGGGGCCACATTCTCGCGGACGGTGTTGCCCGAAGTCGTGATGAAGATGGTCCCGGGAAACTCGGCACCGACCTTGGCCGCCGCCTCCTGATACTCGAAGCCGTGACCGAATACGAGGGCAAAACCCCGGCCGGCGAAGTCCCGAAACCCCTCCTCAAACTCCGCGGGGGTCCTCGTCTCCGCGTGTCGAACCTCGGCCCCCAGAGCCTCGCGGATCGCCTCGAGACCCTGATAGGCCCCGGCGTTCCAGCCGCCATCGGCAATCGAGCCCGGGGTCAGCAGGGCGACCCGAAAACCATCGACGTCGTCGCTCCCTCCCCGGCAAGCCAAGCCGCAGGCCAAGGCGACCAGCAAGAACCGTGGCGCAAGAAACCCCGCGAGGCTCATGGGCGCTCGAGTATCGGTGTGGCTCGGCGGTCCGTCAATCCGCCCCGCGGTCGCCGGGCACGGTCGGGAGATCTAGTTTGGAGAGTTCTCGCTGGCGTGAAATGCGAGCCGGCGGACCGTGAAGTCCCGGTCCTCCCCGAATACCTTCAGCGGGACCCAGCTCGGAAGCTCCGACATCCGGGGCATGCCACGGGTCATGGCGCCAGTCGGGTCGATCACCCAGGGATCTCCGGGGTCCTGGAACCAGAGGGTTACCATGTGGTGCTGGCCATCCGAGCGCCGCACGACGATCGCGCGATAGACCCGATCGTCGCCGAATCCGAGATCGCGCAAGAAGTTGTAGGCCAGTAGTTCCAGCCCGTCACAGTCGTCACCGTTCGAGCGGAACGTCTCCCGCAGCGTCGCCCAGTGGTCGATGGGGCCATCCGGCACATAGTGATGGTGCGCTTGAGACTGAACCCAGTTGGTAAATTCCCTCGCCACGCCACGTCTTTTTTCTGCGAGGAAGTCCGTGTACTTCGACTCCAGGTTCTCCGACTCCGTCGGGCTCTCCCCGACGTCCCCCTCGGAAACGACCACCGGCGCCGAGTCGGCCACCGGATCCCGCGCCCCCGGCGCACGCTCGCGCTCCTGCCAAAATTCGATCTTTCGACTCCAGGCGTCGTCGCTCTCGGGCGCCGAGAAATACTCGTACCTCGGGTTGGAGTGGAGACCTCCGGAGCATCCCCATCCGGCAGCGAACAAGAAAAGAACGCACACGAGGCAGCGCGCAATGCCGAGGTTGTGCGTCAGAGTTCCCATCCAACGCAGTATCGGCACACTGAGAAAGCGCCTTAGAATCGCGCCGGCAGCACTTGTAGCCCGATTCTCCGTCGGTAATCGGTTTCGGTCGAGGCTCCCGCCATCTGCCCAAGCAGTTGCCGGCGCGAGGAGCTGCAATCGATCTGCAGCTATTTTCACCGTCGGAACTCAATGGATTTCGACGAGCCACCGACGGAAATCGAGTCTCGCGACGTCACCGGCAAGGTAAGTGCAACTGCGGCGACTGCGCCGCTGTCGGGAACTCAGCGACAGTGTTCAGACGGGGCGGCGTCGCCGCCGTGCGCCGCCGGCGGGAGACGCCAAGCAAGCGCGGCAGCGCGCGCAGTGAGCCAGCAGCGAACGGAGGGCGGGAGACGGCGGCTGCGCCGCCGGCGGGACCCGCAAGTTACGCGGGAAAATTATAGCAACGCGCCAATCCGAACAGCACGACCAGAAACAGCAGGATCATGGGAATACCCCCCACGATGTAGAGAACGGCGACGCGATCGACCTTTCCGCGCGGCTCCTCGTCCATTGAGTTCACCCCCTGCTATTCGCTTGTTCTTTGGCGGGGCCGAAAGCTAGCCGGCTTCGATGGTGCCGTCGAGCGAATCGCCCGCACAGCGCGCCCGGGTCTCGCCGCGTCGCCTACACTGATCCCGGGGTGGGGATGTCACTCGGACGAACGCTCTCGATCATCGGTCTGGTCTACGTCATCGAGGGCTTCCCGATGGGCATCTACGCGGACGTCTGGCCGGTCTACTTTCGTCGCCACGGAGTCTCCCTGACGGAGATCGGCTGGCTCAGTGGGCTCTACATCGCTTGGTCCGCCAAGGTCCTCTGGTCTCCCCTCGTCGACCGGTTCGGAGAACGACGCCACTGGATCGCTGGATCGATGACCGTCATGGCCACGTGTCTGGTCTGGATCGCGTTCGACGGCATGGACCGGTTGGGACCGGTGCTTTGGCTGGTGTTCGTCGTCTACTGCGTGGCGTCGGCGACCCAGGACGTCGCGATCGATGCCTACGCCATCGGCATCACCCGACGGGGCTGGGAAGGTCCCGTCAACTCGATGAAGGTGACCGCCTACCGCATCGGCCTGCTCACCGCCGGAAGCGGATTGCTGCTCCTGCCCGGATGGATCGGATGGCGGGGAGCCTTCCTGGTAGGGGCAGGCCTGAGCCTGGCCCTGGGCTGCTCGGTATTCGCCGCGCCCGCAGTCGCCGTTCCGCCCGAGAGTCGGCGCGAGACGATCGCCCCGTTGCGCCGATGGCTCGACCGCCGCGGCGTCGTTCCGGTGCTCTTGTTCATCCTGCTCTATCGAGTGGGTGACCGGGCGATGGGACCGATGGTGAAGACCTTCTGGGTGGATCGGGGCCTCAGCGACCCGGAAATCGCGGCCGTGAGCGCCGTGTTCGGGATCGGAGCCACGATCCTGGGCGCCGTTGCGGGAGGGGCCCTGGTGGCCCGAAGCGGAATCGGCCGTTCCCTGTGGCTCCTGGGCGCCCTGGCCCTCCTTTCCAACCTCGGCTACACGGCGGCGGCCGCCTTTCCGGAGGTCGGAAGGTTCGGCATCTACGCCGCTTCGGGGATCGAATCGTTCTGCGGTGGACTCGCCTCGGCGGCATTTCTCTCGTATCTGATGCGGATCTGCGAAAAAGAACACGCCGCTGTGCAGTACGCCCTGGTGACGGCTGTCTACGCACTGGCCGGGTCGCTGGTCGCGCTCCCCGCGGGCTGGCTCACGGAACGCATGGGCTACGCCGCGTATTTCGCGCTCACCGCGCTCTACGCCCTTCCCGCCTTCGCCTTCCTCCCCGGGGCACGGATGTGGATTGGAGACTCGGATCCCTGAGCGGAGACGCGGTCCGGTTCAGGGGACGTTCGGATCCGGAGGCTGGCTCCAATCCTCGGGAACCCCGGCCAGATTCGCTTCCACTTCCAGCTCCTTCATTCGGCGCTGTCCGTGTGCGACTTCTTCGCGCTGGCGACGGATCTCCTGGTTCAGGCGAAAGCTGACCGGTGAGTTCGCGTTGGAGTCGGGTTGACCCCCGGGAACAGCCATTCGCCACGCAGCCGATTCTCCGGCCAGCTCTTCGAGCTCCTGTTTCGCCGCTGCCAGGGCCATCTGGGCCTTCTCGAGATCGCCGCGGGCCTCGCTGAATCGAGCCTTCCACTGGGTCCGGGTCGCGCCACCGGGCCGGGGGTTCCCATGAATGAATGGCTCGGGCGGGGGGAGCTGCAACAGTCGGTCCAGATCGACGGCCGGCGATTCGTCCGCCGCGGAGATCGGGCTCGGCCCCACCAGCAGGACCGCAACGGCCCCGGCGGCCAGGAATCGGCTCACCCGGTTTCGCGGCTGCGGCAAGCTCTCCACCCCCCCTCTGCGGCCCCTCGGAGGGTAGCGGAGGCCGGCTCCCGGGTCTGGGATCGAAGTCGCGAGCCGGGGCCGAATCCGGGTCAAGGCACATCGCCAATCGCCGATACGCACCCCGAGGTTCCCTCCGCGGGAGCCAGCATCCGCTCGGAGGTCGCGCGTCCATGGACGGCGAAAAACTGAATCGCCTACTCCGGCTCGGAATCGAAAAGGGGGCGTCGGACATCCACTTTCAGGTGGGTTACCTGCCCCTCTACCGATTCCACGGCGATCTCGTAGAGCTTCGATACAAGATCCTGACGGCAAAAGACACCGAAACCATCGTCCGTCTCTTGCTGGAAGGAGAGTCCCTGAATATCGAGGACATCTCCAGCGAAGTCGACCTCGCCTTCGAGCTTCCGGACGAGGGACGATTTCGGGTCAACATCTCCAGGCAGCGCCGCTGTTTCAATATCGTCCTTCGTGTCATCCCCCTCCAGATTCGGACCTTCGAAGAACTGAACCTTCCCGGCCCCCTGCGACAGCTGGCGAATCTCCGGCGCGGATACGTCCTCGTCACCGGTTCCACGGGAATGGGAAAGTCGACGACACTCGCGACCCTCATCGAAGAAGTGAACAAGACCCGCAAGGCCAAGATCATCACGATCGAGGACCCGATCGAGTTCGTCTTCACCCACGATCAAAGCATCATCACCCAGCGCGAGATCGGCACCGATACGGCGTCGTTTCCCGAGGCCCTGCGCGCTGCCCTGCGTCAGGATCCCGACGTGATCATG
>JAZFUU010000146.1:0-10382 GCA_036447375.1 Myxococcota bacterium
CGTGCCCGAATCCACCATCGCCCGGGAATCGGACGCGGTGCTGCAAACCTACGCCGGCCCCGAGGTCGGCGTCGCCTCGACCAAGGCGTTCACCACCCAGTTGACGGTTCTCGCCTGCTTCGCCATCGCCACCGCCAGGGCCCGCGGCGCCATGGATCACGACACCGAGACGCGCCTGGTCGATGCCCTGGCCGGGATTCCGGCGCGCGCCGCCGAGGTGCTCAACGACGACGACACGCTCCGCGCCCTCGCCCACCAGGTGGCCGAGGCCCGTGACGTGCTCTATCTTGGCCGCTGCACCAGCTATCCCATCGCCCTGGTGGGGGCCCTGAAACTAAAGGTAATATCCTACATCCACGCCGAGGGGTACGCCGCCGGCGAGATGAAGCACGGCCCGATTGCGCTGATCGACGAGGACATGCCGGTGGTGGTGATCGCCAATCGAAGCCCCGTCTACGAGAAGGTCGTTTCGAACCTCGAGCAGGTCCGGTCCCGCGACGGCGATGTGATCGCCATCGCCAGCGAGGGCGATACCGAGATCGTGACCAAGGCGAGCGAAGTGATCTTCATTCCCGACCTCGGGCCGTACCTGACCGCCATCCTCGCCGTCGTGCCTCTCCAGCTTCTCGCCTACCACGTGGCCGTCCTCAAGGGCACCGACGTGGATCAGCCGCGGAATCTCGCCAAGAGCGTGACGGTCGAATAAGAGTTCTGGTAACTTTGTCCTCCCCCTTTGTCGTCAGTTCCCGTCCCCGGATTTCGCCCCAGGAGGCAGGGTCGATGCAGGCCGCGGAGATTCTCGAGGGCCTGAATCCCGAACAGCGCCGGGCGGTCGAAGCCACCGAGGGGCCACTCCTGGTGTTGGCCGGCGCCGGCAGCGGCAAGACACGGGTCCTGACCAGCCGAATCGTCTACCTGGTCGGGGTCTGCGGCATCCCCCCGGAAGGCATTCTCGCCGTGACCTTCACCAACAAGGCGGCGGGAGAGATGCGCGAACGTGTGGAGAAATCCCTGGGGCCCGAGGCGGAGGCTCTCTGGGTAACCACTTTTCACTCGGCGTGCGTGCGCATCCTGCGTCGCGATATCGGCCACCTCGGCCTGTCCCGCGGGTTCGTCATCTACGACCAGAGCGACGGCATGGGGGTGGTGAAGGCGGCGATCCAGCGCCACGGCCTGGACCCGCGGGTGGTGGAGCCTCGCCGCATCCAGTGGCGGATCGAGGGGTGGAAGAACGTCTGCGCGACGCCGTCCGCTGCGATCGAGGGCGCGACCGACCTCGACAGCGAGCGCGCCGCAGAGATCTACGCCACCTACCAGCGGTTGTTGGTGGAAGCGAACGCCCTCGACTTCGGTGACCTGCTGTTGCGCACGACCGAGCTCTTCGAGCGCTGCCCCGACGTTCTTTCTCACTACCGCCGTCGCTGGCAGTACGTCCTGGTCGACGAGTACCAGGATACGAATCGGGCCCAGTACAAGCTCGTCCAGCAGATTGCCGGCGAGCACACCAACCTCTGCGTGGTCGGCGACCCAGATCAGTCGATCTATGCATGGCGCGGGGCCGACATTCGAAACATTCTCGATTTCGAGAGCGACTACCCGAATGCCCAGATCATCGCGCTCGAGCGGAACTATCGCTCGACCCAACCCATCCTCACCGGCGCCAGCGGAGTTATCGGCAACAACATCGCCCGCAAGGACAAGAGCCTCTTTACCGACCGCGAGGGCGGCGATCCCATCGACATTTACGATGCGGTGGACGATCGCGACGAGGCGCAGTACGTGGTGCGCCGGATCGTCGCGGCCAGTCGTGGTACGAGCGGCATTGGCGGCAGCGACGCCACCGGATCCGAGGGGCGATCCCTGGGTGACTTCGCGATTTTCTACCGAACCAACGCCCAGTCTCGAATTTTCGAAGAGGAATTCCTCAAGCTCGACGTGCCCTACGTCGTGGTGGGTGGCGTTCGCTTCTACGATCGCGCCGAGGTCAAGGATGCCCTGGCCTACCTTCGACTGTTGCTGAACCCCGCCGATGCCGTTGCACTTCGCCGCATCGTCAACCGGCCGGCGCGAGGCATCGGCAAGACGACGATGGAGCGAGCCGAAGCCCTCGCCATCGAACGCGGCGTGACACTGCTCGAGGGGTTGCGCCTGATGGCGGAAGGCGCGGGAAGCCGCTCGGCCCCCAGAGTGCGTGCTTTTCTCGGCCTGCTCGACGAACTCCGCGGCGAGATTCTCGACGCTGCGCCAGCGGATGGCCTCGCCCAGGTTCTCGACCGCAGCGGCTACACCCGACAGCTCGAGAAAGAGGCGACCCCCGAGGCCGAGGCACGGATCGAGAACCTGCGCGAGCTGCTCGCTGCAGCCGAGGACTTCCACCGCGAGAATGCCGGGACCCTGCAGGACGAACGCTCGTTGCTCGCGCTGTTTCTCGACCAGGTGGCGCTCGTCTCGGACATCGATGGATACCAGCGGCGCGACGAGGCCGTGTCGATGATGACCGTCCATTGCGCCAAGGGGCTCGAGTATCCGGATGTATTTATGGTCGGCATGGAGGAGGGCATCTTTCCGCATTCGGCCTCGACGCGGGACGACGCGGGAGTCGAGGAGGAGAGACGCCTCTGCTACGTGGGAATGACCCGGGCCATGGAGCGACTGACGCTCACCTGGGCAGCCGAGCGGCTGCGTTTTGGCGCGCGCACTCACGGCATCCCTTCGCGATTCCTCCGCGAGATTCCCGCCTCGGTGTTGGCCGAGGGCGTGGATCGAGAAACCGAGAGCGATCCGTCACTCGACTACAGCTACGGACAGGCCGACCCGGTGGTGGTGGCGGGGTTGCGGGTCCGGCATCCGGTTTTCGGGGCCGGAGTGGTTCTCGCCGTCGCGGGATCGGGTCCCGGACAGAAGCTGCGAATTCGATTCGACCGGGTCGGCATGAAGACCGTGCTCGTGCGCTACGCCAACCTCGAGCTGGGCTGACCGAACCCGCAGCGAAGGCGGATCCTCGGGCGCGGTTGGGTTTCACCGCAGGTGTATCTCGAACCCGCGACGGTAGATCAGCCGATGCGGTCCCCGGAAGCGCACCGAGAGAAAGACCGGATCTCCGCGACGGTCGAGGTGGCGCTCGATCGTCACGGAACCCGGCGGGAGGCTTCGAATGGCATCCTGGAACGAGGCGCCGAAGTCGAAGAGCGCGAACGGCTTCTCGTAGAGCAGGTACTCATGCTGGGCCGTCCCATTGTGGCGCCAGTCCTCTGCGCGCCGGTGAGCCTTTTGCAGCTTCCAGATCGGTTCGATGAATCGATGGTCCGGCGCCGTGAATCGGATCGGCCCGTCGAGGCCCCAGTCGAGGCTCACCACCACGGCGCGGGGCCGATTCTCGAGGTCTATGGCGAATCGTGTCAGCGCGTCGGACCAGCGGCCTCGGCCGCCGGTTTCCCAAATCGTGTCCAGGGTTCTCAGGCTCACCGATAGACCCCCGGTCAGCGCGATCGCGGCGACGACGACGGCCGTTCCGCGCAGGAGCGCTCCCGTCCGGGACGCGTGCGCCAGGCGGGCGCGCTCTCCACCCGGACCACTCAGGCCACCTGGACCCCCCAAACGCCACAGCTCGATCACGGCGATCGCCACGGTGAAATGGGGAAACGGGTAGGCGTTCAGGACGTGGTGGATGCGTTCGGCGCCGGGCATCAGCAGCATTCCAGCCAGCGACAGCACGGTGGTGACGAGTACGAACAGAACGGCTCGCGCGTCGTTTTCGACCGGATCCCGCCGCCATTGCATCCGGCATCGAACGGCCAGGAAAACGACACTGGCGAGAAAGATCCACAGAAAGGGGCCGCTCGCGGCGGTCTCGACGTCGAACATTTCCTCGAAGCTTCCGCCGGACAGGATGAGCCGGTGGAAGTACGAACCGTCGAGGGTGGTCTCGAGGGCGTGCAGCTTCTCACTCCAATCTGTGGCCGCCCCCCCCCGCCTCTGCATCACGGCGCGCGAGGCGCGCACGGCTCCGTTCAGCGCGATCGCCATTGGGGTAGCACCCAGGGCGAAGCCCAGAACGATCGGCAGGCCCCTGCGCGGCGAGATCAGAGCTCTTCGCGTCGCCGCCGAGGCCGCCAATCCCAGGCCGACCCCCGCGGCGGCCAGGAAGATGCCGAAGTCGATCTTGTTGTAGAGCCCCAGGCCCAGCAGCAACCCCGCGATGAAGAGCCGGATTCCGCTCCGCCCCGTCCAGCCCGAGAAAGCGAAATACAGGCCGCCACAGCGACAGATGAGTGCCAACGTGACCGAACCCCAGTCGTGGCGGCTCACGAAGAAAAAGCTCGGGTCGAAGGCGAGAAGCGCGCCCGCCAACAGCGCGGCCGGGAGGCCAAGGACGCGTCGCGCCCACAACATCGCCAGCAACAGTCCCAGTAGACCCCAGGCCAGCGTCGTGAGGCGCAGACTCGTCGCTGTGGCCCCGAAGGCGGCAAAGATCGGGATCAGCGACTGGCTCTTCAGGGCGCCCATGTAGGGCTGGGTCATCAGGGGGAACCAGCGTCCGAGCCAGCGGCCGCTCTCGATTCCCGGAATCTCGGAGGGACGCCCGTTCACCCGCAGGAACTGTCGCGCCGGCTCGGCTTGGATGACCTCGTCGTAGTTGAGCCCCGGCAGCTCCAAGCGCTGCATCCCGAGCCCGACTACCGCGATGCAGATCGCAAGAAAGCCGCAGCCGAGGACGATGGGGTCCCGCCGCGCGATGGGATGCTCGTCGCTCACCGGCGGCTTACCATATCCCGAGCGGCCCGCGCTGGGCATCTGCCCGACCTTTTTGCCCGCCGCACCTTTTCCGGCTGCGATTGGCGGCTGCGATTGGCGGCTGCGAAAGCGGTGCACCAGGAGGTGCCTTTCTGAAGGGCGCGGAACTCTACGATCGATCGATCGCGACCGTGGCGCCGAAGCGTCAGGTGCTGGAGCGGGTTCCCGCCTGTCCGGTCTGTGACAGCGTGGAGGCCCGCCCGCGTTTCGAAATCCAGGGGTTCGAGAGTCGTCTCCTGGTCTGCTCGGGCTGCGACCTCGGGCGCCTGCATCCGATGCCGGCGTCGAAGGATCTGCTGGAGTTCTATCCCGACGACTACTACGGCGAGCCCGGGACCAAGTTTCAGCCCCTCATCGAGGGGATGGTGCGATGGGTCGGTGCGCGCCATTCCGATTTTCTCTCTCGAGGCCTTGCCGCCCATGCCCGCGTGCTCGACCTGGGTTGCGGCCGCGGCGTCGTGCTCGGAGCCCTCGCCGACCGGGGCTTCGAAGTCCACGGCGTCGAAGTCAGTGCCGAGGCCGCTCGGGGCGCCGACCCCCGTGCGGAGATTCGCGTGGCGACTCGGCTGGCGGACGCGGATTATCCCGCGGCGTTCTTCGATCAGGTCCTCATCTGGCACGTCCTCGAACACCTCGAAGATCCCGGCGCAACGCTCGCCGAGGTGCATCGCATCCTGCGCCCGGGAGGTCGACTGATCGTGGCGGTCCCCAACTTCCGAAGTTTCCAGGCGAGATGGATGGGTGCTCACTGGTTTCACCTCGACCTGCCGCGGCACCTGTATCACTTCCCGATGCCCGCCCTCTGCGATCTCATGGCGGCGAAAGGGTTCGGCGTCGAAGGCTTGCATCACTTCTCGTTGCGCCAGAATCCCTTCGGTTGGATCCAGAGCGCTCTGAATTTTTCACGCCGTCTTCCGCGCAACGGACTCTACACACTCATGCACCGGCGATCACGCGGAGAGTCTCCCCCCTACGGGCCCGGCGTTCGGCGATGGTTGTGGTTGTGGTTGTGGATCGGGGCGCCGATCTCCCTGGTATTGACCGTTTTCGAGACCGTGCTTCGGAGCGGTGCGACGGTGCACGTGGTCGCCCGCAAACGCAACGACACCTAGTCTTGCGCGTCCCGGTAGGGCCGGCCCGCGAGGTAGAGATTCAGACGACTGCTGATCTCCGCCTCGAGGCGTGCGTCGCCTTCGTTCCGGGCGATCGTCAGAGCCCGCCGAGCGGCGAGCACCGCTTCCTCGAAGCGATCCGATGCCGCGTAGGCGCTGGCGAGGGTGTCGAGCACCGAGGCGTCTTCGCCCTTGGAAACCGCCGCTGATCTCTGCGCCAGCTTGAGGGCGGCATACGGGTTCCTCAGCGACGAGTCGTCGCTGGTGGCGAGTAGCCAGGCCAGATTGTTGGCGGCGGTCAGATAGGTGGGTTTCAGGCGCACCGCCTCGCTGAAGTACACGACGGCTTCCCGGGAGCGGCCCTGGTCCAGCATTGCACGGCCGAGATAGGCGTTCGCAATGGCGTTGTTCTCGGTCACGTGCAGCGCATGGGCGAAGAGGGTCTCACTCGTGCGCCAGTAGCGAAGCTGGGTCATGGTGACCGCCGCGAGGGCCGCGATTGCGGCGGTTGCCGCTGCGGCGGATGCCCGACGCAGGCGGGGCCGAGCTCGAAATTCGGGAACCCCCCAGGCGATCGCGATCGAGAGGCCGATGAGAGGCAGGTACATGTATCGGTCCGCCATCGCCTGTGACCCCACTTGTATCAGCCCGATGACCGGCGCGAGGGTCGCCAGATACCAGAGCCATCCCACCAGGAAATAGGGACGCCGGCGCACGCTGGCGACGGCCAGAGCCGAGAGGGACACGAGGACAGCGGCCGAGAGGGCGATTCGCGTCGGGGCCAACTCGGAACCGGGGTGGGGATAAATCACCGCCAGATTCGAGGGCCAGATCGTGTTCCCGAGGTAGGAAGCGCCCGCCACGATGGCATTGCCCAGCCGCTGGTCGAACGGGACCTGCTCCAGGGAGGCCACCGCGCCTCCGGTCTGCTGGGCCGCCAGCGTCACCGCGCCGGACACGGCGACCAGCGCGAAGAGTGGCAGCTTTTCCAACACCGCGCGTCGAACGCGGCGGGGATCCCAACGCTGCGGCGCTTCGAGGCGGCGGAGGCGGCCCAGGGGCCACTCGTCCAGGAGCAGAAGCACGAACGGAAGCGCCACCACGATGGGTTTGGCCATGAGTCCGAACGCGGTACAGATCAACAGGAGCACATGTTGTTTCAGGGACGGCCCACGGGGACCGGAACGCGAGTACACCAGGAGCGCCAGAATGAAGAAGAGAGCACTCAGCGAATCCTTACGAGCCGCGGCCCAGGCGACCGATTCGATGTGCAACGGATGGACCGCGAAGACCGCGGCGACGAAGGCGCTTCGGCCGATGTCACCCCCGAGTTTCGAGAGCGCCAGAAACAGCAGGAGCGTGTTCAGCGCGTGGAGGGCCAGATTCGTGGCGTGGAACCCGGGAGCGGCGAGCCCGAAGAGTTCGTAGTCCAGCATCCACGAGAGCCAGGTCAGAGGAAACCAGTTCGCGCCGTGGAAGGTCGAGAACGCCCAGGCGACGCCGTCGAAAGTGAGTCCCCGTGCCAGGTTGGGGTTCGCTGTGATGTAGATGTCGTCATCGTAGTTGAGCCAGTCGTGATCGAGGGCCGGAAAATAGAGTGCAATCGCGACGAGGAAGAGCCCCATCCCGAACCGAACCCGGGCCTTCTTGCTCTCGGACGTTCTTTCGATCTCGGGCTCTAGGGCCACGGCGGCATCCAATCGACGTTGAGGCCGGGAGCGTCGAAGAGAACCCGACCGTCTCGGTCGAGAACGCGGATCCGAGCGGAGGCGAGGCTCGCCGGATCCGACAGCCGCGGGGCGGCTTCGGCGGTGTCGGATGTGATCACCGCCAGGCGCTCCCCGTCGGGGGACCATCGCGGCGCATACTCGTTGACGTGGGGCGTCTGGGTGAGCTGACGAATCCTACCTCGGTCGAAGTCGGCCACGAAGACGTCGAAGCTGCCCGCCCGATTCGAGACGAACGCGAATTCGTCACGGGTGGGGGAGGGCCGCGCCGAGTGGTCATCGGAGCGGGGATCGCTGGCGTGTCTGCGGAGGTCCGATCCGTCGGGAGCGATACTCACGATCTCGTGGGGACCGCCCGCTGCCGGTTTGCGGGAATAGAGCACGCGCGATCCGTCGCGAGTGAACCAGGCCTTTGTGTCGAACCAAGCGGGATCGGCAGTCAGGGGCTGCGGAGGGGCGGTGTTTTCGAAGATCCACAGATGGGAGCCCTTTCCGTCGGGGCCGCGTCGCTGCGCCAGCATGCGTTCGCCGGTGGCGTCGAAGTGGGGCCGAAAAAAAGCGCGACTCGGCGTAGTGGTGGCAATCGGGGTCTCGGCTCGAGAAGGGAATTCGACCCACGAGATCCCCGCGCCGCGGGGAGGGGGGCCGCCCCGGAAGGCGAAGACGAGGCGCCGGCCGTCGGGAGACCAATCGGGCCAGCGCTCATCCCGATTCGGAGTCGACGTCAGTGGTGCCTCGGTGCCGGTCCGGGGGTCCCAGAGGGTCAGGTCTGTCGCCGCGCGGGATCCGCGCGAGGTCGGGTCGGTGACCTGGAACAGCAACAGCCCGGCGCTCTGCGACCAATAGGGCCAACTCTCGCTGCGCTCGGGCGTTCGGGTGATGACCCGTATCGCGCCGTCGGACAGTCGCGCCCGCGCGACTTCGTTCGAGCCGTCGACGACGCGTATGAAAACCAGCCCATCCGATGGATCGCCCACGACCCGTTGTGCCTCGGCGCATGACCACAGGCTACAGGCGAGGGCCAGGACCCCGGCCGACCTGAGCGCTCGCTGCGGGAAGCTGCGGTTGCGCGCCCGCGGGTTGTGTAGGCCGTCCGGCACGGCGGCCGCGCCTTGGTAAACTGGAGATCGATGCAGCACGACGCGGCTCAGCCCGATCGCGGCGGTTTCGGTGCGACCCGACCCTGGCCGGCCGGATGGCCCCTTGTGCTGTTCGCGATGCTCGCAGCGCTGAATTTCACTGTGTATCGCTCGGCCCTTTCTGGCGAATTTCTCTCGGACGACTACGGCTACATCGTGACCAGCATGTACACGAGCGAGCTGACGACCGAAAGCATCCTGAGCATCATCGATCCCACGGGTCCGGCCAGGCTGTATACCGCCAACTATGCGCCGGTCCACCTGCTGGCCACCGCGTTGGAGAGGCAGATCTTCGCCGACGACGTTCGCGGTTACCACTGGGTCAATCTGCTGGTCCATACGGCGAACGCGGTGCTCCTGGTGGCCCTCCTGATCGGCTCGGGAATTCCCAGACTCGGCGCCCTGCTCGGCGGTCTGGTGTTCTCACTTCATCCCGCCAATGTGGAGGCGGTCGCCTGGATTTCCCAGCTCAAGACCAACGGGGCCCTGGCCCTGTCATTGGCCGCCCTGCTGCTGCTCCGCCGACACCCCGCCTGGGCGTTGTCCGTTTTCGCCCTCGCGCTGCTGACGAAGGCGGCTGCGGCGAGCGCACTTCCGGCCGCGGCGGCCCTGGTCTGGGCGCGTCGCGGTTCATCGAGGGATTGGGCGTGGCTGGGCGCATGGACGCTGGCGCTCGTCCTCTACTCCATTCCGCAGTTCTCTTCCTTTGCGCACCTCGGGAGTGTGGATGTACCGGCCTACGACGATCCCTGGCTCCACATGCGCACGATCGTCAGCGTCGGGATGCGCTACCTCGCGATGGCGGCCACGTCCTACGGGGTTTCGGCGTTTCAGGAGCCCGCACCGGTGCATTCCTGGGTCGATCCCTGGTGGCTGATGGGGTTGATCGCCGGATCGCTTCTCGCGGCCCGGGCGTGGATCGTCCTGCGGCGCCGAAGCGAAGAAGGGGCCTACTGGATATTCGCCGCCGCGTCCTTCGTCCCGGTGTCCCAGATCTTCCCCTTCCTTCACCCCGTCGCCGATCGCTATCTCTACTTCATCTTGCCGGGCTTGATCGGGGCCTTGCTCCTGATGGGAGTGGAGACCCTGAACGGGGGCGTCCGTCGGGCGTCGAAGGGGACGAAGGGCGGACTCGGTGTTCTTTCGCCCGGGGTGGTGATCCCGGCTGCGATGGTGCTCTGGCTCGGCATCTCGGTGCTGTTCGCGCTGAGCAGTGCCGAACGGGCGAAGCTGTGGCGCCGCGAGACGTTCCTGCTGGTGGATGCGGCGACTCACTATCCCGATGGGGGCACCGCGAGTTTCCTTCGCGCGCGTTCTGCCGCCCAGAGAGGCGACGTCGAGGGGGCGGTGGCGGAGCTGCGCGCCGCCAGCGATCGCGGCATCGACAGCTTTTCGACCCTCCTCGGGGACGCCGGGCTGGCACCCATCGCCCAGACCCCCGCTTTCCAGTCCCTGATACGCGAGGTGGCCGGAAAGTGGATCGATCGGGCCCACGCCCGCGGCTATTCGACCCAGGCCGAACTCCGAATGCTGGGACATGCTCATCTCATGAGGGAAGAGTACGACCAGGCGCTGGGGGCGCTCGAAGGCGCCCTGCAGGCGGGCGGCCC
>JAZFUU010000147.1:0-4350 GCA_036447375.1 Myxococcota bacterium
ACTATTTCAAGAGTGAGGCGATCGCCTACGCGTGGGAGCTGTTGACCCAGCAGTTCGGTATCGATCCCGAGCGGCTGGTGGCCACGGTGTTCCGCGAGGACGACGAAGCCTTCGATGTCTGGCGCAAAGAAGTGGGCCTGCCCGCGGACCGTATTATTCGTCTGGACGAGGAGGAGAACTTCTGGTCGATGGGGGACACAGGCCCCTGTGGACCCTGCAGCGAGATCCACGTGGATTTCGGCGTGAACCCGAGCTGTGAGAGCCCTGTCTGCGACCCCGCTTGCGGCTGCGGGCGCTGGCTCGAAATCTGGAACCTGGTGTTCATGCAGTTCAATCGCGACGCCGGCGGGCAGATGACGCCTCTGCCGAAGCCGTCGGTCGACACCGGCGCCGGCCTCGAACGCATGGCATCGGTGCTCCAGGGAGTGGATTCGATCTTCGACACCGACCTGTTCCGTCGGATCCTGGAACGAGCTCAGGATGTATCCGGGGTGACCCGCGGTGAAGACTCGGAGCGGGATGTATCTCTCCATGTGGTCGCGGATCACGCGCGCGCCCTCGTTTTCTTGATCGGCGATGGAGTACTGCCCAGCAACGAAGGGCGCGGGTATGTCTTGCGGAGGATATTGCGACGGGCGGCTCGCCACGGCGTGCTCCTCGGTGTGGAAGAACCCTTCCTGTTTCAGGTGGCGGACGCGGTGGTCGACGAGATGGCCCCGGTCTACCCCGAGCTCGCCGAGCGTCGGGCCTACATCACAGACCGCATCCGGCGAGAGGAGGCGCGCTTTCTCGAGACGCTCAGCAACGGCCTGGGACTGCTCGAGCAGGAGATCGAAAAGCTGAACCGCCGCGGAGATCGAACGCTCTCGGGGGATCGGGTATTTCGCCTCTACGACACCTTCGGATTCCCGGTGGACCTCACCGAGGACATCTTGCGGGGGCACGATCTCGAGCTGGACCAGGCGGGATTCGAGGCGTCCATGCGGGAACAGCGCGAGCGTGCCCGGGCCGCCTGGAAGGGCAGCGGCGACACCGGAATCGATGAGATCCACGGTCGCCTCGCGGAGAATCTGCACACGGTGTTCAGCGGGCACGAGACCCTGGCGCTGTCCTCACGGGTGCGAGCGATTCTGGTCGGCGGCGAGAGCCGCGATCGGGCGTGCGCGGGAGATGAGGTCGAGGTGGTGGTCGATGAGACCCCCTTCTACCCGGAGTCCGGCGGGCAGGTCGGAGACATCGGCAGTATCCGGGTCCCCGACGGAAGCATCGAAGTCGTGGCGACCGAGCGACCCGTGGGCGATCTCATCGTTCACCGCGGACGGGTTGTCGACGGCGAAGTCGCCATCGACGCCAGGGCCGAACTCGAGGTCGATGCCGATGCTCGCGCCTCGACGGTTCGCAATCATTCGGGAACCCACCTGCTTCACGCGGCGCTGCGTCGAGTGCTCGGCCCCCAGGCGTTGCAGAAAGGGTCGTTGGTGGCGCCCAATCGCCTGCGCTTCGATTTCACTCACGACGTCCCGCTGACCCCGGAAGAAATCGAGCAGATCGAAGATCTCGTCAATGTCTGGATCGAAGCCAACGCCGGTTCCCAGATTCGCTCGATGCCCTACAGCGAGGCCGTCCAATCCGGCGCGATCGCGATCTTCGGCGAGAAGTACGGCGATCAGGTCCGGGTGGTGTCCTTCGGGGACTTCTCCACCGAACTCTGCGGCGGGACACACGCTCATGCGACGGGAGACATCGGTCTGCTGAAGATCCTCTCCGAGTCGGGAATCGCCGCCGGGGTGCGGCGCATCGAAGCCCTCACGGGTATCGGCGCGCTGAAGCACATGCGTGCCCAGGAGGCACGGCTCCGGCAGATCGCAGAGCTCCTTCGCAGCTCCGTGAAGGATGCGCCTCAGCGCGTCGAGAAGCTTCTGGACGAGCGACGCGAGGCGGAACGGGAGATCGAACGCCTGCGCGCCGCCAAGCGCGGCGCGACCTCGACAGACCTGAGCTCTGCGGCGAAGGACATTGGTGGAGTTCGCGTGGTTACGGCGCGAGTGGAGGGGGTCGGCGGAAAGGACCTGCGTTCGATGGTGGATGATCTGCGCGGCAAGCTCGGCAGCGGCATCGTTTTGTTGGCAGCAGAGAGTGACGGACAGGTCTCTCTGGCTCTCGGGGTCACCCCAGACCTGACTCGCCGATTTCCCGCCGGCGAGTTGGTCCGCGAGGTGGCCGGCCTGGTCGGAGGCAAGGGCGGTGGACGGCCGGACTTTGCCCAGGCGGGCGGGCGGGACGCGTCGAAGCTCGACGAGGCGTTCGCACGACTCGAGGCCCGGATCGCGGAGGCCTGACGCGTCATGACCGTAGGCTACACGTGCGACCCGCAGCGACCCGATCGGCGGCTGACCCGCGAGGTACGGGTCGGCGACGTCGGTATCGGCGCTGCGAATCCCATTCGTATTCAGTCGATGACCACCACGGACACCATGGACACGATCGCCACGGTCGATCAGTGCGAGCGCCTGGTGAACGTGGGCTGCGAAATTTTGCGCATCACCGCACCCTCGCTGAACGAGGCGAAGAATCTGGGGGAGATCGCGCGGGTACTGAGGGCTCGCGGAGTGCTCGCGCCGCTGGTGGCCGATATCCATTTTACTCCCCGTGCCGCGCTGATCGCCGCCGAGCATGTGGAGAAGGTTCGAATCAACCCGGGAAACTTCGCCGATAAAAAGAAGTTCGCCGTTCGCGAGTACACCGACGCCGAATACTCGCGAGAAATCGATCGGGTCGCAGCCCGATTCCGACCCCTGGTGAAGCGTTGCAAGGAACTGGGGCGCGCCCTGCGAATCGGTACCAACCACGGGTCGCTCTCGGACCGGATCATGAATCGCCACGGTGACACATCTTTGGGAATGATCGAGAGCGCGCTCGAATTCCTGGACGTCTGTGAAGACGAGGGATATTACGATGTCGTCTTCAGCATGAAGGCGAGCAATCCGCAGATCGCGATTCAGGCCTACCGATTGCTGGCGGTGCGTCTCGAGGAGCGGGCGCCCGGACAGCCCAGCTATCCGTTTCATGTGGGCGTCACCGAAGCCGGCGACGGAGAGGAGGGCCGGATCAAGAGCGCCATCGGTATCGGCTCTCTTCTCGGAGACGGAATCGGCGATACGATCCGCGTGTCCCTGACCGAGGCGCCCGAGAAGGAGATCCCGGTCGCCGCGGCCCTGGTCCGCTGTTGTCGCGGGCGCTGGCGCGAAGGAATGGGGTCCGGCGAGGAATCCGGGACGCCGGTCCCGGGCCGCGCCGACGCGTATCGGCGTCGGGCGACTCGCAGCGTCGGTCCCTCGGGCTTTGCCATCGGCGGCGACCATCCGGTCCGAGTCGAACTCGAGATCGGCTCGGTTCCCGCTGAGGCCAAGCTCTGGGCCGAGGAACTCGGTGCCTCTCTGGCGGGCCTCGGCGAGACGGTCTGCGAGGGTCTGCGGGTCGAAGTGCTCGACGACGGGGAGGTGAATGCCTTGGCTCCCTTCGCTCGGGCCCTCATCGATGCCGGTGTCGAGGTGCCATTGGCGGTCCGAGCCGAGGCTTGCTTCGCCGATCCCTGCGTCGGCATTGCCTCGCGCCTGGTCGTTCCCGTGGGTGTCCTGGTTTCCGATGACGAACTCGCGACGACGGCGAAGTGTGCGGCGCAGGCCCAGACGCCGGTGGAGTGGGAGCTTCGGGGTCGCGAGAACGAAATCGCCCAATTGACCGAGCGCGCTCTCGCCGCCAGTTCCGGAGCGGCGCTCGAAGAGATTCTGGTGTCCGTCGACGCCCCGTCGTCGGTTCGCGGGACCCGAATTGCAGCGGCGCATCTGAGTGCTTGCGGGGCTGCGGATGTTCCGATCGTGTTGCGCCACCGGCGCACGAGAACCGACGACTCCGAGGCTCTGCTGGTCGCCGCCGTCGAGCTGGGTGCGCTGCTTTGCGATGGCATCGGGGACGCCATCGCCCTGGTCGACGTCGGCGATGCCGCGCGCAGTGTGGACGTTGGCTACCGGATTCTTCAAGGGGCTCGCCGGCGAACGACCCGGGCGGAATTCATCTCGTGCCCCTCCTGCGGCCGCACACTTTTCGATCTCGAGGAAACGACGGCGCGCATCAAGCTGCGCACAAGTCACCTGCGCGGTGTGACGATCGCTGTCATGGGATGCATCGTGAACGGCCCCGGCGAGATGGCCGATGCTGATTTTGGCTACGTGGGGTCGGGGCCGGGTCAGGTGGATCTGTACGTGGGCCGCGAATGTGTGGCGCGAAAGGTTTCCGAGGCCGGTGCAGACGACCGCCTGGTCGCACTCATCCGCGAACACGGTCGCTGGA
>JAZFUU010000148.1:0-18665 GCA_036447375.1 Myxococcota bacterium
GCTCCGGTGAGAACGACCACCCGCACCGAGTCGTCGCGTTCGGCTTCGCCGAGCGCCTCGAACAGCTCGCGGTACTGTTGGCTGTTGAACGCATTGCGCGCCTCCGGCCGATTGAACGTGAGCGTTCGGACCCACTCCTTCGTCTCCACCAGCACTGTCGGTCCGCTCATGAAGCGCTCCCCTCCGAAGCCGCGGCCTCGATGCTCTCAGCGACGACCCTGAGCAACTCGTCGAGGTCGTCGTCGGGAATATTGAGTGACGGGGTGACGTACACCACGTTTCCGATCGGGCGCAGGTAGGCGCCTCGTCGCCGCGCCTCGTCGTAGACCCGCCACCCCGTCCCGGCCAGATAGCCGGCGTCGCCTTCGAGGTCGAGGGCTCCGATCATTCCCAGGGACCGGGTCGCCGACACACCGGGCAAGCTGCCCATATCGGCGAAGGCACGGGCGATGCGTTCCGATTTCGGTTTGGCGCGCTGCAGGACCTGCTCGTCCTCGTAGACTCGAAGCACCTCGAGGGCCACTGCGGCGGCCAGGGGATTTCCGCAGAAGGTGTGTCCGTAATAGAACGCCCGATCCGCAGCGCCGAGGAAGCCATCGAAAATGCGGTCGGTGGTGAGTGTCGCCGCCATCGGGAGCATCCCCCCGGTAAATCCCTTCGCGGTGCACAGGATGTCGGGCTCGACCCCCGCGTGCTCTCCGGCCCACATCGGACCGGTCCGCCCGTAGCCGACGGCCACCTCGTCGAAAATCAGGAAGACGTCGAAGCGGTCGCAGAGATCTCGGGCCTTTCTCAGGTACGACGGATCGTAGATGCGCATGCCCGCGGCGCCCTGGACCATGGGTTCGACGACGACAGCTGCCACGGTGTCGGTGTTTTCCTCCAGGACCCTCGCGAGCGCGTCGAAGGCGTCCCTCGTGCCGACCGAGTCCCGAGGCGGTGGCACATGGATGACATCGAGAAGCGCGCCCTCGAAGGGTCGGCGAAAGAGTTCGACGCCGCCCAGCGCCGTCACCCCCAGGGTCTCCCCGTGGAACCCGTCTTCCAGCGCCACGAAGCCCGTGCGTCTGGGCCTCCCGTTCTGGCTCCAGAACTGGAGAGCCAGCTTCAGGGCCACCTCGACGGCGGTGGAGCCGTTGTCGCTGTAGAAGACGTGCTCGAGGCCTCCGGGAGCCACCGCACAGACGGCTTCGGCGAGTTCGGCCGCCGGCTCGTGGGCAATCCCGGCGAGGGCGGTGTGACACAGGGTCTCGGACTGCCGCCGAAGCGCCTCGAGCAGCCGCGGATGCCCGTGTCCCAGCAGGCAGCTCCACCAGGAAGCGTTGGCATCGACATAGCTCCGCCCGTCGGCGTCGAAGAGGCGCGAGCCCTGGGCGCGCACCACCACGAGCGGATCCCCCTGCTCGCGGTAATGACCCATTTCTGTGTAAGGACGCCACACCCGCCGCTTGTCGGCGGCGACGATGCGCGCGCTCCGTTGGCGCGACAACGCGCTAGAGAGCCAGCTCCGCCAGGAGCCGAAGGGCTTCGGGTTGCCCGCATCCCAGGAGCATCGTGTCGACGGGTGATGCCTTCCACGCCGCGAAGCGTTCGGCGATGCGTTCCTTCGGGCCCACCAGCGCGACATCGTCGACCAGAGCATCGGGAACCGCGGCAAGGGCCTCGCGCTTCTTCCCATCCAGGTAGAGGTCTTGAATCTTGCCCGCGGCCTCCTCGTAGCCGAGCCGCTTGGCGTAGTCGTTGTAGAAGTTCTTACCGCGCGCGCCCATGCCTCCGATGTAGAGCGCGAGCATTCCCTTGATGGGCATCCGGCAGCCATCGACGTCGTCCCCGAGTACGACGGTGGCGAAGGGCGCCAGGTCGAAGTTGTCGAGGCTCTTGTCGCTCCCCGCCACCGCAAAACCCTCCTCGAGGGGATCGATGACGATCTCCGGCCGCTCGGGGTTCAGCCAGAGGGGGAACACACCGTCGGCCACCTCGCCGGCGCAGGCCAGGCCCTTCGGACTGATCGCCGCCGTGTAGATCTTCAAGTCGGGGCGCCCGTGGAGAATGCTCTTCAGCGGCTTCCCGAGTCCGGTCGCGCCTTCCCCGCGGTAGGGCATCTGGTAGTGATAGCCCTTGTGCTCGAGCGGGGCTTCGCGGGCGATGATCTTGCGAATGATCTGAATGTACTCGCGGGTCCGCGTGAGGGGCCTGCCATAGGGCACCCCGTACCAACCTTCGATCACCTGCGGGCCGGAGGGTCCGATGCCGAGGCGAAATCGCCCACCGGAGAGCGCGTCGATCGACATGGCGCTCATGGCCGTCATCGAGGGCGAGCGAGCCGGCATCTGCATGATGGCAGTGCCCAGGCCGATCTTCGAGGTGAGTGCTGCGATGTAGGCGATGGCTGAAACCGCGTCGTTCCCGTACGCCTCCGCGGTCCACACCGATTCAAAGCCGAGCCTCTCGGCCTCGAGAATGAGATCCATGTTGACCGACATTTTCGGCCCAAATTGACCCGCCAACAGTCCTAGGCGCATGGGGAGGCACTCCTTCCTCAGGGGATCGATTCCGAGAGGACAGCATATACGATAACGATGCCGAAGGGCGATCGTCTATCCGTGTGATTTCAGCCCTCGTCGGCGGTGGCGACCAGGGGCAGGTCGATTACGAAGGTCGTTCCGTGACCCAGCTCGGAACTCACGAGGATCCGGCCTCCGTGGCGCTCGATGATGCCGTGTGAGAGGGAAAGGCCCAGGCCCGTGCCCTCGCCGACGGCTTTCGTCGTAAAGAATGGATCGAAGATCCGACTCTGCACGTCTTCGGGAATACCCGACCCGTCGTCGCGGAATTCGAGCCGAACGCCCCCGTCGGTGGGCCGCGTCTTCACTCGGATCTCCCCGTCTTTCCCGATCGCGTAGCAGGCGTTCATCAGCAGGTTGAGGAACACCTGATTCAGTTGGCCGGGGTAGCAGCGCACTCGGGGCAGTTCGCCGAAGTCGCGGACCACCCGGATGTTGTTCTTGAATTGCGGCTCCATCAGGGCCAGGGTTCGTTCGATCTCCTCGTGGAGGTCCGCGTCCTGGAGCTCGGCCTGGTCCATGCGCGAGAAGGTGCGGAGGTCTTCGACGATTTTCTTGACACGCTGCGTGCCCTCTCGGCTCCGTGCCAGCAACTTGCCGATCGCATCGCGAACACGCTCGGTCTCGATTCCGGTCCGTTGGCCCTCGACCAGCTTGTTGACGTGCTCATCCAGAAGCTGGAGGTTGGCGTGGACGAACCCGATCGGATTGTTGAGCTCGTGGGCCACGCCGGCCACCAGCTGGCCCAGGGACTTCATCTTTTCGGCCTGGGAGAGCTGCAGCTGCGTCTCGCGCAGTTCTCGGGTCCGCTCTTCAACGCGGGCCTCGAGAGTCTCGTTGAGCTTTGCGATCTCGTCGAAGGCCTTGGCATTTTCGATGGCGACCGAGCTCTGGTTGGCCAGGGTGCGCAACAACAGACGATCGTCTGCGCCCAGCCGATCCCCCGACAGCTTTCGCCCCACGGCAATCGCCCCCAGCAGGTCTACGCCGTAGAGAATCGGCACCAGCACCTCCACTTCGAGGGTGTCGAACTCGTCGCGGCAAAGCTCGCGATTCTCGATGTCCGGCTCGTCGTCGAAATCGACGCGTGACAGATCCTCGCGACGCATCCACAGGTGCTTGCAGATCGGGTGATCCGACGGAATCTCGTGATTCAAGTCGTCTTCGTCCCAGTCGCCGCGACCGGCGATCGCTCGGAGTCGTTTTCCATCGTCGTCGATGAGCAGAACCATGGCCCGCTCGACGCCCATGGTGTCGATGAGGGCCATCAAGATCCGGTCCGCGATCTCGCTCAGGGACAGCATCGACACCATGGCCTCGGAAATCTCGCGCACCGCGACTCGATAGCCGGCCCGATCCCGGTCGAAGAACCGATCGACCAGATTCTGCATGCGCCGCCTCAACGGATCGAAGGCCAGAATCGCGAAGAAGAGGAACCCCACCTGGAACCAGCGAAAGCTCACGCCGAGGCGCCACACCAGCGTGTCGGCGAAGGTGATGAGAAACGCGAACATGGCGACGATGGCGACGCTCGAGGCCCCATAGGCCGCAGAAGACTTCGCGGCTGCGCGAATTCCGAAGAGCTGCTTTTTCAGCATTCCGTATCCGACGGCCACCGGAAACAGGAACACCCAGAGCAGAGCCAGGTAGTAGCGAAAGGGTTGTTCGAGCCACCACTGGGCGAGGAGCACCAGCACAACCGGAAAAAAGCTGACCACGGCGCCGAGGAACATCACGTCGGCGCGATCCTTCAGGGCGCCTTCCCGGTGTCGGTATCGCTCCCTCCCAAGCACGGTGAGGGAAGCGACGATCAGCCCCATCGTGAACAAGAACGAAGCCTTGTTGGCGGATCCGATGGGCATCCCCAGCGGAGCCTCCATGAATCCCAGAAAGATCAGGCCAAACGCCGCCGCATAGGGAAGCAGCTGGATGCGCCGATGCCGCACGATCCAGCCGGGCTCGATCGGGTAGGTCGTGAAGAGATGGAAAGTCGTCGCGCCGATCAGTGGCATATTGATCGTCAGGCACTCCCAGGTGTAAGCGATGACTTCGGCCTGAATCGTATGGGCCAACTGAACGGTCATGGCCGAGCTGAACAACAGCAGCGCCCAGGGGCCCGGACGGTCGCGTCTGAGCCACCACACGATTCCCCCGGTCACGATGTAGATGACCGCCACCAGCAACATCAGACCGTGCAAGAGCACGGTGAACCGGCTGGTCATGTTCGCCAGCGATTCGGGTGGAAGCTCTACCGTGAATCGGCGTCCGTCGCGTTTCTCGAGCAGATAGGTGTTCGCAACACCCTCACGCATCCAGCCGCTTCCTTGTCGCAGCTGCAGGAGATAAGACGCGCCGTTGACCTCGAGCACACGGTCACCGACTGCGAGCTCGCTCGCCGCCGCCCGGGCGCCCGGTCCGATGCTCTCGACGAGGATGGTGTCGCCGAGCACCGAGACATTGAAGGGGTCGTGGAGCTGATCGACGGGCGCGCGGAACGACCCCAGGGAAAGGGCGATGGCGAATACCGCCCAGCCCAGAGCGATTGCGGCCGTCGTACGCCGGAAGCGGAGCGTGGACGAAGGGTTCATACGGCTCCCGGCACCCCGCTCAATGCTATGCGGCCGCTGGCAAGGCGCAAGCCAGTGGGCCGGGGGCCGGCGCGAGGCCAGGGGATGAGGACCGAACGGAAACGCCGCTACGAAGGGCCGTGTGAGCCCAGGGCTAGGAGATCAGAGGCCGGGCTCGGGAATCAGGGGCCGGCCTCGCCGACGGGTCGCAGCTCGGCGGCCGCAATCGGCCCCGCGACCGGGTCGTCGGCGCGCACCACCCTGACGCCCGGCGATAGCAGCGCCAGCGTCGCCACCAGGCACAGCATTCCGGCGATGGTCTTCGCGATCCGCATTCGGGCCCCCGTGGTACTCTTCGTCCTACCTCTTGCGTTTCGCCCGATCGGCGAAGGATCTTGACCGGGGACGCCCGGATCCCTAGCGCGAACGGGTTTGTTGCTGCTGCGTTGCAGGTCGGTTGCGACTCCATGGCCGTTGCGATCACAAGACGCGTCGGGGCGACGCGGGGAATGCGCAGATGCAGATCGTCACCTTCGAGCGCAAGGACAACGGCGCCGCTGGCGACTCAACGGGTTCCGACCGGATCCCGCCCTCGATGGGTAACGCCGCCATGGGCTTCGAATCTCTCGAAGCGCTTCGACCCGGTGCGCGACGCCTGGGCGCGATCATCCCGGGAGGCCCCCACGAAGGAGCCATCGTCGACCTCAATCGCGCCCTCGCCGTCCGGCTCGCCTTCGACGACGTGGGAGCCCCGGAAGCGGAATCGGACTCGCTTCTCCCCCCGAACATGCTCACGTTCTTGAGTCGGCTCCCGCGATCTCTGGAGGCCGCGCGCAGCGCCCTGGAGTTCGTCGTCGATTCCCTCGGCGACTACGATGCCCCCGACGTGTTGCGGGCCGGACTCGTCGAGCCGCGCCGACAGGTTCGTCTCTGCTCTCCGGTTCCCCGCCCGGGGAAGATCATCGGCGTGGCGTGTAACTATCCGGCTCACGCGGCCGAACGTGGATCGGCGACTGCTCCCGCCGATCCGGTGCTGTTCCTCAAGGCATCCTCTGCCGTGATCGGACCCGAGGACGAGATCCGGATCCCCGCCGCCAGCACTCGCGTCGATTACGAGGGCGAACTGGCCGTCGTCATCGGTCGTCGATCACACCGCGTTTCCGAGGAACGCGCTCTCGACTGTGTCGCGGGCTACTGCGTGGCGAACGATGTGTCGGCCCGCGACTTCCAGAACGTCCGAGGCCAGCACTTCATCGGGAAATCATGTGACACCTTCGCTCCTCTCGGCCCCGCGTTGGTGACCGCCGACGAGATCTCCGATCCGCAGGACCTCGCGATCCGGACCCTGGTGTCCGGAGACGAACGCCAATCCGGATCCACCAAGGAGATGCGCTTCCCCATCGCCCGGCTCATCGCCTTCGCCTCCGATCTGATGACGCTGGAGCCCGGCGACGTGATCCTCTCCGGAGCTCCCGCCGAGGTTGGGGCCGCCGGTCAACCGGCGCGGTGGCTGCGCGACGGCGATGTGGTCGAGGTCGAGATCGACCGCGTCGGTCGTCTGCGGAACTATGTGCGCGAGGGACCGGCCGACTCCGGGCCGTAGCGAATCAAGACACGACTACCATCGTCGAATCCGGCGCGCATTCGGTCGCGCCAGTTTCCGATCTCGCCGGGATACTTGCTCTCGAATTGACCGAGAAGGCGGTCGAAGAGCGCCGCGTCCTTCGAGATCGACGCCTTCGCCGCAAAACTCGGTCCGGACCGAAACGCCTCGTTTCGACCCACGGTCTGCTTCCAGCGCCCATGGTCACCGACCCAGATTCGAGCGCGATCGAGGCCGCGGGCCAGACTGCGCGCCTTCCAGGTGGTGGCCTTCGTGTTGATCACCACGGCGCCGTCGATCCATCCGTACCAGACTTCCCCATGGCAGCGGCTCTCGCTGCCGTCCGAACGAAGGGGACTGATGTAGACGTAGGCGCTCTTCGCCAGTTCGCGCTCGGTGTCGGGCGCCAGCGCCAGTCTGCGAGGCGGGCTTTCGAGGGCCAGCTGCCGCGGCCGCGCGAAGATCGCCGTCGGAGTCAGCAGAAGACCCAGACCGGCCCCGAGCAGTTCGCGGCGTCGAATCAAATGCCCGAGCCCCCTTCTTCGTCTCCGGTATGGATGCCGCATTCCCGGGTCTCGGGATCTTCCCACCACCACCGCCCCGCCCGCAGATCGTCGCCCGGGGCGATGGCGCGGGAGCAGGGGTCACAGCCGACCGAGGGATAACCCTGGGAATGGAGCCGATTGATCGGAATCCCGCGGGAGCCGACGTATTCCAGGATCCGCTCGCTCGACCAGTCTGCGATCGGATTGATCTTTACGATCCCAGCGTGAGACTCGTCGATTTCGACCTTGGGTGTGTCGGCACGGGTCACGTTCTGGTCCCGCCGAAGACCCGTCACCCAGGCGTCGAGATCGCGGAGATACCGGTTCAGGGGCTCGACCTTGCGAATGCGGCAGCAGAGTTGGCGATGCTCCACGGATTCGAAGAACAGGTTCATCCCCTTCTTCCGGACCATCGACTCCACATCCTCAGCCCGCGGGAAGATCACCTCGACGGACTTGTCGTAGCGGTCACGAACTCGATCCATCAGGTCGTAGGTCGCCTGGGGCAGACGACCGGTGTCGAGTACGAACACCCGGGACGTCGGCTCGATGCGATGCATCATGTCGAGAACCGCCATTCCCTCTGGGGCTCCGAAGGAGCACGAGAGTGCGATCCGGGGATGGAAATTCTCCAGTGCCCAACCAAGGATTTCCTCGGCACTCAGCGACTCGGCCTGGGTTCCCGAGATAAAGCGCTGAATAGCCGGATTCATTCGTTTTTCACGCCGCCCGGCGGCTGAGGTCATCACCATTCCGGTCACAATGTATCTGAACAATGAGTCCCTTGCATTGCGATTCCAGACTCATTGAGTGTAGAATTATTCCCGGCGGCGAACCGCGGCGGGTTCACGTACCCGCTCGGCGAGTTCCTGGACACTGCGGTGCAGCGTGGGGTGAACCCAGTCCGGCGCGATGTCGCGAAGGGGCTCGAGCACGAAGGCGCGCTCGTGCAGTCGCGGATGGGGAATGCAGAGGCCCGGCTCATCGAGCTTGCGCTCTCCGTGGAAGAGGAGATCCAGGTCGAGTGTGCGGGGGGCGTTGCGCCCGCTCCGCACCCGCCCCGCCTCCGCTTCGATCTCCTGAAGCCGGTCGAGCAGCCGACGGGGCCCGAGCGACACGGACAGCCGAGCGACGGCGTTCAGATAGGGGCCCTGCCCGGGAGGGCCCACGGGGTCCGTCTCGTAGACCGGCGATACCTCCAACAGCCGGGCACCGCCCAGGCGACGCAGGGCGGCGATGGCACGAACCAGGTGCACCTCGCGCTCACCGAGATTCGAGCCCAGGGCCACGAAAACCTCCTCGCCCACCCGGGCGTCGGTTCGGCTCCCGGGGCGATCTCCACAGAATCCGCCGATGGCACCGTTCAGAAGCTCTGCCGCCTCCCACTGAAGAAAGTGCCCCGCCCCCCGCACCGGGACAGGCCCGACCCGGTCGGGGAACACCCGCTCCGCCATTCGGCCGAAGTCCGGTGGAATCATCCGATCCTCGATGCCGTAGAAAACGAGGCTGCGAGTCGGGTTCTCCCCGAAGAATGGACTCCCCACCCGGGCCTGCTCCGACACCGCGCTCTCGCAGCTGCCCAGGCCGGCGCGAAACTTCGATGCGTCGGCGAAAGGCTCGGTCATGAAGTCAATCGAGGCGGAATCGAAAGACCCCTGTGGGGCCCGGTGGCGCGAAGCGTAGAACGAGGCGATGTAGCCGCGCCGTCGCTCGGGAGTGTCGAGCTCGCCGGCCAGCCCATCGGCGTCGCTGCCGGCGCGAGCGAAGCTGTCGAGAGCCTCGCGGGGCGGGCAGGTTCGCAGCCCGCCCATTCGCTCGCGAAGAATGGGGAGCGGAGCGTTGAAGATCACCAGCCGATCGACGAAACCCGGATAGCGCAGAGCGAGATCCTGGATGACCGCTCCCCCCAGGTCGCCAGCGACCGCAACCACCGAACGAACACCCAGATGATCGCGAAGCAGGGCATACAGATCCCGGCTGTGAGACACGACATCGTGAAAGCCGTCGGGCCCGATCTGACTGTCACCGAAGCCGCGTAGATCGGGGACGATGACATCGAATCCGGCGTCGGCGAGGGGAGCGATGTTCCGCCACCAGATGCGCTTGCTCTCCGGCCAGCCGTGAACGAGCAGCAGCGGGAAGCCCCCCTCGCCCACCCGCACAAAGGCCTGAGAGAACCCGCGCACCATCGCGCGTTCCACCGGAAAGCGATCGGCTGCAAGCGACCCCGCCTCGACCACGCCCGCGATAGTACAGCTACAATGCCCCCTGTGGCCGCCTTCGGATCCCTCCCCCCGGCGCTCATCACCTCGGTGCCCGGGCCGCGCTCTCTCGAACTCGCGGCGCGCCTGACCCGGGTCGAGAGCCGAAACGTCACAGTCGTCGATTCGGCGGAGCCGATCTTCTGGGAACGAGCCTCGGGCTCCAACGTCTGGGACATCGACGGCAATCGCTTCGTCGACCTGACGGCCGGATTCGGTGTCGCCAACGTCGGCCATGCGCACCCGCGCGTGGTGGATGCGATCCATGAACAGTCCGAGAGACTGCTTCACGCGATGGGCGACGTTCACCCCGCCGCGGTCAAGGTTCAGCTGTTGGAGGCTCTGGCCCGCCACTTTCCGGGGGGATTGGAATGCCGGGGCCTACTCGGATCCTCGGGCTCCGATGCCGTCGAGGCGGCGTTGAAAACGGCGATGCTGGCCAGCGGACGTCCCGGCGTGGTGGCCTTCGAAGGGGCCTACCACGGCCTGGGTTTCGGGGCCCTCGACACCAGCTGGCGTCCGCTATTCCGACAGCCCTTCGAGGCGCGGCTTCCGCAGGCCACGACCTTCGCCGCCTTCGGAGATTGCGAAGACGTCGTTCGCAGGGCCGACGCGAGCCGTCACCCCGTGGGAGCCGTGCTCGTCGAGCCGATTCAGGGCCGGGGCGGGGAACGCATCCCCCCGGACGGTTTTCTGTCGGACCTGCGCAGTCTGTGTGATGAACGAGGTTGGTTGCTGATCGCGGACGAGATATACACCGGATTCGGTCGAACGGGGCGATGGTTCGCCTGCGATCACGAGGGAGTGATTCCGGATCTCCTCTGTGTCGGCAAGGGATTGGCGTCGGGAATGCCAATCTCGGCGCTCCTGGGCCGGGCCGAGGTGATGGATGCCTGGCCGCCCTCAGCGGGAGAGGCCATCCACACCCAGACCTTCCTCGGCCACCCACCCGGCTGCGCTGCAGCGGTGGCGTCGATTGCGGTGATCGAGGACGAAAAACTCGTGGAGCGCTCCGCCGAAAACGGGGCCCGGGCCCTCGCTCACCTGCGCACGCTGCTGTCCTCTGCGCCGGGAGTTCGCGAAGTGAGAGGACGCGGACTGCTTCTGGCCGTAGAGTTCGACGGGCCGGACCGGGCCGACGCCACCTGCGCACGCGCCCTGCGCCGCGGGATCATCGCGCTGCCTTCGGGAGACGACGGCCGAGTGCTCGCGATCACGCCCCCGCTTTCGATCGAGTGGCAGACGCTCGAACTCGCTCTCGGCGTCCTGGCGGACGCTCTGGACAAATGACCGACCCGGCCCGCGCAGCGATCGAAGCACAGATCCTGGCCTGGATGCGGGAACCCGAGTGGCGCCGAGACGACGAGCGCTTTCAGCGACTCGCCCTGACTCTCTTTGCCTTTCAGTTCGAGCGCTGCTCACCCTATCGACGTTTTTGCGAGGGTCGCGGACGCACGCCGGGAACGGTGCACAGCTGGCGCGAGATTCCGGCGGTTCCGACGGGGGCCTTCAAAGAGCTGGATCTGCGCTGCTTCCCCGCCGACCAGACGCTCCACAGGTTTCGCACCAGCGGCACCTCGACGTCGCTGCGCGGCGTCCTGCCCCTCGACACCCTCGAGGTCTATGAAGCCTCACTGCTCCCCAGCTTTCGCCGCTTCCTCATGCCCGACCTCGCGGCGGAAGAACGCATGACCATCGCCGCCCTGGCACCCTCCCCGGCGCAAGCCCCGGACTCCTCACTCACCCACATGTTTTCCGTGGCGATCCGAGAACTCGGGACGCCGGGAAGCGACTTCTACGGCGTGAGCGACCCACGCGACGTCGACCGACTGCTCCGGAACCTGGAAGACGCCGCCACCCGGTCGACTCCGCTGCTGCTTTGCAGCGCGGCCTTCACACTCGTACACCTGCTCGACGAAATGGAACGGCGCGGCGCGAAGCTCCGGTTGCCCGACTCTGCGAGGCTGATGCAGACGGGGGGATTCAAGGGTCGCTCCCGAGAGGTCTCGCGCGACGACCTCTACGCTCGGGTGCATCAAAGCCTCGGCATTCCCCCGACCCGCACGGTCGATCAGTACGGAATGACCGAGTTGGGAAGCCAGTTCTACGACTCGGTGCTGCGCTTTCCCGACGAGGGGCGGCGCAAGCTCGCACCTCCGTGGACACGGGTCGCGATCATCGACCCCGACACCGGGAAACCCGCGGCCCCGGACGAAGCGGGGGCCATTGCCATCGTCGATCTCGCCAACACCGGCAGCGTGCTCGCGCTTCAGACCGAAGACCTGGGACGAACGCTTGGCGACGGATTCGAAGTCATCGGCCGAGAGCCGGGCGCCGAGGCACGCGGGTGCTCTATTGCGGCGGACGCGCTGCTCTCGGGGCCCGCCGCGTGACGCCCGGGGAAATCAGCGAGAAGTTCGACAGGCTGCGCGCGGCCGGTGCGAAGCTTCGTCGCCGACCGGCCCGGGATACCCTCGCGATTCTCGGGCACATCATCGATACCTGGCGTGATCCGAATTCGCCCTGGCGACGAGCTCTGGTATCTGCGCTGCCCGAGGCCACGGGTTTCTCGACGCCGGTGGTGGCCGAGGGTGCCAACCGCGGCTTCCAGACGTGGAGCCGCGCCGCCATGGATGGCCTGCTCGCGCGCGACCTCGGCCATCCAACTGTGCTCGACTCCACCTCGCATCTCATGGTCTCGGGTTTCGAAACCCACGCCGTGGTGCTCGCCGGGCAGGTGCCGATGCCCACGGTACTCGCGATGATCGCCCCGCTGATGCTACGCTCGCCGGTGTTGGCCAAGCCTTCCTCTCGCGACCCGGTCACCCCGCAGCTGGTACTGCGGTCGGTCTCCGAGACCGACGCCGAACTCGGGCAATGCCTCGATCTCGCGAGCTTCCCGGGTTCGGACGGACCCTGCAGCCGTGCCCTGGCAGAGGCCGACTGCGTGGTGGCGACGGGCTCCGACGCGGCGATCGCGGCGATCGGCGCCCTCGTCCGTCCCCGATGTCGGCTGGTGAGCTACGGACACCGGGTATCGGTGGCCGCTCTGGGCCCCGCAGCCAGCGACGGTGGCGCCCTGGCCTGTGCCGCTGAGGGGCTCGCCTTGGACGTCGCACTCTGGGACCAGCTCGGTTGCCTGTCTCCGATTGCGGTCTACGTCATCGGCCCGGGATTCGAAGCGGCGGATCGTGTCGCCGAGGCGTTGGCCGGCGCCCTGGGGCGACTGGGTTCGCAATTGCCCCGCGGACGTGTCGAGTCGGCGGCTGCCGCGCAGATTTCTCATGAGCGCGCCGAGGCGGAGATGCGCCTCGCCTCGGGCCGCCCCATCACGCTGCACTCCGGTGACGGCTGGACCGTGGTGCGGGAAAGCGACGCGGCCGTGCGGCCGAGTCCTCTCCATCGCTTCGTTCGCATCCATCCGGTTCCCGACGAGGCGAGCCTCCTCGACGCCCTGGGCCCCCTCGGCCCCCACCTGGCCGCGGTCGCACTCGCCGGCTTCGGCGAACAGGAGCGCCTTCTCGCGCGGTCGCTTGCCGATCTCGGTGCTTCGCGTCTGTGTCGACCCGGCGTCATGCAGAGCCCACCTTTCGACTGGCACCACGATGGTGCGTCCCTGCTCACGCCCATCGCCCGCTTCACGGATCTCGAGCCTCAATGAAGATCTATCTGGTCACGGGTCGGCCAACGGCTCGACTCCGCGAGCACGGAGGCGCCGCGCCAACCGCTGAACCTCGCGAGTCTGATAGTGGGTCGGCGCCAGGCGGAGCGCCGCCTCGAAGTCGAAGAGTGCCCGCGCGGTGTCACCCTGGAGGAACCGCACTCGGCCGAGCAGGTGCCTCACGTGCCCGTCTTCCGGATCGAGCTCGAGACAGCGCAGGTAGGCCTGAGCCGCCCCGTCCAGATCGCCGCCTCGGTGACGTTCCGCGCCCAAACCCGTGCAACCGACTCGCGAGCGCGGGTACGCCTCGGTGGCTTCGATGTAGAGGCGGATCGGGGTCCCCCAGGCCTGGGCACGCATTGCCGTGAGAACGACGAAGCCGGTCAGCAGGGCGATGGCTGCGGCCCAAGCCGCCCGCCGCCAGAGAAGGCTCGAAGCCGACCCCAGGTTCACGAGCAGTTCCGATCCCAGCAAGACGGCGGCGGGCAGTGCCACGTACAGATATCGATCGGCAAACAAATTGATCATCGGGACCAGTTGCAGCACTGGGAGGAGCATCAAGACGAACCAGGCCACCCACAACAGCCGCCGGCGATCGCGCCGAACTGCCAGCGAGAGGCCGACCGCGCTCGCGACCAGGGCCAGAATCGAGAGCCAGAAACGCGGATCGAAAACACCCGTCAGGGGATCGGGCGCGACCCCATAGACGAGATCGAAGGGAAGTACGACGAGCCGCAGATAGCGCCAGAGCAGCCAGGGAACGATCTGCGCCGTGGCCCAGGGAGATCCTCCGAACCACGACGCCGTGCCACCCTCGTTGGCCTGGGCCGCGAGGTTTACGAGAAGCACACCCAACCACACCCCGGCAATCGGTGCCCAGTCGATCAACCGACGCCGCCAGTCACACGAGCGCGAGTGGGTCCAGATCGCGAGCAACAGGAGCGCCGGGAGCGGAAGCGCCGACGGCTTCGAGAGCAGGGCGAGCACGGTGGCGATCCACGCGACGACCAGTGCCGACGAGCGCTCCGGATTGGAGAGATGCGCCAGCCATCGCTCGATGGCGCACAGGGAAAAGAGGGTCGCCAGCAGTGTCTTCGACTGATTGATCCAGGCCACAGGCTCAGCGGCCACCGGGTGGATCAGGAAGATCGCACCGGCCAACCCGGCAACCGGCCCACTCAATCCGGCGCGGCGCGCCAGCAGGAAGAGGACGAGGCAGCAGCCGGCGTGGAGCAGCAAGTTCACCAGCCGATAGCCCAGGGGCGACGAGCCGAAGACGCTCCACTCGACATAGAGCAGCAGGTGGTGGACGGGAGACCAATTGGCAAAATAGGCCTCTGCGAAAATGCGAGACAGCGCTTCTCGCATCGGCAGATCGAAGGTCGGATTGTGGGGCAGATACAACAGATCGTCGGAGAGAAAGCCCGCACCCAGGCTCGGCGCGTAGAGCAACATCAACGTGGCGACGGCACCAAAGGTGCCGAGCGTCAACCCGAGAACGTTCGTCGGAAGCCGTGCCATGGCCGCGCGCCACCCCACCGAGTCGCGCGAGCTTATCAGTCGAGCGCCGGGCAACCGATGACGACCCCTGCCAGATTCGTCAAGTAGCCGTATTTCGTGGCTTTTCGCTCCATCCGGCCCTTCGGAGGCGATTCCGGTTCGCGAACGTCCGGTATCATCGCGGGATGTTCCGGTGGAGTGTTTTCGCGGTCATCGCGTTGTTCGCCTGCAGCGGCGAGACCCCCGTCTCCAGCAAGGGCGCGCCCGTCCTGGGTTCGATTCCCGACTTCGTGCTGATCGATCAGGACTCGAATCCGTTCGGTACCGAACAGCTCCGCGGATCGATCTGGATTGCCGACTTCATCTTCACCAGCTGCCCCGACATGTGTCCCATGTTGAGCTCAGCGATGGCCAGCATCGAGCGCGAGATCGCGGACGAGGCCGCGTTGCAGGATGTTCGTTTCGTGAGCTTCAGCGTCGACCCCGAGACCGACACGCCGGAGAAACTGGCCGAGTACGCCAAGAGGTACGCGAAGTCAGGCGCCCGCTGGTCGTTCTTGACCGGAACTCGGGCGCAGATCTGGCAGCTCAGCACCGAGGGTTTCCACCTGGCGGTCGAGCGAGTCGACTCTGCCGAGCGCGGGCCCATCTTCCACAGCAACCGGTTCGTTCTGGCCGACCGAGAGGGCCGGATCCGCGGCTACTACGACGGCCTCGATTCCGCGGCGCGCGCCGCCCTGATCGCCGATCTGAAGTTCGTCGCGGGCGAGTTGGCCGACGGCGGCGAGTCCTAGCCCGCCGAGATGAACCTCGACCCGGACAGCCTGGAACGACTGGTTCCCGAGGATCTCATCGCGGGCGACACCACCGGCGGGGACACGCTGGATCTTCACCGAGCTCGGTACGAGTTCGCTTCGGGCTTTCTGTCGGCAGCAGGCCGATGCCTCGACATCGCCTGTGGGGTCGGATACGGAACACGCCTGCTGGCCAAGGGGGGCGGTCGCGGTGTGTCGGTCCTGGGCGTCGACATCTCACCCGCGGCCATCGACCACGCCCGCCGCCACTACGCCGGTGACGGCATCGAGTTCCGCTTGGCCGATGCGATGAGATTCCACGATCCCGAGGGCTTTGATGCCATCGTCTCACTCGAAACGATCGAGCACCTCGAGCATCCGAGAGAATTCGTCGATCGCCTCGCCGAGCTTCTGAGGCCCGGTGGGGTGCTGATCGCATCGGTTCCCACGACGCCCTCCGTCGATCTCAACCCACACCATCGCCACGACTTCCACGAGCTCTCTTTTCGCCGTCTCGTCCAGCACCACGAATGGGTGGAGATCGACTGCCTGCGACAGACCCAACCCGTCAACCCGACGAGCGTGCTGGTCCGACGCGAGGTGCGAATGCAAGGGCTGCGGCGGAATCTTCCGATCTACTATGCCCGACATCCGGACGCACTCTGGCGCCGCCTGGTTTCGACTCTGCGTCATGGATTCTGCAATCGATACATCACCGTCGCCTGGCGGTCGTCGCGGTGACGGATGCGAAGCGCGTGCTGGTGATCCCAGCCTACAACGAGGCGCCTCACCTCGCCGGAGTTCTCGAGGACATCCTCGAGGCCACCGACGGTTTCGACGTCGTCGTCGTCGACGACGGCTCATCGGACCGGACCGGAAAGATCGCATCCGAGACCGGCGTGCGGGTGCTCCGACATCCGTACAATCTGGGCTACGGCGCCGCTCTCCAGACCGGATACAAGTACGCCCTCCGGGCGGGAGCGACCCTTTTGGTTCAGATGGACGCGGACGGCCAGCACGCGGCCGGCGATATCCGAACCCTGTGCGAGCCGATCGAGCGGGGCGAGCTGGACCTGGTGATCGGCTCTCGCTTCCTCGAAGACCCCACCTATTCCATGGGAGCGTTGCGCGGCGCCGGCCGCCAGTTCTTCCGAGCCGCCGCGCGCGCCTTTGGCTTGCGGGTCAGCGACCCGACTTCGGGATTCCAGGCGATGAATCGACGGGCGCTTCGCCTCTACGCCGGCGACTTCTTCCCGACGGACTATCCGGATGTGGATTCCCTGCTGGTCGCCCAACGCGCCGGCCTGCGGCTCGGGGAGCGTCCCGTTTCGATGACCGAAGGGGTCCGACCCTCGTCGCTCCACGCCGGTCTGGCACCGATCTATTACGTCTACAAAATGCTGCTGTCACTCTGGGCCGCATCCACATCCAGCGGGGACGCACTGGAAAACGGGGAGGAGTAACGATGACCGACGCCGAACGTCTGGCCGAACTGCGCGAGATCTTCATGGGCGCGCCGGAAGCGGTGTCCACACGCATTCTCGCCGTCGTCGCGAGCTTGACGTTGGCCACCATCGTCTTGTGGCTGGTCCGGAGGCGGACTCTGCGCGAGGAATACACGCCCATCTGGCTGGCCGTCGCGGGAGCGATCGCCGCCATCAGCATCTGGCCGGGTCTGCTGCTCGCGCTGACGCAGCTGGTGGGTGCCTGGACTCCCCGTTCGACACTCTTTTTCTTCGGCCAGGCGTTTCTGGTGGCGATCTGCCTCAACTATGCGGTTCGCCTCTCGGGCCTGACCCTGCAGCTCAAAAATCTGAGCCAGGAGATCGCCCTGCTGCGAGAACGAGTCGAGCGCGGAGACGCGCCGGTGGCCACCCCAACGGGTTCTCGCTGACGCGGCGGCCGGGCTCGGGCGGATCACTGTTTTCTTCAATGATAATATATAGTTGAATCCATTACCTGCACTATGGGAACGAGCCCCGAGTGGGTCGGACTTCAATTGGGACCTCTACAGTCCGATATTTACAGGACCGGTTCGGTCCGATATTCTGATGCATGAACGTTGCCGGTCCGCCCGGGCCTGGAGATCGCCATGATCAAGCTCAGTCGCATCACCGACTACGGGATCGTGCTGCTCGCTCACCTAGCCGGAAGCAAAGACGGCTCGACCCAAAGCGCGCGCGAGGTGGCTCGGGAAACCGGGCTTCCCGCCCCCGTCGTCAGCAAGATCCTGAAATCTCTCGCCCGCGAGGGACTGCTCGTCTCCCACCGCGGTGCCAAAGGCGGCTACAGCCTGGCGCGCAGTCCTGAGGAGATCTCGGTGCCCGAGATGATCGGTGCCCTGGAGGGCCCCATCGGACTCACCCAATGCACGGTTCATCCCGGTGCCTGCGCCCAGGAGGCGACCTGCCATGTGCGCGAGCCCTGGCAGCAAATCAACCAGGTGGTGCGCGACGCCCTGGGCGAGATCAGCCTCGCCGACCTCGCGACGCCGGCAGCCGGATCGATCGTTCCCCTGAAAAGTCTCGGGGTCGACACCGCGAACCTAACGGAGGCCTAGGCCAGACATGTCGGAATCCAGCAACGCCGCGCTCAAGAGTCTGACCGAGCGGGAATACGAGTACGGATTCGTCACGAACATCGAGGCCGATTCGGCTCCCCCGGGTCTCGACGAGGACATCGTCCGCTTGATCTCCGCGAAAAAGGAGGAGCCGGAGTGGCTGCTCGACTGGCGCCTCAAGGCCCTGCAGCGCTTCATGAAGATGCTCGAAGAAGACGCGGAGCCCACCTGGGCGAACATCCGTTACCCGAAGATCGACTACCAGAGCATCATCTATTACTCGGCGCCGAAGCAGGCAAAAAAGCTGGAGAGCCTCGACGAGGTCGATCCCGAGCTGCTCCGAACCTACGAAAGACTGGGCATTTCACTCGGCGAGCAGAAGCGGCTCTCCGGCGTGGCCGTCGACGCGGTTTTCGACAGTGTTTCCGTCGCCACCACCTACAAGAAAGAACTCGAGAGTCACGGCGTCATCTTCGGATCCTTCTCCGACGCCGTTCGAGACCACCCGGATCTGGTGCGCCAGTACCTCGGCTCGGTGGTGCCGTACTCGGACAATTTTTTCGCGGCCCTGAACTCGGCGGTTTTCACCGACGGGTCCTTCGCCTTCATC
>JAZFUU010000149.1:0-17022 GCA_036447375.1 Myxococcota bacterium
CTGGACGTGTGGATCGGCGCGGACCTTTCGATCGACCCGAAGGTGCGCTGCCGCGGCGAGGTCACGCGCCACGACGTGCTCGGCGAAGGAAACGAAATCCTCGAGATTCGCCTGGCCGGCTGGGCCTGGGACGAAAAGCGACGAGCCGCTCCGAAGTGGATTCTGATCTCGAACGAGTCGGGCAAGACGATCGGTTTGGGGTCGAGGACAAAGCGCTGGGTCAACGTCCTTGAAAGAGCATGGTCGCGCGCGGCGGTTGTGGAGTGGGCAGCGTATGCGCGTTCCGCGCCGGGAGAACAATTGACGGTATGGGGGGTGACTGAGCGTGGGACCGTGTGCCGGGTAGCGCGGCTAGGGCGCGAGGAGCCGGTCGCGAACGTACTTCTCGATGGCGCTGCGGCCCGCAGTACGCAGGCCCTCGAAGGCCGCCCCCAATTCGCTTCTACCCTGATCGCTTCTACCCTGATACGTCGTGATCGCACGCACCGCCAGCATCTCGTTTCCAGGAAGCGAGAAATACAGGCGGAACTGGGGCGTGGCGGGCAGCTCACCGTGGCCGCGAAACAGACATCCCCCCTCGGATAGCGAGATCAGGCTGCCGATGCAGATCTGATCACCCGCGACGCTTCGGGCTGGGCGCGCCATCGGCACTCGGGGAAAGCGCCGCGGATCGGATTCGAGGGCAGTCTGCAGCGCCACATACAGGTTGGCGAGCCTGGCGGGCGTACGCAGCACATCGACCACGCAAGAATCCTCGGCCAGAGGTGCGGGGTCTCGGGAAAGCACGACGACAGGCACTCCGGGCTGTGGCTTGCTGTCGATCTGTTCGAAAAGATCGTCATCAATCAGCCAGAGGTCGGCCGGGGTCCGCTCGTTTCCGGCTTCTACGAACGTATACCCGAGCGATGTGAGAGCGGCGAGGGCGTGGGGCTCGAAGGAATCCGGGGAGACGTGAGACATGATGGTCCGGCGCTCGAGCATGGATCTGCTCCTGGTCTTTCGGCGTTGTGACACTCCCCCCCGCGGAACTCATCGGCCGGTGAGCGACGAATCTTTAGATCCGATCTATTGCTGTGAAGAAAAGAGTGAGCCTGCGGCTTCGCCTCGGCCTGTTTCGCCGAACGCTATCGCTGTGATGGTGGAGCCGAGCGGGATCGAACCGCCAACCTCCGCGTTGCGAACGCGGCGCTCTCCCAGTTGAGCTACGGCCCCAGCTTCTCGAAGAGCTGCGGAGCGTACGGCCGCGTTCGGAACCCGTCAAATCCAGAGGAGGCGCCGGGGGTTGCGGCGCACGGCCCCGCCCCGAAAAAAGAGCTAGACGCCGGCTCCCGTCCGGTGCAGCCTTGCGGTGTGCCGATCGAGATCCAGAGGATTCTGGTACCCGTCGACTTCTCGGACCAGGCATCGGCGGTGCTGGAATGGGCCGCCCACCTGGCCGAAGAACACGGCAGCCGCATCGTGCTCCTCCACGCCTACCATCTTCCGGTGGAGTTCCAGCAGCTCGAGGGGGCGTACCTGCCACCGGACTTCTGGTCCAACGTCAAGATCGATGCCGAGCAGTCCCTGGGCCGCTACGCCGAAGATCTCGAAAAGCGCGGGATCGGAGTCGAGTGCGTGGTCCGCGAGGGATATCCCGCCACGGTGATCGTCGACGAAGCGGAAAGCCAGCCGGCGCATCTGATCGTGATCGGCACCCACGGCCTGTCGGGACTCAAGCACCTGCTTCTGGGCAGCATCGCGGAACGGGTGGTCCAGAAGGCCCCGTGTCCCGTCCTGACCGTCAAGTCCGTCACCACTTCCGAATAACGCAACGCCTACCGCGTGCGCTCGCCGAGCTTTCCGGCCGGATGCCGCAGATTGTAGTCGGCCTTGGTGAAGCCCTTTTCTCGTTCGAGTCCCGCCGCCAGCGCAGCCAGGACGAGAATTTCAGCGGCGACGCTGGCCCGAGGCGCCAGGCCCAGAGCGCCTCCTTCACGCGCGACCCCCGCATCGATCACCACGTCGGCGTTGTGCGCGAGCCAGGAATCCAGATTTCCGGTGATCGCCACCACCCGTGCCCGCATTCGGCGCACGGCCTCCACCGCGGATCGGATTTCCCGGGTCTCGCCGCTGTTACTCACCGCGATCACCACGTCTCCCGGCCCGATCTGGCCGGCGCTCCCATGAAGCACCTCGGTCGCGTGGAGAAACGCGGCGGGCGTTCCCGTAGAGGCGAGGAGCGCCGCCGCGTAGTGGGCGACGTGCTCGGGTTTTCCGATTCCCGTCACGTGGCTGCGGCCGCCTTCGGCCTCGGACTTCAGAATCAGGGCGATCGCCTCATCGAAGGCCTCCGGGGCCAGGCGTCGGCGAAGCGTCGCCATCTCTTCGAGGACGACATCGATGGTGGCGAGCGCTTCCTCGCCGCCGCCTCCAATCGCCTGGGTCGAGATCGGATCCTCCAGCCTGGGAAGCGGACCGAGTTCGAGCCGAGGCCCGCGGTACAACTCGAGAACCCGCGCCCGCGTGGCGGCGGGATCGTCCGGAAACGCACCGATCTTTTCCACGCAAGCGGCGCCGCAGGCGTTGGCGAAACGCCCGGCATCTTCCCACCCGAGCCCGTGGTGGCGCGCAACCATCAAACCACCGAGAAATGCGTCGCCGGCGCCCGTCGTGTCGCGGGCACGCGCGGGCTCCGCCGGAACCGTACCTTCGAAATCCGTCGCGGCGATCGCGCAGCCCGCCTCGCCGTCGGTCACCACCACGACGTCGTTTCTGAACCGAGATCGCACCGCCCGTGCCAGGTCCAGGGCACTCCCGCCGGCCATATCAACGAGCTCCCTCGCCGCCATTTTTGACGGCTTGAGCAGCCCGGCGGCGCGCAGAACCGCATCGAGTTCTTCTTGACCGCCGAGCCCGGCGAGGGCGTCCGAAGGCGGTACGTCGAGATCCACCACCGTCGGGATTCTCGCCTCGTGCGCGATCGCCAGAGCTTCGCGAACCGCCTCGAGAGGCAGCTGCGAGACTTCGGTACTCAGTTGCTGCGCACGACGGATGAATTCCAGGTGGTGGCGGCGTATCTGTGCGGCCGTGGTCTCGGCAGTAGCGCCCGGAGCCATGTAGATCGCGCGGCCTCCCTGATCGTCCACGAATATTTCTGCAACCGAAGAGGCTGAGCCGTCGAGAAGCAGATCGCGTTCGATTCCAAAGCGGTCCATGGCGTCGCGAAGAAAACGTCCGCCTTCGTCGTCCGCCTGGCGGCCGAAGATCCCGGTGTGCAGCCCCAACATCGCGGCCCAACCCAGATGATTGAGAACCACGCCGCCCACGTAGGAGCGAACCGGGCCGCTGTTCTCGACGTCCCGAAGGATTCCCTTCTCGTCGCTGCCCAGGATGCGGCGCGACCGGTGAACGCGGTCCACGACCATGCTGCCGATACCGACCACGTCGAGGGTTCTCAATCGAAGGCTCCCAGCGCCGCGTCGACATCGGCACTCGAGACCGACGCCCATGGGGGCCCGATCCGCTCCCTCGCCATGGCTCGGATACCCTCGAACGCCCGGTCGAAGCGCTCCGCCTCGGGGTCCGTGAGCTGTGGCGTGCCGCTCGCAACCGCGGCACTACTGATGACTCCTATGGAGAGGAGCGCACGCTTGATGCACGCGATGGCCGGGAAGCCCTCGGCCTGATCGGTCTGCGCTTGAAACGCCGCCACCACTTCCTTGACCTCATCCATCCGCTCCGCATCTCCCGCCCGGCACACCTGCCATGCCCGTGCCCATTCCCGCGGCAGAGCGTTCGCCGGCCCCGCCACCACTCCGACGGGAAGGCCGCGGCTCGAGCGATAGCGATTCCAGCGCTCGGTGATGGCGCCGAGCCAGCCTGTGGGAGGGCGGAACAAGTCGAAGATCAGCATCGCATCGCCCACGTAGATTCCGAACTCACCTCGTTCGCGAAAGCTCGCCGAAGCCCGAGTGTAATTTCTGAGCACCCTGCGAGACGCCGACACTTTGATGCCCCGGACGAAGTCCAGGCGCGACATCGTCTTTACCTGGCGGATGCCGACATGGAGAAGCTTCGGGTTCACCGCGATTTCGGCGTTGTCGTAGAGATAGATTGGGATTCTGCGCGTCCGCTCATCGAGCAGGTCGGCGACGTCCCCCGCCACGAAACGAACGGGATCCTCGACGCCCCGGATCGCGAGCGGGGCCAACACCGCCGCATCGGCGCCTGCCTGAATGGCGAACTCGAGATTCTCCAGCGTTTCGCGGGCCGTGTGAGCGGTGACTCCAGCCCAAGCCTCGACCCGGCCGCCCTGACCGGGGCTCAGCCGAAGGTTGGCCTTCGCTACTTCCTCGACACAGACCTGGACCACCTGTTGCCGCGCGCGGTTCGGAATGCGGTTCCACTCGCCCGTCGTTCCAGCGGCGAAGACAACATCGGCGCCGTGGCCCTCTTGGATCACGTAGCGCACGATGGCCCGCTGATCGGCCTCGATCAGACCGCCCGCTTCATCGAGCGCGGTGACCACGGGCACCGAGAGTCCCCGTTGGGGACGCGCATCCTCGACCGACCTCACGATCCCACCTCGACCGGTAATGTAGATCGGAGACCCGAAGCCGCCAGGAAGGCCCGATTCCGCCTCAGATGGTCTCGAAGAAGTAGGTCATCCTGACTTGAAGTGCCGTCGCGAGCTTGTGCAGGGTGGACATGGAGGCAGCGCTCTTGCCCAGCTCGATCTGGGATATCAGGCTGACCGACAGCCGGGTCCGATTCGCGAGCTGCTTGAGCGTCAGCCCCAACGCGCTTCGCTTTTCGCGCAGCCGAGAGCCGACGACCTGGTTCAGCCGCGCTTCGAGGTCCACCAGCAACCCCTTCTCGCGAATGGCAGCCCGAATCACCTCTCCCAGCTCGTCCAGTTCCAGCGGCTTCTGGATGTAGTCGAAGGCCTGGTGCTTCAGGGTGCGGACCGCGATTTCGACGGATGGTAGGCTCGTCATCGCGACCACACAGAGATCGGAATCGACACCTCGGATCTGCTGGAGCAGCAGGACACTCTCTGTCTCGGGGGGAGAGACGTCGAGCAGAACCAGCTGGTATCGCCCCTTCTTGACCTCGGAAACCACCTGGGCGAGGTCGGTCTGGGTCTCAACCTGATAGCCCTCGTCGGTCAGGAAATTCTTGACCTCGGCGATATTGCCCTCGTCTCGATCCACGACGAGGATGTGGAGTCGTTGCTTTCCGGCCATGGCCCCTCCAAGAGCAGGTAAGCGACCGACCGAAGCCCCCCGAAACTCTCGTGAATCGGTCGTCGATGCCAGATAGCTGTTCGGTATTCGCGCCGGATACCATGAGCCTTGAATTGTCGAGAGATCGGAATTTTCTCGGTCCCGCGGGGAAAAGCCCCAGGACTCCTAAGGAGTGGGAATCGGGGAAGCCGTGAGCCATTCCGTCCCGAAGGCCGCCGCCGGAGCGTTGGCCGGGGCCACCCGAATCACATCCAGCCGCACCGCTCGCTGCCCGGGACTCTCGATCCCGATCCATCGCGGAGCCCGGATTCCCCCACCGAAGTCGGTGCTCGGTCCGAACTGAAAGCGCACACCGTCTCGGCCGTCGATCCGAATCACCTCGTACGTCACGAGATCCACCCAGAGGGAGGGCAGGCGACGCTCCTCCTGGCCAGCCATCGCCGGAATCCGGCCTCCGAACACGTAGCAATCGTGCTCTCCCACCCGACCCAGGCTGACCCGGTCCGGATCGATACCAAAGCTATCGAGGGCCACGCGCAGCGTGTCGCCGGAGGTCGCCTGGAGCAGGAACAGGGGAGGGAGAAAGGGGCGCGGATTTTTCAGGGGTCTGCCGTCGCGACTGGCGGTGTACATGTCGCCCTGTAGGAGATGGCGCTCGACGAAACCGCGGCGGCTGTGGAGTTCGAGTCGGGCCAGACCCGTGGGGTGAGTCGCCAACTCACCCTTCGCCATGGCGTCGCCCTCGACCAGACGAAGCGCAACCTCGAGCCACAGGGGCTCGGCTCGGCCCGCCTTGCCGTTGGCCTCGGCGGCCGCGTCGGCCAGCTTGATCGGATTGGGGATGACCGCACGAGCCGGCGTCCCGACGCCCAGCATGACGACGCCGATCACCAGAATCAGGAGGGTCAGCGAGACGGTCCCGCGACGGCGCGCCACGTTAATTTGCCTCCGGGGCGCCCGCGATGGAACTGCGTCCCGCGAAACGGGCTTGCCCACCGAGCTCCTCTTCGATTCGGAGCAGGCGGTTGTATTTGGCCACACGCTCCGAGCGCGAGAGCGAGCCCGTCTTGATCTGTCCACAGCCGGTTCCGACCGCCAGGTCGGCGATCGTGACGTCCTCCGTTTCTCCGGAGCGATGGGAGATCACGGCGGAGAATCCAGCCTCTCGGGCGATGCGCATGGTCTCCAACGTCTCGGTCAACGTGCCGATCTGGTTGACCTTGATCAGGATCGAATTGGCTACCCCGGTCTCGACGCCGCGCCGCAGGAGGGCCGGATGGGTCACGAACAGGTCGTCGCCGACCAGCTGGATCCGATCGCCCAGCCTGCGGGTCAGCTCCTTCCAGCCATCCCAGTCCGACTCGTCCAAACCATCTTCGATGGACAGGATCGGGTAGCGCGAGACCCAGTCTTCCCAGTAGTCGATCATTTCGCTGCTCTTCATGCGCGCGCCCTCGCCCTCGAATACGTACCGCTCGTCCTTGAAGAATTCGCTCGCCGCGGGGTCGAGCGCAATTGCGATGTCTTCGCCGGGTCGGTATCCACTCTGCTCGATCGCCGTCAACACCAATTCGATGGCCTCGCGGTTGCTCTTCAAGTCCGGGGCGAAGCCTCCCTCATCCCCCACCGCGGTCGAGTAGCCACGGTCCGCGAGCACTTGTTTCAGCCGGTGAAAGACTTCGGCGCCCCAGCGCAGCGCCTCCGCGAAGGTGGGCGCCCCCACCGGAAAGATCATGAACTCCTGACAGTCCACAGTGTTGTCCGCATGGGCGCCGCCGTTGATGACGTTCATCATCGGCGCCGGAAGCACTCGGGCATCGTCCCCGCCGAGGAGTCGATAGAGGGGAATTCCCCGGGCCGCCGCTGCGGCTTTGATGGCGGCGAGGGAAACCCCGAGGATCGCGTTGGCACCCAGGCGCGACTTCGTTTCCGTGCCGTCAACGTCGATCATGATCCGATCGAGGGCGGCCTGTTCTTCGAGTCCGCCGAGGGGATGGCCAACAACGGCCCGGGCGAGTTCGCCCTGGGCATGCTCGACGGCCCGAAGCACGCCCTTGCCACCGTAGCGCTGGGCGTCGCCGTCTCGCAGCTCGAGCGCCTCGCGGGAACCCGTCGAGGCACCCGACGGAACCGCGGCTCGTCCCCGCGCCCCGGTCGTGGTGGCAACTTCCACCTCGATCGTCGGATTGCCCCGCGAATCGAGAATCTGTCGCGCGCGCACATGCTCGATCTCGGTACCCAACAGATCCTCCTCTCGCAGACCGGAACCTAGCTTGTGGGGGCAAGGGGAACCACGACGGGGGACCCATCGGCTGCCGTCAGCAACTCGGCTTCGATTCCGAAGGTGGACCGCAGGTGCTCACGGGTCAGCACTTCGGCGGGAGTGCCCGTGGCGACCAGTCCCCCGCTCTCGAGCAGAGCGACGCGATCGCAGCCACGCGCCGCGAGGGTCAGATCGTGGGAGATCACCAGTGCGCAGCCCCCTTTGCGGACGAACTCTCGAACCCGATCGAGAACGATGATGCCGTGGCGCAGATCCAGATGCGCGGTCGGTTCGTCGAGCAGAAGAACCCGAGCATCCTGGGCCAACGCCCGAGCCACCAGCACAAGCTTGCGTTCTCCGCCCGAGAGTTCGAGAACCGAACGTTCCGCCAGGGCTTCGATTCCCAACTGGGCCATGGCCTCGCGCGCGATCTCGATATCCTCGGCCGTTTCGAAGCCCAACGGGCCCAGGTGCGGCGACCGGCCCATGAGTACCACCTCGCCCGCGCGAAACGGGAACGCGATGGGCGCGTCCTGGGGAACCACCGCCAGCTCCCGCGCCAACTCTCGCTGCGAATAGTCGGAGATGGCGCGACCTGCGACGCGAATCCGACCGGTGCTGGCCGTCAGCACTCGGGACGCGACGCGCACCAGCGTGGTCTTGCCCGAGCCATTCGGGCCCACCAGGGCCAGCATCTCTCCGCGCGCCAGTTCGAGATTCACACCCCGCAGAATCTCGCGCGCGCCGAAGCGCACACCGACATTCTCGAAAACCAGGGCCGGATCCGATCCCCCGGTGCGCAGCCCATCCCCTCCGGAGGGCGAGTTCGAATTGGAGGGTGAACCCTTCGAATGCCCACTTCCAGATCGTATGCCGCGAGCGCTCACGGGGCGAAGGCCCGACGCTGGTGGCGACGCAGGAGGTAAAGGAACAACGGACCTCCGACCAACGCCGTGACCGCGCCCACAGGCAATTCTCGACCCAACCGCAGAGTTCGCGCCACCGTATCGCACACGACGAGAAAGGCCGCGCCACCGAGAGCCGCCGCGGGAATCAATAGGCGGTGATCGGAGCCCAGGAGCAACCGCAACAGATGGGGAATGATCAGCCCCACGAAACCGATCAGTCCCGCCACCGAGACCGCGGCGCCCACCATCAACGACGTCGCAACCAGCAGAATTCGCCGGTGCCGATCCACCTCGATTCCCAGCTGTTGTGCGGACTCCTCCCCCAGCGTCAAAAGATTCAGGCTTCTCGCCAGCGGAAGTGCGCACGCGAGTCCAATCGCGAGAAACAGGGCGACCGCGCCGGCCACGTCCGCGCGGCTGGCCGAAAGGCTCCCGATCAACCAAAGAAAGATCCGCGCACCGTCCATCAAACCCGCGAGCGAGGCCAGGAAAACGATGGCCGCCGACGCGAACGCGTTGAACACGACCCCGGTCAACAGCAGATGGGTGGCTGACACGCGGCCCCGAAATCCAGCGGCGGCGTAGAGCAGGCCGGTGGCCGCCAGGGATCCCGCGAAGGCCGCAGGCGGGACCGCCGCGTAGCCGAATCCCAGGGACGCGCCCAGACTCAGGACGAGAATGGCACCGAGTGCCGCACCCCCGGAGACGCCAAGCACGAAGGGATCGGCCAACGGGTTTCGAAGGAGCGCTTGAAACAGCACCCCGGAGACGGCCAGGGAGGCACCCACGAGCATCCCCAACTGCACCCTCGGTAGGCGGACGCGCAGTACGATGTCGGCGGCGGCGCTGCCGGGATCGGCGCCGCGAAGCACGCGCAGAATATCGCTCGGGCCGAGGGCGCTGGGCCCCACGACGAGACCCACGAATCCCGCCAGGACCAGCACCAGCAGCAAGAAAAAGAGTACCCCGACCACCCGCCGACGCGTCAGCACTATCACGGTGCAACCGATGGTACGGTCTCGCCGTCGCCGGTCGCCAACACGTCGACGCCGTGGAGCGCCTCGGCCAGAATTCGCAGCGATCGGTCGAGGTACGGCCCGGGGCGCAACACCGCCGGCGAAATCGCGATGGCACGCCGATCGACCACCGCGGGCAGCGACGGCCAACGCGACCAGTACCGCAGCGGATCCCCGGGGTCGTCGGTGGCGTCGAGAATCACCTGGGGGGCCGCGGCGATCAGCCATTCGATCGCAGCCTGGGGATAGGGATCGGAAAGAACGGCGGCCACGTTCTCGCCGCCGGCCGCGCGAAGCATCTCATCGAGAAAGCTGCCGCTCCCCACGAGGAACAGCGGATCGCGTTCGAGGACCAACACCGCTCGCACTCGGGAACGCCGGGCAGTGGCCTTCTCGACGGCCCGCCAGGCCAGGCGAATTCTCGCGACGTTCCGCCGGGCGGCCTCGCGGCGACCGACGCGCCCTCCCAGTATCTCGATCGACTGCAGCAGATCCTCAGAGCGAACGTTTGGAAGCTCGAGCACGTCGACCCCGAGTCTCCGAAGACGATTGGCCAGGTCGCGCTGCTCGGCGCCCGGAACCATCACGACCAAATCGGGCTCCAGGGCCACCACACTTTCGAGACTCGGGTTGAACAGGCCGCCCACCCTGGGTAGCGACCGAACCTCGGGCTGCACCTGGGCCGAGTAGTCGTCTACCCCCACCAGAACGGAGACCGCGCCCACGGCGACCAGTATCTCGGTGAGGGACGGATTCAGGGAAACCACTCGCGCCGCGACGACCGCCTCGCCCGACATCGTGTTCGACGAAGACGGGGCGTTCGACCCGGCTTGGGCCCACGCGAGATTCGAGTCCGCGAGGTGGAACAAGAGCGCCAATCCGAGGAGCCCGCGCCCCCCTCGCCGCATCCGGCCCTTGAGTACCTCGATAACCCTCACCCCCAAGTGATATTTCTCTCGGCGCGCGAGCGCCACAGGGAGAGAAAGGGGGCTGAGAGGCGAGCCGTAGGCTCGCCGTGGGGGTCCAAGGCCGAAGGCCGCGGAAGTAGACGGGACGGGCCCGCCGATAACCCGCGAGAAAGGGGGCCGGCGATCGCCGGCCCCCGGGGCCTATCGACTCTTCGCGGTGGTCCTACCGTTGACGGTCACGTGAGGACGCAGGCGATCGAGCCCCACCTCCCCGATCCCCTTCACCTGCAACAGGTCCTCCAGGGATTTGAAGCCGCCCCGCTGTTTGCGCACGGCGATGACCGCCCGAGCGCGCGCTTCACCGATCCCCGGAAGCAGTTGGAGCTCCTCGACCGTGGCGGTGTTTACGTTGACGACCCCCGTCAACGGCGCGAGTTCGTCTGCCAGACTGGGAAGAGCGGCGAGGGCAATCCCCGCCACAAACAGCGCGGGCACCAGCACCCGCGCCAAGCGCGTTCCATTCGACAATGTGATCTCTCCCGGGACCGCCGGGGCGAGAGGATGTGCGCGAGCGGGACTAGTGGTCCCGACCCACGGCAAAGTGCGCGGCCGCGATCAAGTCGCGCTTGACGCGGCCATCGGGGAAGGCAGCAATCGCCGCAATCGCTCGGGTCACGTGGGACTCCGCGCGGCGAATCGTGTCGGCGACCCCGCGATACCGCTCGACCAGCTCGAGAGCGGGTCCGAGGTCGAGGTCGGAAGCTTGACCTTGGCGGCCTTCATCCGTCCCGAGCGCTCGCGCCGCGCTCTTGAGCACCGCACCCAGGAGTTCGTGCTCGGCGGGCGCGCAGCGCTTGAGCGTCAACAGCAGCGGAAGCGTGATTTTCCCCTCGCGGAGATCACCGTGGGGCGGCTTCCCCAGCTCGCCTTCTCCGGCGACATAGTCGAGGGCGTCGTCGCGAAGCTGGAACGCCAGACCCAGCTCCCTTCCGAACTCGGAGAGCTTGCGGCGCTCGGCCCGGGTGACCCCACCGAGAATCGATCCCGCCTCGCAAGAGGCCGCCAGCAGGGCCGCGCTCTTGTATTCGATGACGGAAAAGTAATGGGCCTCGGTCGCTGCGATATCGAAGCTCCCCTCGAGCTGGAGCAGCTCGCCCTCGGCCATGCAGCGAATCGTGTTGGCGAAGACCCAGAGAATGTCCTGATTCCCATCCTCGACGATCATCGACGAGGCCCTTGCGTAGAAGAAGTCGCCCGCCAGCACGGCGCGGCGGTTTCCCCAGATCGAATTCGCCGAGGGACGGCCCCGGCGAAGCTCGGAAACATCGACGACATCGTCGTGAAGCAGGGTCGCCGTGTGCAGCAACTCAACCGCGGCGGCCACTTGAATGCAGCGGGGACCCGTGTAGCCGCAGATCTCGGCGGCCCAGATCAACAGGGCGGGACGCAGACGTTTTCCGCCCGAGCCGATGACCTGCCCGCCCAACTGCGGTAGCGGATTCGTCGCCCCGTGCAGCTGCTCGCGCATGCTGCGCTCGACAAGCTCGAGTCGCGGTTGAAGCCGTTGGATGGCGTCGACGAATCGGCTCGACGCGGTGGAGGACTGCGCCATCGATGATCACGCTAGCGGCCAGATCCTGGGATGTCAAAGGCCTCGGGTACGAAAACCTTTGCGAAACCGTGTGGTTAACGGTTGTTTACACGACCGTCAACCAGCGGACCGCAACCAGTCCACGGCGGCCGCCACGTGGTCGACCTCGATGACCTCGGCCTCGGTCGGAGTCGCCAGGTCCGTTCCGGCGGGTACCAGTACCCGGCGGAATCCCAGGCGCGCCGCCTCGCGAACGCGGAGATCGACCCTTCCGATCCGGCGCACCTCGCCGCCGAGACCGATCTCGCCACAGGCTGCCACGTCCACCGGCACCGACACGTCGAGAAGACTCGACGCCAGGGCCAGCGCGACGGGCAGGTCCCCACTGGTTTCGCTGACGCGAACCCCGCCCGCCACGTTCACGTAGACATCGCAGCCGACGAGATCGACGCCCCCGCGGCGGTCGAGCACAGCCAGCAGCAGGGCGAGCCTCCCGTCGTCGAAACCCAGACTCGTGCGACGGGCGGTGCCGTAGCCTGCCGGTGCGACCAGCGCCTGGATCTCGACCAGCATGGGACGTGACCCCTCCACCATCGGTGCGATGCAGGAACCCGGAGCCCCCATGCGTCGCTCGGAGAGGAACAGCTCGCTCGGGTTGGCGACGCCCTCGAGCCCCGCATCGGTCATGCTGAAAACTCCAACCTCGCGGGTGGAGCCGAACCGGTTCTTCAGCGCCCTCAACAAGCGGAAGGCGTGACCTCGTTCGCCCTCGAAGCTGAGCACCACGTCTACCAGGTGCTCGAGAACTCGCGGGCCCGCAAGCACACCCTCCTTGGTGACGTGGCCGATCAGCACCAGTGCGGTGCCGTCGGCCTTCGCCGTGGCGGCCAGCATGGCGGCACACTCGCGCACTTGAGCCACGGAACCCGGCGCAGACTCGACGCGGTCGGTCGACAGGGTCTGGATCGAATCGACGAGGACGACCACCGGATTCTGTTCGCGCCAGGCCCCTGCCAGGGCTTCGACCCGTGTCTCGGCGATGACCGCCACTCCTTTTGGCACTTCCGGTAGGCGGTCGGCTCGCAGCCGCAATTGTTCGGGGCTTTCCTCCCCGGTGATGTAGAGAACGCCGCCGGAGCCAGCGACCCCCGCAGCGAGCTGAAGAGCGAGGGTCGACTTTCCGACTCCGGGCTCGCCCGCCAACAAGATCACCGAGCCCGGTACGATCCCGCCCCCGAGGACGCGATCGAGTTCGGGAACCTGGGTGGCGAGACGGGACGCCGAGGAAGCCTCGATCTCCCGCAGGGAACGGGCTTTTGCCATCCCGGCAGCGGGGGAGGGCGGGTGCAGACCACGCGATGGGGTCGATTTGGCGGACGGGCGCGCTGCGACCTCCTCGACCAGGGTCGACCAGGATCCGCATTCGGGGCAGCGGCCCAGCCAGCGCGGCTGCTGCGCCCCGCACTCGGTGCAGGCAAAGACGGATCTCTCGCGCCCCATCGCCTTCATTCTAACTCCGATCGGAGGAGGACTCTGTCAACCAAAATCGTGGTTCTGGTTGACAGCGAAGACCGGTGCTCCCTAGGCTCGTGGGGCCGAATTACAGGGGGGTTGCGTCATGACCAGCATCTACTCGCGGCTCGCGGAGCGCTCCCTCCGCGACGAGCCGCCCGGACAGGAGGATGCCCTCTGGATCCTCGATGGCGAAGACGTGGACCTGTTGTTGCTCTTGCAGGCGGCCTCCCAGCCACGGCGGCGTTATTTCGGCCGCAAGGTCATGGTTCACATTCTCAACAATGTGCAGAGTGGACTCTGTCCCGAGGACTGCGGCTACTGCTCCCAGTCTCGCGATTCGACCGCCGAGATCCGAAAATATCCCCTGAAGAGCGACGAGGATATTCTGGCCGAGGCCGAGCGCGCGGCGCACTCGGGGGCCTCTCGCTACTGCATGGTGCTCTCGGGCCGAGGTCCGAGTCTCGAGCGAACCCGCCGCCTGGCCGACATCATTCGCCGGATCAAGCAACAGACACCGATCGAGGTATGTCTCTCGGTGGGCTTACTCGAAGAGGAGCATGCGCGCATCCTCGCCGAAGCGGGTCTCGATCGGCTCAACCACAACCTCAACACCAGCGAAGATTACTATCGCGAGATCTGCAGCACCCACACCTACTCCGACCGCATCCGCACCCTGGCGGCTGCGAAGAAGTGCGGGATCGAACCCTGCAGCGGTGTGATCGTCGGAATGGGTGAATCGAGTCGCGACCTGGTGGCGGTAGCCTTCCAGCTGCGAGAGCTCGAGGTGCCGTCCATCCCCGTGAATTTCTTGATTCCCATCGAGGGCAATCCCGTCATCGACGATGGGACCCTCACACCGGAGCGTTGCCTGCGCGCGCTCGCGCTGATGCGGCTGATCAATCCGCGCGCGGAGATCCGCATCGCCGGGGGAAGAGAGGGCCATCTCCGCGCGATGGGCCCGCTCGCCCTGTGGCCGGCGAACTCGCTCTTCGTCGAGGGTTATCTCACGACCCGCGGCGACGCGGTTCCTGAAACCTATCGAATGATCGAGGACGCGGGCTTCGAAATCGAGGGGAACGCTCTCTACAACAAGCGGGGCGAAGCCCGGTCGAGTTCCTTCCGGCTCTCGGGAAACGCAGGCGAGATCCTGAAGTGAATCTGCAACAGCGAGCCACGGAGACCCTCGACCACATCCGCGCCGGCGGCACCCACCGCCGCATGCGCGTGCTCGGCGGTGCCCAGTCGACACGGATGCGAGTCGACGGCCGCGAGGTATGGCTCTTCTCTGGAAGCAACAGCCTGGATCTGGCCAACCACCCGGAGGTGGTCGAGGCCGCCGCGCGGGCGGCGCGTGACCACGGCTGCGCCGCCGGTGGCTCGCGACTGATCAACGGAAACCTCGACCTGCACGCAGAGCTGGAACAGGAGCTCGCGAAGTTTCTGGAGGTCGACGCGTGCCTCACCTTCAGCACCGGCTACATGGCGAACGTGGGTGTGATTCCGGCTCTGGCCGGACACGGGGACGTGGTGGTCTCGGACGCGTTGAGCCACGCCTCGATCATCGACGGCTGCCGCCTTTCCCGTGCGGATGTCCGCGTGTTTCCCCACGGCGACATGGACGCCCTGGAATCGACGCTGCGAGAGGTGGCTTCGTCGCGCCGCCTGGTACTGCTGGCGATCGACGGCGTCTACAGTATGGACGGTGACGTCGCGCCGCTGGAGACCATGGTGGCACTGGCCAAGCGCTGGGGTGCGGTGGTTCTGCTCGACGACGCGCATGGCACCGCCACCCTGGGAGCGACCGGACGGGGTTCGGCGGAGCTCTGCGGAGTGTCCGATGCGGTCGACGTCTACCTCGGCACGCTGGGGAAGGCACTGGGGAGTTTCGGCGCCTTCGTCGCCGGGAGCGGGGCGCTTCGCGACCTGCTCGTCAATGTGGCGCGAAGCTTCATCTTCAGCTGCGCACTCGCACCCCCGCAAGTGGCGGCCGCGGGGGCGGCCTTGCGGCTGACCATCCGCGAGCCCTGGCGGCGAACACGTCTTCAGGAGAATGCGAAACGGCTGCGGGCCCGCCTGGCCGAGCACGGGTGCTCGACGGCACCGAGCACAACCCACATCGTGCCCGTCATCGTCGGGGAGAACGCGCCCACCATGGAAGCCTGTGAAGACCTCCTGAATCTCGGTTTCTACGCCCAGGGCATCCGGCATCCCTCGGTGCCCAAGGGCACCGCTCGACTGCGGTTGACTCCCATGGCAACCCACGAGACCGCGGAGATCGACGACCTCGCCGACGCTGTCTCCCAGGTCGTCGCACGCGCCCACTCCAATTCGGAAACTCATTCCAATTCAGAAACGAATTCAGAAAAGAATTCGAAAACGGAATCGGACACGAATTCGGACACGGGCCCCGACACACAGGGACAGCATTGAGTTCGCCTGCCGAAAACTCCGTTTCCGGGTTCTTCGTGACGGGGACGGATACCGGCGTGGGGAAGACCGTGGTGGCCTGTGCCCTGGTACGCGCACTCCGGCGAGAAGGCCTCCGCGTGGGTGTGATGAAGCCCGTCGAGACGGGTGTTGGACACGACGGACCGGCTGATGCTCTCGCCCTGCGCCGGGCCGCTGGAGTCGACGATCCCCTCGAGTGCATCTGTCCCCAGCAGTTCGTGCTACCGGCGGCGCCCACCGTGGCGGCGGCGGCCGAGGGCCGCGACGTAGACCTCGATTCCGTGCGGTCGGCTTTCGCGGCGCTGGCCGCGCGTTATCCGATGCTTGTGGTCGAGGGCGCCGGGGGCCTTCTGGTGCCGGCGGCGAAAGGCACCTGCATGGGAGACCTGGCGGCCGAGTTGCGGCTTCCGCTGCTGATCGTCACACGAGCCGCCCTCGGAACCATCAATCACACCCTGCTGACGTTGGAGGCGGCGGAGCGGCGCGACTTGCCCCTGGCCGGAGTCGTGATCTCACACGGAAATGGCCGGATCACCCCGGCGGACGAGACGAACCTGGCTGCGCTTCGCCGTCTGCTGGGGGACCGCCTGGTCGGAGAAATCCCGCCGCTGGGGCCGGGGGGGGTCCCGGCGGCGGTCGACCTCGATCACCAGGCCCTGCTGCGAAGGCTGAAAAACCGCGACGGCTAGAATAGCCACGCCACGCCCCGGAAAATGACGCGCTCCATGACGCATTTTGAGACTGCGTCATTTCCGATGCTTCCGCGGAGTCGCTCAAGCGAGTCCGCAGCTTCACCGATGTTCGTCTCGAGGAGATACCTGCGCCAGGCGTCGGAGCGAAAGACGCCGTGGGCAGGCTTACCGCGGGTGGGCCCTGGAATGTCGATGGAAGAAGATCTGCAGATCCTCGAAACGAAGGTGAATCAGCTCAAGATGGCGTATGACCGCTATTTCCTGGGCAGCCGCCCGCGGGAACCCATCAACGATCGCTCCGAAGTCGAGAGATCCATCGTCATTTTCTCCAATACGGCCATCCAGAATACGGCGATGCGCTTCAAATTCACCAGCATCAACTCTCGCTACCAGGCGCACAAACGCCAGTGGAACGAGGTCTTACGCAAGATCGAGCAGGGGACCTACGAGCGCCAT
>JAZFUU010000150.1:0-5069 GCA_036447375.1 Myxococcota bacterium
CTCGATATCGCGCTTGGGGTCGTCGCCGACGTAGACGGACTCGCCGGCGCGCCTGGCCAACTGCGCCAGCGCGACCCGGAAGATGCGCTCATCGGGCTTGGCCGCTCGAGCCCGGGCCGGAATCATCACGACGTCGAAAAACCCAGCGAGATCGAGTTCTTCGAGGATCCGACCCAGACGCTGATCGAAGTTCGAGACGATTCCGGTGGCCAGTCCCCGGCGGCGCAACTCCGTCAGCACCTCGCGGGATCCCGGCATCGCTCGCCAGGCACCGGCGCCGGAGTAGCGCGCGTAGAGTCGGTCGAAGTAAGCGTCGAAATCCGCGAAGCGAGCTGTCGGATCCGCCTCCGCGAACGTCGCCCGCACGACATCGTGCCACCACTGTCGCTCGAGCGCCGAAACCTGTTCGGGGGGGGCGTCCGGAAAGAGCATGGGTCGGGCGCCGCCCAGGATGCGCCCGAAGGCTTGCTCGACCCGCCCGCCCGGCAGGTCGACGCCGAACTCCCGGGCGACGCGGGTATAGGTGTCTCCCACATGCTCGCGAAGTTCGATCAGGGTACCCGCGGCATCGAAGAGCACCGTCGAGATCTTTTCGGGCCGGGCCACGCGCTGAGTCAAGCATGCGCCCGTTGGCGCGTCCAGCGACGGCCTTGGCCGGCGTTGCGGGGAATCAGGCGCGGGCGGGGACGTGAGCCGAGGCGATGAAAGGCTCGGGTAGCTCGCGACTCGACGACAGCTCGGCGCAGCCGTCGCGTCGGTAGTCGACGAGCCCCGCCTCCCGGAACCAGGTTTCCGTTTCCGCAGCCGAGAATCCCAGCCAGGTGACCCCCAGCTCCTGACGCATCCACTCATGGTCGTGGCGGACGAAGTCGACCACGACGACGCGGCCGCCCGGCTTGACCACACGTTTCATCTCGCGGAGGGCGTCGCCGGGGGAGGGCAGGTAGTGCAGGACCATGTGCGCGATCGCCGCATCGGCTTCGCCGTTGGCGAGGGGCAGGCGACTCGCTTCGCCCCTGCGAAGCTCGATCCGATCTCGGGTTTCCGGAGTCATCTTCGCGCCCGCCGCCTCGAGCATGCGGCTGGAATGGTCGACTGCGATGACCCGGAGTCCCAGGCGTGCCATCTCCATCGCCAGGACCCCGGTTCCGGTTCCGATGTCGACGACGGTCTGGTCGGGCTCGATCAGGCGACCGACCGCCTGGGCGCGCAGCACGTCGTCGTTGAATACCTTGCGCAAGGCGTCCCACTCCGGGCCCACGGATTCGAAGAAGTTTCGGGTCCGCGTTGCGCGCTCTTCCAGAACCTGGCTCAGGGCTGCCGTATCGCGACCGGTAGTTGGACTGTCGCGCAGCGAACGCGTGACGAGTTCCCAGGCGTCGCGCCAGGCCCCTTCCGCTGGGGCCAGGAAACGGTAGAAGACATAGGTGCCGTCGCGTCGGTCCTCGAGCAGGCCCGCTTCTCGCAGGATGGCCAGGTGGCGCGAGACCCGCGACTGCGCCATTCCGAGCACGCCCATCAACTCCTGAACCGCGAGTTCTTCGCGTTGCAGGAGCGCCAGGATACGCACGCGGGTGGGATCCGCGAAGATCTTGAAGACCCGCTGAAGCAAATCGGGGCCGCTGCGCGGGGCGCTCATTGCCGCTGCTTCATTGCAACTGGGGGTTGGCGACGGTCCCGGTGATGCGCATCCGGGCGGTTCCGTCCCGGGAGACCCGCAATCCGGCGGACTCGAGCAGGCTGGACGCCCCGCCGGTTCGTAGAATTGCGCTCATTGAAAGCGGAGCGGATTCGATCTCGCGCGCGTGGCCCACGGTTCCGGTCAGCTCGCCACTGATCAGCGGCCCGTGAAGTTCGAGTGAGTTGACGGTCACGATGGCTTCCCCTCCGAGCAGCAGGTCGCCAATGAGCTGTTCGAAGGGCACGGCCACGGGAAGACCCGGGAGCTTCACCGATCCATTCTGGGCCTCGAAGGAGATCGTCCCCTCGGGCCCGCTCTCTCCCAGACGCAGGTCAATGGCCGCATCGGCAGAGCCCTCGAGCGCCAGTCCCGGCCACAGCGACTCCAGGGGAAGGGCGGCCAGGTCGATCCGTCGCAGCTCCCCGACCCAGACGCCGGACCCGTTCAGTGTGACCGTCCCGTCGGCCTCGCCCAGGGGGCCGGCCAGCTCGGTGCGGATGGCCGGTGCGCCCCGGAACCACGACAGCGACCACGCCGGGCGGAGTCGCAGCGTGTCGAGCGTCAGGTCCAGCGTTCCGGGTCCCCGCGCCCGCACACCGCGGGCCTCCACGCCGGGGCCGCCCGCGGTCAGGCGGGGTCCGAGGTCACGGATGACCAGGAGAATCGGCGTGTCGCGCCGGACCTTCGCCTCGATGAATTCGGCGAGGCGATCGTAGGGGAAGCCGCGGTAGATGAATCCCAGCACGAGCAGGAGCCCGGCCGCGGGGATCCCGATCACCCTCAGCCATCGCGGCAACGTAGCCGCCGGGACGCCGGCCACGTTACAGGGGCTCGAAGGACGAGACCGTGAAGCTCACGTCCAGGAGATCGGATTTGTCGGACCGGGTGCGGATGCGAAGGCTCTTGACCGAGAGCAGTTGTTGCGCCATCTCGATCTGGTTCAAGTAGCCCACGGTCTGGGCCAGTGTCACGGCGCCGAGGCCCACCTCGACCTTGGTTTCCCGATAGCGATCGTTGGCGGGCGAGGCCACCGGCTCCATCGATTCGACTTTCACCAGAGCCTCGCGCGCAAGGGTCTCCAGTGTGGTCCGCAGGTTGCCGCGCGGCCCATTCCGAACCCGCTCCTCGACGGCGGCCAGGCGCTGATCGACATCGTCGTACTGCGCGCGCAGGCGTTTCATGGCCTCGAGCTGTTGACTCATGCTGTCGAGATTTCGTCGGGTTCCAGTGCCCAATTCGAGAAGAGGCTTGACGGTGCCGAGATAGATCGCCGCGATCCCGATCAGGGCGCCCGCGGTCGACACCAGCATCCGCTCGCGAGGCAATAGGCTGTTGAAGGCCGCGCGGAATCGCTCCCACACGCCGCTCATGTCGGGCCATCCTGCGGCGCCAGGCTGATGGTCACATTGAAGCGCTTGCCGCCGCTGTTCCTGTCGGTCTCGATCGCACCGATTCGGGCGTGGGCAAACGGGGCAAAGGTCGCGAGCTCGGTGCCGAGACGATCGGCGGCTTCGAAGCTCGTCGCATGAACCCGCATGCGCACCGTCTGGCGATCGATGCTGAGATCCTCGAGAACGATGTCCAGGTCCTCCGGTACGCGCCGGGAAATTTCCGCAAGGACATCCAGAGCGGACAGGTTCCCGCGATAGACACCGAGGAACTCCGCCCTCTCGTTCGCGTCGTGGACAGCGTCGCGAAGGCCCGCCAGGGCGTTGCTCGGCACCGGCTGCCCGGGCAACGCCGCGCTGTAGAGTTCCTGAATCTCCTGTTCCATCGCCGAGGCGCGCCGCGAGTCGAGTACGTTCCCGGTCGCGAAGCTCAGCAGCGACAGCACCATGGCCACCGCGGCGAACCGGGCCGTCCAGCCGAAGTCGCGACGCAGGCGACCGAGGTCGAGGCGAACCGCGAATTCCTCGCGACGGAAGTTCATTCCGGTGCGCGCCCGCGCAGATCCTCGCAGGGCCAATGCGATGGCCGGGGCATAGACGATGGGCGGACCGCCGGCGACGAGGCCCGCGTAGTCCGATCCGGCCTTGGGGAGGCCGAGCCGCGCCGTAGCCAGGCCGGTGTGCTCTGCCAGGTATTCGTCGATGCCGTCCAGCTGGGCGGTGCCTCCGAAGAGGGTCACCTCGCAGGCGGTCCCGGAACCCGACCCGGCCAGAAGGGGTTCGAGCGATGTGACGGTACGGACGATTTCCCGGCCGATGCGATCGAGCACGACAGCGGTTTCGGGCAATCTCGACGGGGCCCCGGCGTCCAGCCAGCGCTCCTCGATCTTGGCGCGTTCCGCATCTTCGGCGGCCAGTCCGCCGTCTTTCGCCAGGGCCTCGGTGAGCGCCCATCCGCCGACGGGAATCGTTCGGGTGGCCGCCGCCCGCCCGTCCATCAGCAGGCAGAGCGTGGATTTTCGGTGTCCCAGATCCACCAGCAAGCGCACGCCTTCGAGGTCGAACACCGGGAACAGGTTCGCCAGGACCAACCCCTCGGCCTCCAGGATCTGGGGTGCGCAGTTCGCCGCGCGCAGCGAGCCCAGCAGGTCGGAAACCTCTTGACGCCGCACGATGGCCGCGATCACCTCGCTCCGCGCGCGGTCGCCGCCCACGACTTCCCAGTCCACCACGAAGTCGTCGAGGTCGAAAGGTAGATCGGCATCCACCTCGAAGGGGACGGCCTGAGCGAGCCTTCGGCGCTCGCTGAACGGAAACTCGAGCCGGCGCGCCGAGATCCGGTCGCCTGGGATTGCGGAGACAACGTTCTCGACGCTGAGACCGTGGGCCTGCACCAGGCTCTCCGCGAACTCCGACAGGGAGATCTCCGGGTCGGCGCGTTTCAGCGAGTGGAGCGAAACCGCTTCGATCCCTCGCAGGGTCTGGCGAAGCTCCACCGCCTTGAGGCTGTGGCTTCCCAGGTCGAGGCCCAAAATATTCTTCAGCAGAGGCATGGCGAGGGTCCGATCAACGAGTGAGCCAAGATAGCACCTGGGGTGAGTCGACTTCGCTGCGATCGATTACCGCCGTTACGACACGCCGCACGTCCCCCACCCGAGCTTCGGCTCGCACCGAGAACACATCGGAGCGGAAGCTCGGCGGCGGATAGATGGCGTTGGTCACGATCTCGCGTATCGGCGTACAGCCGTCCCCACTTGCCTCTTCGGGACAGATGAAACCCCCATCCTTTCGCGCTTCCAGGATCCGGCGAACCGTCTTCGGGCCCGCCAGGACCAGATCGACGCCGTCGTCGTAGTAGAGCAGGGCCAGTACATGGGGGGGGGCCGTGTTGAGGTTGATGCCGCCACCCCCCGCGAAGGGATAGACCGTCACGTAGGCATGCATCGCATCGACGAGCTTGGCGTCGAAGCCTTCGATCAAACGCAGCTCGTCCACGCTGA
>JAZFUU010000151.1:0-5003 GCA_036447375.1 Myxococcota bacterium
CCGCGAGCAAGAAAATCGGAAGGATCTGGGTGATGGACGTGAAGGGCAGCCCCAGATGCCCCATGCAGCCGAAGGTGGCGATCACCGAGAGCAACACGACCGTCACGGGAAGCAGCGCCGCCGATACCCGCCGAAATAGGAGCCACAGGAACGCAGCGATCGATGCGATGCCCAGCACCGCAAACCGCACGCTGTCTGACAGAGCGATCGTTTCCAGCCGGTTGCCCATGACTTCTCCGCCCACCAGATACAGGCGAAACCCCGGACCTTCGTGTCCTTCGATTACTCTGCGGAGCGCGTCGATGGTCTCCGAGATCTCGCCGCTGGTGAGGTAGAGAAGGGCCTCGTCGTCCTCGAAACCCGCCTCCACGTCGAAGGACTCGTCGCTCGTCTCCGCGCCGATCGAGGTATAGGTGTCGAGCTTGACCGTCAGCGCCGTGAACGCACCGTCGCCCGACAGGAAGGTGTTGCGGTAGAGCGGGTTGCCGCGTACCCGCGCCTCGAAGAGGGCCAGATCGGCGGCCGTGCCCCCCCAGTCCTCCATCAACTCGTCGACGATGAGTTCGTCGCCCTCGCCGCGGGTCGAGCGGGCGTTCACCAGACTCAGGACGTCGGCTACGTAAGGAACCCGATCTTCCACCTCGGCGTGGAAGGCGCGAAGGCGTTCGAGGAATTCGAGGTCGAAGACCTGTGGGGTCTCGATTCCCACCTGCATGCGTTCGCTATCGCCATAGCGCGCCCGGAAGGCGTCGTAGACCTCCAGGGTTTGGTCGCCGGCGCGCAAGAAGCTGTCGTTGGAGAAGTCGGCGGTCATCCGAAGCAGCCCGCTTCCGAGCAGAACCGTGAGCAGCAGGCTCAGAGCGATCGCGCCGACCCGGTGGCCCACGACGAACCGTCCCCAGCGCCCGAAGGCCCGTTCGGTACGCGCGCGTACGGAGGGGGACGCCACGGTTGCATGCTAGGGAATTCAGGCGACCGGTTCCTTAGGCGCGGCGGATTTGGAGTACTCTGCCGAGGCGAGAGAACTGGGAATCCGGAGGAAGGACCATGGCTCGGTTGGACGGAAAACTGGCACTGATCACGGGCGCAGCCCGAGGGCTGGGATACGCGATCGCGCGACGCTTTCGCGAAGAGGGCGCCGATGTGATCGTCAACGATCTGGACCGCGAGTCGGCGGAGAAGGTGGCGGCGGAACTGGGAGGCATCGGTGTCGCGGCCGACGTCTCGGATTCCGATGCGGTTTCGCGGATGTTCGAGCGGGTGCGCGCCGAGTACGGTCGGCTCGACATCCTGGTGAACAACGCGGGCATCAGCGGGGTTGAAGACGACCCCGAGCTGGTGGAGACGTTTCGAGCCCGGACCCTCGCTCAGGTTGGCGAGATCGCCGCCGGCGGTCCGGTGCGGACGCATCTCGATCGAACCGTGGAAACCAGCGACGAAAGCTGGCGGCGGATTCTCGCGGTTCATCTCGATGGCACGTTCTTCTGTTCCCGCGAGGCGCTGAAGATCATGAATCCCCGGCTGTCGGGGTCACTGATCAACATGGGTTCGATCATGGGCACTGCCGGGGGTGCCGGAAGTGCGGCCTACTGTGCGGCGAAGGCGGGCATTCTCGGACTCACACGTTCGCTGGCACGGGAAGTCGTCACGCGGGGAATTCGCGTCAACGCCATCGCACCGGGCTTCATCGAAACCGACATGACCGCCCCCCTCGGCGATATGCGAAAACTGATCGAAGCGCAGACGCCGATGGGTCGCTTCGGCGAGCCCGACGACATCGCCTGGGCCGCCGTCTACCTCGCCAGCGAGGAATCGAAGTTCGTCACCGGCCAGGTCCTGAGCCCCAATGGCGGCTGGCACATGAGCCAATAGAGATTCGGGCGAGTTTCGGGGGAGTCCTGGGAAGGGAAGGGGCCGAATGAAGATCTACGTGTTTCGGGTCGCTCCGAATCCGACGAAGGTGCGCCTCTACCTGGCGGAGAAGGCCGATGGGGGAAGCGAGATCGGACTTACCGAGGTGATGGTAAACCTGCTGGAAGGGGAGCAGCGGACTCCCGCGCATCGATTGCGCAACCCCATGGGTAAGCTTCCAGTGCTGGAACTCGACGACGGAACCTACCTGACTGAATCTCTCGCGATCATCGAGTACCTGGAGGAGCGGTACCCCGACCCACCGATGATCGGGCGGAAACCCGTGGAGCGCGCCCGGGTGCGCGAGATCGAGCGCGTGGCCGACCTGGGGGTGCTGTATCCGGTGGCGCGAATCGTGCACAGCACGCGCTCGCCCCTGGGGCTGGCGCCGGTTCCGGAGATGGCGGCGTACTTTCGGGAGATCCTCCCCCATGCGCTCGCGGTTCTGGATGGGCACCTCGCCGATGGTCGGCCGTTTCTGGCGGGCGCGGACCCCAGCATCGCCGACTGCACCCTGCAGGCGGCTTTCCAGTTCGCTCGCGCCGGAAAGATGGAAATCGACTCGACGTTCGAGAACCTGATGCGCTGGGACCGCTCGTATCGGGATCGGCCGTGCGTTCAGAACGTACTCACGCTGTAGCGGAGTCCTGGAGTGCGCCCGCAAATTTGGGTCGATCGCATTTTTTTCTACGGAACCAGCGCGTGCAGCAGATAGCAGTGCAGTAGCGCCGGGTCCGACACCGCGCGGTAGCTTCCCCCGCCCGAGCCGGCGATCTGGCTGAGGGCATGGGGCGGCGGCGTGGCCGCAGCTTCCCCGAGTCCGAAGGTGTGGACGCTCACGCCCGACTCGACCGCGCTCAGCGCGGCGTGTTTCATTCTGCGAACACCTGCGCCGATCGATTTGGAATCGAGGTGTTTCATCGACGGGTCGATGCGCAACATCTTCTCGTTGGGCCCCGGCACGAGAGGCGTCGGTGCGGTGGACATGAAGAGGATGAGACGTCGACTCGCGGCGGGGGCCGGAGCGGCCTCGGACAGGGCCCGTAGCGCCTTGTGAAGCCCCGCCGCAAAGTCCGTCGTTCCGAAGCTGCCCTTCTCGAGCACCCGGACCAGGCCGGCCTCGAGCGATTCGAGGTCTTCCGTGAGACCGGATTGCACGACGGCCTGCCTCCGGAGCACGAGGCCCGCCGGGGCCTCCCTCAACCCGAATCGGAAGCGTCCCGAGAAGCTCACGATCGAGAAGCGCCGGTCGGGTCCTGACGCCGCATGCACCAGCGACCGGACTCCGGCGACCTGCGCCGAAAGCCAGGTGTCGTCCGGATCCGTCATCGCGCTGGCCTTGAAGCGGCCGATCTCGCCATCGCCATCGATGTCCGATTCACTCGAGTTTCGCGTCGACCGCGACGCATCGATGACGAGGACCGCGTCCAGCGCGCCCATCCCGTCGAGACGAAGCTGCGCGCATTGTGACACGCTACCCAGCGGAAGACGCTCGAGGTTCGGGTTCGAATGGCCCGCGCACCCAGCGAGAATGATCGCGATCGCCAGTCCTATCCTTTTGAACGGGGCCCTTTGGCTTTTGAACGAGTCCCCCTGGCTTTTGAACGGGGCCGCCTGACCGGTCCGCCAGAAGCGATCCGGAGGATGGCCGGGCGGGATCTGATCCGATCGCACTGATGGAGTATGCCGAAGACGGACAGGGCGACGCTCCCCCTCTCGCTCGGCCCTGAGCGCGCCAGGTCCTAGGCGCCACGCCAATCCGCTACTGTCTTGCCAGCCCCTCGCGCGCCCACGGGCAGGATTGATGCAAAAGCGGCTGCTCTGGATCGCTCTCTTCGTCGTCGTCGGAGTCGTGGGGCTTCGCTTCACGTTGCTGCGTCCCGAACCCATCCCCGTCCGGGTGGTGCGGGTCGAGCCGGCGCGAGTCGAATCCACCATCACCAATTCCAAGGCGGGGACCGTTCGCGCCCGGCGACGGGCGAAGATTTCGGCCGAGGTCGGGGGTCGAGTGGTTGCGCTCGCGCACCGGGAAGGCGATGTCGTGGAGAAGGGCGAGTTGCTGGTCCAGCTCAACGACGCCAGCCCGCGCGCGCAGGTGCGGCTCGCCCAGATGGGTCTGCGAGTGGCACAGGCCGCGGCCAACGAGGCGTGCATCGCGCGGGATCGCGCGTCGCGGGAGCTTCGACGCAAGCGTTCGCTGGCGGCGCAGAATATCGTTTCCGAGGATCTGCTCGACGCACTCCAGAGCGCCGCGGAATCCGCCGAGGCCTCCTGCAGCGCCCGCAATTCCCAGGTGGGCGAGGCCGAGGCGCAGAGCACGGCGATGCGGGTCGAGCTCGCAAAGTTCTCGATCCATGCTCCCTTCGCGGGCGTGATCGCCGAACAGGACGTCCAGGTGGGCGAATGGATCACGCCATCACCGCCGCTGCTCACCGCCCCACCGGTGGTCGATCTCATCGATCCCAGCTCGCTCTATGTCAGCGCCCCGATGGACGAGGTCGACTCGGCCAAGATCCAGCTCGACCAGGCCGTCAAGGTGACCGTCGACTCGCACCCGGGACAGGTCTTTTCCGGCCGAGTGGTGCACCGGGCGCCCTACGTGCTCGACGTGGAGGCTCAGAACCGGACGCTGGAGATCGAGGTGGAATTCGACGACTCTGAATTCGCCGCCACTCTCCTGCCCGGAACCTCAGCCGACGTGGAGGTGGTGCTCGTCGCGCGAGAGGGCGTGCTGCGGATTCCCACCTCCGCGCTGCTCGAGGGCAACAAGGTGCTCGTGGCGAGCAACGGAACGCTCGTGGAGAGTGTCGTCCAGATCGGCCTCAAGAACTGGGACTACGCCGAAGTGCTCAGCGGCCTCGAGGAGGGACAGCTGGTCGTCTCCTCGCTGGACCGCGCCGAGGTGAAAGCCGGAGCGCTCGTCGCGATCGAGAACGCGGTTGCCAAGCCGTGATCGAGTTGAGGAACGTCCAGCGCACCTACCAGGTGGGTGAGCAGCCGCTGCACGCGTTGAAGGGGATCACGTTCACCCTCGCGGCGGGCGACTACGTCGCCGTGATGGGCCCCTCGGGCTCGGGCAAGTCGACGCTGCT
>JAZFUU010000152.1:0-7113 GCA_036447375.1 Myxococcota bacterium
CACCGTCCTCACGGCCCTCCCGATGTGGCGCCAGGTCGACCCGCTCGCGGTGCTCTTCATCTCCGACGAGGAACGGAAGCGACGGGAGCGAGATCTACGCGACGCCGAGAAGACCGAGAATCGCGAAGAGCGGAAGGTGGCCCAACTCTTGGACACCTAACCAACTCGCGAGGGGAATCCGCGCGCGATCCCCGACAGGCGAACGATCTGTCGGCAGTTCGATTCTGCCCTGGGCCACATCGCGCCGCCGCTCGGCCAAGATCCGCAGCGAACGGGAAATCCCCTGCCCTTCGATCCGCCACTGAAGGGCCCCGGAGCGTCTATGCTCCCGATCGATGTCGGCAGCAGCGGGTAACTCGGATTCAGCATCCGTGCCGCGGGCCGTCGTTGCGGGCGTATTTCTCGTAGCGCTCGGCACGCTCTTCTTCGAAGTTCTGCTCACCAGGATCTTCTCGGTCACACTCTGGTACCACTTCGGGTTCCTCGCGATCTCGCTAGCGCTGCTGGGTACCGCCGCCTCGGCGGTGCTCTGCTTTCTGTATCCCGACACCCTGGCCGGCGAGAAACACCTCCGGAACATGGCGGCTTCGGCCGTGGCATTTGCCGTCGCGGCCCCCGGCTCGGTCGTGTACCACGTCGTCGCAAGACTCCCCGGGTTCGACGATCTCAGCTCGTTCTACCTCGCCTTCGGGTCGCAGCTCACCCTGCTCTTCATCGCGTTCTTTTCCTCCGGGCTCTGCATCAGCATCGCCCTGTTCAGGTACTCGTCCCGGATCGCGACGGTGTACTCGTTCGACCTCATCGGTGCTTCTCTGGGGAGCATGCTGGTGGTTCCGTTCATGTACCAGTGGAGCCCGATGGCGCTGGTTTTCGTCGTTTCGGCGACCGCTTTCGTGGCGGCGCTCGGGTTCTTGCGCGCCGCCTCCGCGCCCGTGTGGTTGCAGATCTCGATGGCGCTGTTCGTGGTCGCCAGTCTTTCGATCGGAATCACAAACGATCGCATGAAGCTGGTCGAGATCAGCAGCGTCAAGAGCTATCAGGCCACACAGACGCAGATGCCCAAGCCGAAAACCCTGTACGAGAAATGGAGCCCGGTTTCACGGGTCGCGGTCGAAGAATCGCAGCCGAAGTGGGCATCGAATCCCGTGCTCATGGCCACGAACGACGCGGGGGCACCGACGGTGCTCTGGGAATTCAACGGCAACTACGAGGGCACGCGAAAGCTGTTCGCACGCGACTCCACCCTATGCGCCTTCGAATTCGTGAGCGACGCCAAGGTACTCATCGTGGGTGTCGGTGGCGGACGAGACGTGCTGATGGCCTTGGCGACCGGGCAACGGGCGGTGACCGCCGTCGAGATCAACCCTCTGATGGGAGAGATCGTCGTAGACGCGTTTGCCGACTACATCGGACGGATTTTCGAGGACCCCCGTGTGTCACTGCACATCCAGGAAGGCCGGAACTTCATCGCTGCCAGCGACGAGAAGTACGACCTCATCGAGTTCTCGATGATCGATTCGTGGAGCAGTGCCAGTGCGGCAGGCGCATACGTATTCAACGAGAACAGCCTGTATACGATCGATGCGGTCGAAGATTTCATGAATCATCTCGAGCCGAACGGGATCATCTCGATGACCCGCTACTTCGCCTGGGGCGAATCGCTTCGGCTGGTAGCGATATTCACGACCTATCTGGAGAACCAGGGTTTGCAAGACGTGGACCAGCGGATCATGGTGATCAAGAACAAGTTGGCGAATGCCAATGCCACCGTGCTGCTCAAGAACGGGCGATTTACCCGAGAAGAGGCTCTGAAGCTCGTCCGCATCGCCGAGCAGTCCGATTCGGTGGTGATCCACGCGCCGCACGTCTCACCGCAGGTGCTGGCGCATCCAAGGCTGCGGCGGCCGTTCCAGGGCCTACTCGATCCGGCCTCTCTAGGAACCACGCGCCAGCAGTTCATTGCCGGATACGCGCGAGACATCTCGCCGCCCACGGACGACCGCCCGTTCTTTTTTTACACCCAACGGGCGAGGGACATGCTGCGGGGCCAAAGAAACGAGCACGCGGCTCGACGCCTCGCCCTCCCCGTGCTGTACGGCATGGCCGCCGTGTTCGCGGTGATTGGATTCTTTACGATTTTCGTGCCTCTCTACCTCCGTTCCGGGACCGGAATCCGGGAGGCGCCCCATCGTCTTCGCAGCCTCACTTACTTCGCAATGCTGGGTACCGGATTCATGTTGGTCGAGATTTCGCTGATCCAGCGGTTGACGATCTTCCTCGGCCATCCGACCTGGTCGTTCGTCGTCGTGCTGACCACCGTGCTGTTCGCCAGTGGGCTGGGTAGCCAGTTCTCCGCGCGTTGGCCGGATGCGGAGCCGCGCGTTCTCGGGCGGGTGCTCGCCGGCCTGACGCTGGCCCTGTTGTTCTACGCGCTCGTCATCCAGGACCAGTTCACCAGCTTCATGTGGCTCGGCAAGGTGGCGAGGATCAGCGCTACCGTGATCAGCATCGCTCCGCTGGCCTTCTTGATGGGCATGTGTTTCCCGATGGGCATCCAGATCGTTCGGCGCTTCCACGCGACGCTGGTGCCCTGGGGCTGGGGCGTGAACGGAGCCTTCTCGGTTTTCGCGTCGATCCTGTCGATCGTCCTCGCGCTCGCCATCGGTTTTCGCGCCGCGATGCTCATCGGTGTGGCCTGCTATGCGGTGGCCTTCGTCCTGATCCGGACGCTGCCCGACGACTCGGCGCAGTCGGCACGCGCGGAATAGGCGGCTTCTGGCCCACCCGTAGCAGCGATCCGCCTAGATGCTGGAGTTCGCCGCGTGCCGCGCCAGAAAGTCGAGCAGCGCGCTGTGTGCTCGCGCGGTCGCGTTCGGGCTGCGTCGGGAGTCGAGATCCCCCGGCCGATTCGGGTGATCGAAGCCATGGCCGACCCCTTCGTACACGTGGGCCTCGGCCACGCGTCCGCTATCCCGCAAGTCTTCCGCCATGACAATGCAGGGGGCGGCGGGAGCCGTTTGATCGTTTCGGCCGAGCAGGAAGAGGGCGGGAATCTTCGGTTCCCAGACGCCCGTGCGCGCGGCCAGGCCGCAATAGGGATAGAAGAGCACGATGCCCCGGACGCCCTCGAGCGCTCGCGTCGGTGCGGCGTTGAGACTCGGGGGCAGCTCTCTCGGGGGGTTCATCGCCATGATTTCGATCAGGGTCCAACCCCCGTGAGACCAGCCAAACAGGACGAGCCGCTCGGGGTCCACCTCGGGCCGGCGACGTGCCTCCTCAATGGCGACGAGCACGTCTCCCGCGCGCTCCCGGCCCAGCAGTCGCCTTCCGCTGCATACTTCTTCGCCGGTAATGCCTCTCGGTCCGAGGCTGTCGAGAATGAGCGTCGCCCAGCCGGCGGCTTTCAGCTCTCGCGCCCAAGATCGGATGCGGTCCGACACACCGCCGCATCCGTGAAAGAAGATCCCGGTGGGGAAAGGGCCGTCTCCCTCCGGCGTATGAAACTCAAAGCCCGTGCGCAGCTCTCGCGCAAGCGCCTCGGGGCTCATGGGTTCAACTCTCCAGCCCGCCAGATGACCATAGGCCGCAAGAGCCGCGAGCCCCGCCATCGCGCCCAGCGCGGCAACACCCACTGTGATCCATCGCTGCACCCGACCGAGAATACCGCGACGCGCTATCCGCGTAAGGGCGGCGCGTCCGAATCGACGGGATCTGCATCGCCGTGGTATTCTGCTAGACGCGCGATCTCTGAAGGAAGGAATCCGAGTTGCCTCACCCGACGGTCCTCGTTCGTCGCTCCTCTCATCCCCGCGATCTGTTGCTCGTCCTGTGGGTTCTCTGTTTGCTGTCGGTAGGCACTTCGGTCTCGTCGACTACAAACGAAGGCCTCGCCGAGAAGCTCCACCGTCGTGAAATCATCTCCAAGGTCCACACGATTGACCGAGTCTACCCCTCGATGCAGGGCCCCTCCGACACACAGCACTTCCAGTTGCAAGACGGCTCGGAACCGGAGCTCATCTGGCTGAGGTCGGCGCGGATCGACGTCGTCGATGGGCGAGGCGAGCCCATTTCATCCGAGTATCTGTGTCACAGCAACCTCTACTTCTCGGATTACAGTCAACACTTCGAGATCTTCGACCGCCACGTAACGTCCAACCAGAGGTTCATCGATCTCAACCAGGGACTCCTCGAGGTTCGGCTGCCCGATGGATTCGGGATCCCGATGCTGTCGAACGAAAACCTCAAATTCCACGCCATGGTGTTCAACCTGAATGCCAGATCCGAGCCCTTTGACGTGCGCGTGAAGACGACCTTCGAATATCTGCGCGACCGCGAGCGGACCGGCTCGATCAAGGCCCTCGCTCAGCGCAGCATCCCGATGTGGATTGAAGTGCCCAATCCCGACGCCCATGCCCATCACCACGGCGATGGAAACGGCGCGATGGATTCGTCGAATGGCGACCCAAAGCCGGCCACGGAAGCACACCACCAGGGCAAACAGCTGAGTGCCCCGGCCAACCCGGATCACACGGGACGGACCGGAGCCGACGGAGTGACGAGGACGCTGCACTGGATCGTGCCTCCGGGCCGGCACGAGTACCGATTTCGCCCGGAACCGGGACTCAAGATCCCCTATCCCGAGACCCGTATCCATATGCTCACCGGCCACATGCACGCCTACGGCGAATCGATCGAGCTGCGGGACCTGACGACCGCCAAGACCTTGTTTCGCGCCGATGCCAAGGTGTTCGACGAGGCCGCGGGCATCGAGCACATGACCCACTACTCGAGCGAAGAGGGATTCCCTGTCTACCGAAATCACGAGTACGAGCTGGTCGCAACCTACAACAACACGACTTCGCACGAGATCGACGCGATGGCGGTCCTCTATTTCTACTACCTGGATGGGAAGCTCGACGAGCGAACGATCGAGACCGTCAGAAGCCGCCACCGAGGTGATGGGCACAGATGACCCTGCGGCCGGTCGAAGATCGCGCGGCTCCGCGCGATGGTGCGTTCCGGAATAGCGGACTCGATGGCTGGGGGGAGAGGGGCGGACGCCGGTCGACCTGACCTCGAAGCCGCTCGGTCACTCCCGTGGGGGAGTGGTCGCTCGGACCCGCGGGATCACTGGGCACCCTCCCCGGCCTTGACGCCCCCCATCCCTGAGCGATGGTGAGGCGCGTGGGTACCCCCAGAGACACGGCCGACCCCCGCAACGCCCCCTCGTTCTCGAGCGACGATGCGCGGCTTTCAGAAATCAGCAGCCGCACCCTGCAACAGTATCAGGAGCGCGCGCAGTCCTTTTTAGAGGGGACCCGCGATCACGATGTCTCCCAGAACATCGACGCGCTGCTGGAGGCGATCGGACCCGACGGGCCCAAGCGCATCCTCGATCTGGGCTGTGGACCGGGTCGAGATCTTCTCGCCTTCAGGGAACGCGGGCACGATCCCGTGGGCCTCGACGGCACCGAAGCCTTCGTCCGCATGGCCCGGGCCCAATCGGGCGTCGAAGTGAGGCATCGGGATTTCTTGCGGCTGGATCCTGGTGCCGCCGAGTTCGATGCCATCTTCGCCAATGCGTCGCTCTTCCATGTGCCGTGTAGCGAGCTTCCGCGCGTGCTCGGGGAGCTGCTCGAGTACCTGCGCCCGGGCGGCGTCCTCTTCAGCTCGAACCCCCGCGGCGAGAATCAAGAGGGGTGGAGCCGCGGTCACTACGGGGTCTTCCACGATTTCGATCAGTGGCGGGGCTTCGTCCTCGGGGCCGGGTTCGAAGAAATCCGACACTACTATCGGCCAGAGGGGTTGCCGCGGAATCAACAGGGATGGCTGGCCAGCCTCTGGCGAAGGCCCGCCGCCTCGTGAGTCTCGGTCGGCACTATCGCCCGGACCCGCGTCACCCGACCCTCGGCGACGACTTCTACGATGTCGTCGAGGCGGCCGAGTTCCCGCGGGCCGATCTTCGTTTTCGCAACCAGCGCTGGGCCGAGCGCGTCGGACTCGGCGACCTCGACGACGCCGAATGGCTCGACCACTTCGCCGCCTTCGCGCAGCTGCCTGAGAACATCCCCGAGCCGCTTGCGCTCCGCTATCACGGCCATCAGTTCCGGAGCTACAACCCCGATCTTGGCGATGGGCGCGGCTTCCTGTTCGCTCAGCTGCGCGACCGCGAAGACGGGCGCCTGCTCGATCTCGCCACCAAGGGCAGCGGGCAAACGCCGTGGTCGCGTGGGGGCGATGGTCGATTGACCCTGAAGGGTGGTGTTCGCGAGGTGCTCGCGACCGAGATGCTCGAAGCCCTCGGCGTGTACACGTCGAAGAGCTTCAGCCTGATCGAGACCGGCGAGGCCCTCGAGCGCGGCGATGAACCCTCGCCGACACGCAGCTCGGTGCTCGTGCGCCTCGGCCACTCCCACGTTCGCTTCGGGAGCTTCCAGCGCCAGGCCACATTGCGCCGTCCGGACAACGTCGAGAAGCTCGTCACCTACTCGATCGCGACGTATTTCCCCGACCTCGCGAACGAGTCCGATCCGATTCCCGCATTCCTCGCGCGTGTTGTCCAGCGGTCAGCCGATCTCGCCGCCAGCTGGATGATCGCGGGATTCGTTCACGGCGTGCTCAACACCGACAATTTGAACATCACCGGCGAGAGCTTCGACTACGGTCCCTACCGATTCCTGCCCCGGTTCGAAGCGGGCTTCACTGCCGCCTACTTCGACCACTCCGGTCTGTATGCCTACGGACGCCAGCCCGCCAACGTCGCCTGGAACCTCGAGCGCCTGGCCGAGACCCTGCTCGACCTGTGTCCGCGCGAGCGGTTGAGCGAAGTGCTGGGCGCCTATCAGCCCCAGATGAACGCGCGCTACTGCTGGCGCATGCTCGAGCGGCTCGACCTCGCGGCCAAGGACCCGGAAGCGCGTGCGTGGCAGGCGCGAAACGCGGCAACGAGCGACCCCGAAGACGCCGTTCCCGAGGATGTCGTGGCCCTGACCAACGGCGTCACGAAATTTCTGGACGAGAGCCGGGTCGGGTTCGAGCAGTTCTTCTTCGATTGGTATGGAGGCGCGGCGAGTGCCGAACGCGCGCGACGGAGCCCGGAAGCCGAGAACTACG
>JAZFUU010000153.1:0-2995 GCA_036447375.1 Myxococcota bacterium
GGAACTCGGTCCGCGACAGGGGCTTCGAAAGGATCGTGTACACGGTGCGACGGTCGACCTCGTTGTGGATCAGGTTCACCCCGACGAAGATCGCGATGGCCACGCTGAACAGCCGAATGGCCGCGAGACCAACGTCCTGCAGAATCCGCTCGCTCTCCACGTAAGAGAGGGTGGAAAGGAACACGCCTGCAAGAATCAGCGCGATGGCGAAGAAGAGCAGGACGTAGAGCAGCTTGTTGCGAACCGCCTCGCGAACCGTATTCGTTGCAATCGTCCAGATGAGCGCCGGCGAAATCATCGGTCAAACTCCTCCTCATCGATGCGATTTTGCTCCACGGCGGACAGGAAGATCGATTCCAGCGATACCCGATGGGGGGTCACTGAGAGCACCTCTCCGCCGGCGTCGAGAATCGCGCCGAGCATCGAATTCACGTTCTTGTCGGCGATGCGCACCTCGATGCGGTCGCCGTGGCCTCGCATCGACGCCCCGAATCGCTCCTCGATCTGCACGGCGGTTTCAGACCGAAGCCCCGCCACCACCACGTCGGATTCTCGCTGGTCTCCTTCGAGGAAGTCTTCGACGACCCCTTCGTAGGTAATCCGGCCACTGACGATAATGGCAACCCGATCGCAAACCATCTCGACGTCCGACAGAATGTGAGTGTTCATGAAGACGGTCTTACCCTCGGCCCGAAGTCGCAAAATGAGATCGCGGATCTCTTTGCGACCGATCGGATCGAGGCCACTCATGGGCTCGTCCAGGAAGATCACGCTCGGGTCGTGAACCAGGGCCTGGGCGATGCCCACGCGCTGCAACATGCCTTTCGAGTAGGTCCGAAGCCGGGCGTCGGCCGCCGAGGAGAGTCCCACCCAGCCGAGAAGCAGGTCCACTCGATCCGTGCGCTCGGTTCTCGGAACCCCGGAAAGTTTGGCGTAGAAGGTCAGAATCTCGCGTCCCGTCAGATAGTCGTAGAAATACGGGTTCTCGGGTAGGAATCCGATGTGCCGCCGAAACTCGGTCTCGCGGACATCGCAGCCGAGGATGGTGGCGTCGCCCGCTGTCGCCCGAATCAATCCCATCAGAATCTTGAGCATCGTGGTCTTGCCCGCGCCGTTGGGCCCCACGAATCCAAAGATTTCGCCCTCGCACACACTGAACGAGAGGCCGTGCAGAACCCGCTTCCGACGCAGGCCGAATCCCGGCCGAAAGTCCTTGACAACGTTCGCGACGCGGACGACCTCGCGGGGTCCGGGACTCATATCGCCTCCTCGGCGGAGGCGTCTTCGGCTCCACTGGACTGCGCCTGCCGCAGCTTCCGCCAGCGTTCCTGACGCAACCGGTCGGTCGGGTGGACATGGAGCTGGTAGCGCTTCCCGTAAAACGACGAGACAATCTCGGCGGTGTCCGAATCCAGCTGCCACCGAAAGCCGTCCAGATGTGGATGCGCCGGAGGGATGCCCCGCAGAACCGGGCTCGCGCCCGCGGTCAGATCCTCCATCCCATCAATGTCTCGACCAAAGCGACGCTCGTAGGCGTCGCGAGCCGCATCCAGAAAGCGCGCCGCCCGCTCGGTCTCGATCTCGTCGAGGGCCTTCTGGTACTCGGCCCGGGAGTACTCGTCCTCGCTGGTGCGATCCAGCTCCCGAAGAAAGCCGGCCGCCGTTTCCAGGCCGTTCCCAGCTTCCGGGTCGCCCCCAGAAGCGCGAAGTCGCGCCACCAGGGGGCCGAGGTATCGCGGCGCGCGGGGCAGCGCGATCGCGGCCTCCAGGGCGTCGGCAGCGCTCTGCCGGTCCTCCAGGTAGAAGAAGTGGTTGAAGCCCAGGTGGTAGCGGTTGCGCCATTCGCGCGGGTGATGCGCGATTCCCCGCACCAGCAGGCGGTTGGCGTGTCGAACGCTCTCTTCACTGTCCGTGAGCCACAGAGCGGCAAAGCGGTAGGGGTGGTCCATCCAGGGGTCCACCGTGGTCGCGACATCGATGAGGCGCCCGATCGCCGTCGATTCGGAGCCGGGACTCGTCGCCCCCCCCACGAGCTGCACGGCCAGCAGCCAGTAGTAATCCGCAACGACGGCATCGAAACCCAGAGACGAAATTCGTGCCCGGTCCGGGCGCGGGACGAAGTGCTCGCTCTGCCCGATGCTCGCGGTCGTATCCATGCGTGCGTGAACCGTTCCGGTCCCGGCCACGGCGAGTAGTGCCAGGCCGGCCCGGAATGCCGTGGATCGCCGCATCGCCCCCCGCCCCATGCCGTTCCTCGACCCCCGATTCGGGGCGATCAGTATCCTTCGATGCCGAGATTGGAAGTGACTCTGCAACGCAGCGGGTGCAGAGGCGGAGGCGGGAACTCTGACGTTGTCCGGGATTTCCACACGTCGCAACTCCTCCTGCCGCGAAAGATGGAATATGAGAAAAAAGGAGGGCCGGGCCGGCGGCCCGGCCCTCCTGGCTTACCCGATTCGAACTAGAAGATGCTCCGGCCGTTAGCCGTGGCGCAGGCCATCACCGTCTCTGCGGCAGTGAGCTCTCCATTCGTGCAGACCGAGGGGCTGCCGGGGTGGGTCTTCCCGGTAGCGGAGCCCTTTCGGTAGCCCCACAGCTGGAAGACGGTGTCCGCGTCGATGTCGGCGCTGGCAGACGCTAGGAAATTGGTACCGGTGATGCCCACGCCGTACGTGAAGTAAACGCGGCCCTCGGGCGACCAGCCGACCAGGTCAAAGCCCTGATTGGCTCCGTCCGCGTTGAGGAAGTTCTGCTTCACGCTCGGAGTCGCGTTAGCCGCCGGAGACGTGTTGGCCGAAACGTAGGCGCCGAACTCGGCGTACACCGACTCTTCGGCGGTGCGGATGGCGGCGAGGTTGGTCTTGCCTTCACTGGTCTTCGCCTTGAGCTGGAACTTGAGGAAATTCGGAATGGCGATGGCCGCCAGAATTCCGATGATGGCAACGACGATCATGAGCTCGATCAACGTAAAGCCGCCGCGCCGGTTGTGGATCTT
>JAZFUU010000154.1:0-11487 GCA_036447375.1 Myxococcota bacterium
CGTGCGTTCGGGTTGGAATCCCTCGGCGACCAGGGCCTCCACCGCTTCCAGGATGCAGACCAGGTTTCCCTTGTCGTCCATGCTGCCGCGGCCCCAGACGAAGCCCTCGGCCACACGGCCGGCGAAGGGCGGATGTTCCCAGTCCTTTTCCGTTCCCGCCTCCACCGGAACCACGTCCTGATGGGCCAGCAGCAGAATCGGTGGCCGATCGCTTTGGCGTCCGGGCCAGGTGTAGAGCAGGCTCTGCCCGGCGATGCGCTCTCGCTTCAGGACCGCGTGGAGCGCCGGATACGTGTTGCGGAGATGGCGATGAAAACGTTGGAACTCGCCTTCGTCGATCCGGCTGCGGTCGGTGTGAGACACCGTCCGAAAACGGATGGCGGCTGCCAGGCGGTCGGCCACCGCGGCCGTATCGACGGCCACAACCTTCGTCGGCTCCACGGCGAGCTGCTTCGACTCGAAACCCGCAGATCGCAGCAGCGCCACTGCAACGAGGGTCGCCAGCACCAGGCCGGCCGCGAGCAGGGCGCGACGCATCAGTTCGCGCTGCGAGGGGAGGTCGGTCGGGGCCACCACCGATAGCGCTCGAGGGTCACGCGCCCCCGGGCATCGAAGTCCACGCCCTCTTCTTCGAGGAGCTGGCGTTGCACCCGCTCCCATCCGGGGGCCGACCGCAGGCTGACCTCACCCCGGACGTTGATCACGCGGTGCCAGGGCACCGCGTTGCCGTCATCCAGGGCGTGAAGGGCGTAGCCCACCTGGCGCGCGTGTCCGGGAAGTCCAGCCAGCATGGCCACCTGACCATAGGTCGCCACCCGACCTCGCGGGATCCTCCGCACCACCCGGTAGATTCGGCCGTAGCCTCCCTCTCGTTCCCGCATCCGGATATTGTGACCCAGAGAAAGCCTGGACGTCAGCTCCCTCGGGTCGCCGGGGTCAGCTTCGCGTCTTATTCTATCCAGTTCACCCGGACGCCCCGGAGAGGAGCCTCCCATGGCCGAGCCCGTCCTTCTCATCGAACGGAGCGGGAGGATCGTCACGCTCACCCTGAACCGCCCCGGGAAGATGAACGCTCTGTCCCGCGAGCTGAGGGGCGCCCTGTCGAAGGCCTTCAGCGATCTCGAGTCCGATCCCGAGGCCGATGTGGTGATTCTCACCGGGGCGGGACGTGCCTTCTGTGCGGGCCTCGACCTCAAAGAACTCTCCAGCTCGGGGATGGAACCCACCGCCACCTTCGCCGGGAAAGACATGCTCGAGGCCATCGCCGCGTACCGGGGACCCGTCATCGGAGCCATCAACGGCTTCGCCGTGACCGGCGGATTCGAGCTGGCCCTGGCCTGCGATCTCCTGGTCGCTTCCACCGAGGCGCGCTTCGCCGATACTCACGCGCGGGTCGGAATCCTGCCGGGATGGGGCCTCAGTCAGAAGCTCCCGCGCCTGATCGGAATCCACCGCGCCAAGGAGCTCTCCTTCACGGGGAACTACCTCGCCGCGACGGACGCCGAAGCCTGGGGTCTGGTGAACCGGGTCGTGGATTCCGAAGATCTGCTCCCGACCTGTTTGGCTCTCGCCACGGACATGCTGAGCTGCGATCCCGAGACGCTGCGCGGCTACAAGCGGGTCCTCGACGTGGGCTTCTCGACGACCCTGTCCGAAGGTCTCGTCGTCGAGGGTCGCGCTTCCCGGGACCATGCGAAATCCGTCACCCCGGAGACCCTGGCCCAGCGCCGGCAAGGAGTTCAGGACCGCGGTCGAGCCCAGACTCGGAGCTGAAGCCGGAACGTCGGGGGATCCAGAACGAAGCGAGAACGACGGATGCGAATCCGTCGGACGAGGGACACCACGAGCATCATCATTCTCTACGGACCGGCCGGTATCCCCTTCACCGAGAAGGTGCGGCGCGGACTCTTGCTCAAGGGGCTCGACTACCAGCTGCGCGAACCCTCGGGGCCCGAGGACTACAAGCGCTGGAATCCCCACACCGGTCTGTTGCCGGTGCTCGAGATCGACGGAGATCGCACCCACGACTCGACAGACATCCTGTACCGACTGGATGAATTGTTCCCGGATCCCCCGCTGCTCGCCAAAGAGCCCCGGATCGCGGAATTGCAGCAGCAGCTGGAGAACTGGGCCGACGAGTCCTTCCTCTGGTACTACCTCCAGTACTTCCGCATTCGCGACGCCAAGGTCGAGGACGACGCGAAGAACGGGGCGAGTCGCCTGCCCGGGTTCGTGCGCTGGACCCTCGCCTGGTTCCGATCGGGAGGAACCTGGGAGCGCCCCGAAACGGCGATCATGCGCGGCCTCGGGGATCGAATGGACGATCTGGTGCAGTTTCTGGGCACCCGGCCCTTCTTCTACGCAGACCAGGTGAGTATGGCCGATCTCGCCGTCTACTCCATGCTCCACAGCATGCGCAACGGGGGAATTCCCGGGGCGACCGACATGCTTGCCGAGCGTCCGTCGCTGGAGCGGTTCATCGAGCGGGTGGAAGAGGCGACGGACCCGTCGGCGCAGACCCAATAGCCGGCCAGCGAGCGAGCCAGCCAGCTAGAGCCGGCCGGCCCCACTTAGGTGTTCTGGATCGTGAATCCGCCGTCGACGACGATGCTGGCCCCGTTGATATAGGAGGCCGCCGGAAGCACCAGGCTCAGTGTGGCGTGGGCCACCTCTTCGGGCTCTCCGTAGCGCCGCAGGGGAACGCGGCGACGCGCGAACTTGCTCTTGGACTCCTCGGGAATCGGTGCCGTCATTCCCGTGCGAATGGCACCGGGGCACACGCAATTGACCGTCACTCCCTGATCGCCCAACTCGACGGCCAGGGCGCGTGTGAGTCCCATCACGCCGTGCTTGGCCGCCGTGTAGGAGGCGAGGAAACGCTGTCCTCCCAGCGCCTCGGTCGACGCGATGTTCACGATCCGGCCGGCGCCGTCGCGTTTGAGATGGGGCAGGGCCGCGCGGATCAAGCGGGTGTGGGAAGACAGGTTGACGTCGAGAACCTCGTCCCAACCCGACTCGAAACCCTCGCCCTCGATCGGGGCGATGTGGGTGATCCCGGCGTTGTTGATGAGGATGTCGAGGGCTCCGAAGCGCTCCACGATCTGATCCACGACTTCGACGGTGCGCGCCGGGTCGCGGACGTCAAGGACCCAGCCCGCGGCTTCGCCTCCAGCCTCGCAAATTTCCTTCACCACCGCGTCGACGCCCTGGGCTTCGACGTCTGTAACCGCCACCCGGGCGCCTTCGTCGGCGAACAGGTGAGCGGTGGCTCGGCCCATGCCACTGGCGGCGCCGGTCACGAGCGCGACCCGATCTCGAATCGAACGACTGAGTTTGCTGAGTCTCGGCATGGGGTGATTCTATCACCCGACCCGGCTTCAAGAACAATACGGACCGGGCTTCATGAATAATGCGAACTAGGCGGGCTACTCCCCGAAGATCTCCTCGACCTTGGCCGCGAAGACGAAGTCGCTCTGGGTCAGACCGTCGATCTTGTGGGTCCAGATGACAACATCGACCCGCCCCCAGGCCAGGTGGATGTCGGGATGGTGAAACTGCTCCTCGGCCATCTCGCCCACGCGGAGGGTGAAGTCGAGGGCTTTCCTGAAATTGTCGAAGCTGAATCGCTTGTCCAGGTGATGCTCTTCGATCGCCCGCCAGTCTGCGCCGAGTTGGCTGAGCAGAGCCTCGAGGTCCGCTCCCTTCAACGGCGGGGTTCCGCCCTTGCAGGGCACGCATTTTCCGGCGGCGAGTTCGTGTCGTTCGGCCATGATGTGGAAAAGGATAACCGGTTATGCTGGTCGCGCCGTGACGCGCGCAGAAAAGGCCAGGCGAGCCCAGGAAGTGCTCAACGAACTCTTCCCCCGGGCGGCAGTTCCCTTGAGCCACCGTGACCCCTACACGCTGTTGATCGCCGTGCTGCTCTCGGCCCAGTGCACCGACAAACGCGTGAACGAGGTCACACCTGGGCTCTTCGCGAAGGCCTCCACTCCGGCTCAGATGGATCGGCTCACGGTGGCGCAGATCCGGAGCCTGATCCGATCCTGCGGACTCGCGCCGCAGAAAGCCCGGGCCATCAAGTCGCTCTCGCGCATTCTTCTCGAGGAACACGTAGGCAAGGTGCCCGACAGCTTCGAGAAGCTCGAAGAATTACCCGGAGTCGGACACAAGACGGCCAGTGTGGTGATGGTGCAGGCCTTCGGGCGCCCCGCCTTTCCCGTCGACACCCACATTCACCGGCTATCGGCCCGCTGGGGTCTTTCCTCTGGCGCCAACGTGGTGCGGACCGAACGCGATCTCAAGAAGCTGTTCGCGCCAGAAGACTGGGGGCGGGTGCATCTCCAGATGATCTACTTCGGGCGCGAATATTGTCCGGCGCGAGGCCACGATTTCTCGGTTTGCCCGATCTGTTCCTGGGCAGCTTCCCGGGCGCGGCAGCTCCGCGAACAGCGTCACTCCACGTAGCCGAGAACCTTCAACGTCATTCGCTCGCGTTCGGTGAGTTCACGATCCGAACGATCGCTGCTCACGGTCATTTTCGAGGCGATCGCGCCGATGCGCTTGCGATGGGCGGCGGCGATGTGCGGGCTGACCTCGGCCACGTTCGTTTTCTCGCCGGGGTCGTTCTCGAGGTCGAAGAGCACGAGTTTTCCGGTTTCGCGCTGCAGGGTGCTCTTCCAGCGATCGTTCCGGTAGGTCTGGTAGCGACGTTCCCCCACATAGAGCTCTCCCGGCGCGAGCTCCGGGCTAGGCCCCGGCCGCAGCCCCGCAATCTTCCGGATCAACCCGTGCAGGTCCTGGGTTCGCAGGGGCTTCGAGGGATCGTCGACGACCGCCGGCGCGATGATCAGAGGAATCTCGAGAAGCTCCTGGAAGGCGGGGTTTCCGTAGTGCCCCGGTCTTCCCCGCAGCGGGTGGCGCTCGCCCAGTCTCTCGCCGTGATCCGAGGTCAGAATGACCGTGGAATTCTCCAGGAGACCGGCCTTTTCCAGACTCTGCAACAGCACACCCAGCCCTTGATCCGCGCTGCTGACCGCCGTCTTGTAGCCGACCCTCCGGAAGGGGTAGTCGTGTACGTCCATAAAGTGGACGTAGAGAAAGATGCGGTTTCGGGGTCTGCGATTCAGGGCCTGAATCGCGGCGCTCGTGACCGGAGTCCAGGATCGCAGGGAGCCGAGCTCCGGTCGCTCGCGCGGGCGCGCCTCCTCGCGAGGACCCACTTCGTTCCAATCGTCGAAGCCGCGTTCGAAGCCCGAGGACCCGAACAGGAACTGGTTCGAGGCGACGCCGATGGTCCAGTAGCCGGCGTCGCGCAGCTCCTCGGCGAGGGTCGGGACGGAATCGGGGATGCAGTGGTCGTCTCCGTTCGCGTCGGCGAAGCGAGCCATGCCGCACCAGGTGTCGCTGTTCCAGCGCAGTGTCGACGTGGGGTCCGTCGTTTCGATGCTGGGCGTTCGTCCGGTAAAGAGTGCTGCCATCGACATCGTGGTCTGGTGGAAGGAAGCTCGGGCATGGCTGAAGACCTGCCCCCGCGCGGCCAGGGCGTCCATGTGCGGGGTCGCGCCCCTCGCGCCGTAGGCCGAGACGAAATCGCGTCGGAGGGTATCGATCACGACGAGGATGATTCTCTCGGGCGCCCGCGTCAGTTCGAACGAGAAGACGAGTGAAATCACGATCGCAGCGGTAGCCAGCACGACCAGGACGATCTGCGAATTGGGAAATCGGGATCGAAAAGAACGGTCCTGGGAATCGGAAGAGCCGTCCTGAGAACTGGAAGGGCCGTCCTGAGATTTGGGTAGTTGCGGCGCGGGCGGGTCGGTCAACGCAGAAATCTCGTGCAGTGGGTCGTCAAAGAACGCAGTGTATCTCAGGTTCCGATGCGCCGAATCCGGAGCATCGGGCCATCCGGGTCCTTCTCGTGGCGCAGGTCCACGTCCGCTTCGATGGCCCAGAGATCGTCGCCCCGCGGATCGACGAGCACCTGAAACGCGCTCCAGGTTCGCGGCCCGGTCTTCTTCAACAGGGTGCGGCGCGGGCTGCGCGCATCGGGGGTGAACACGATGCGTTCGTATTCGTCAATAAAGCCAGCCAGCGCGCTCTCGAACCGGGCCGGATCCCACGCATCTTCGGGGTCCTGGCGAATGCAGCGGCAGGCCTCTTCGAAGTGCCCGGCGGCCAGCGAGCGAACCAGGGCATGGAGTTCGGAACGAACCCGGGCCGCCAGGAGCTTCTCGTGGAGAGCCAGGTCGAGGGGGGGCCGCTTCGCGGCGGCTTCCGGCCGCCCCTCCCTTTCCCGGTTCTCCTGAGGATGGACCAGTGCCTCCCAGGCTTCGACCAGGCTCGAGTCGACCTGTTCGAGCAGGGTGCGCAGGTAGGCGATCAGATCGACGACCGCCTCTGTGCGCGCGGCCTCGGGCACCGTCTTGACCAGCGCGTTGTGGACCTGGCTGAGGTAACGCAGAAGCGCGCCCTCGCTCCGCGCCGTGGCGTACTCGCGCACATAGTCGGAAAACGCACGGCAGTCTTCGAACATCTCGCGCGCGATCGACTTCGGCCGAAGCGTTCCCTCGCGCAGCCATGGGTGCGTCTCGGAAAAGCGGGCGAGAGCCGCCTCAATCGCCTCTTCTTCGGGCTTTGGATAGCTGACCGTATCGAGCTGTCGGATCCGATCTTCGTAGGGAACACCCTCGGCCTTGAGCCGGGCCAGCAGCTCGCGCCGGTGCCACTGAGTCTGGGCGGCCAGGATCGGGCGGGGATTCTCGAGGATCGCTTCGACGAAGGAGAGCAACCGAAGCGCGTAGTCGGGATCGTCCGCGTCGAGCTCGGAGATCGCCTCCACCAGAAACAAGGAGAGGGTCTGGTGCAGGGAGAAATCCGCCTGGAGGGCTTCGTTCACCCGGACACCCTGTTCTCCGGTATCCGGATCCCGCGCGACTCGCACGATTTCCGCCCGGCGCAGCGAGCGGAACAGATCGGCCGCCCGGCGACGCAGCTGCGACTTCGAGGCCCCGCTTTCGTGGCAGCGAGCGATCAGGTCTCCGAGCGCTCCGTACCCGCCGCGATCGCCTTCAATATCCCTATCGCGAGTGCCCGGATCCTCGCGCTGCAGCACGCTGACGACCATGCCGTGGGAAACGGCAAAGCGGGAAGACAGCATTTCCGGCGGACTTTCGACCAGACGCTCGAAGGTCTCCCGGTTCCAGGCGACGAAGCCGCGACGCGGCGGATTCTTGCGGACGAAACGGCGCTTCTTATTCCCGGGCTCGTCGGCGCGAGCCGCCCGCCGCCGATTCTCGATCACGTGCTCGGGTGCCTGGGCCACCACGCTTCCCTGCTCGTCGAATCCCTTGCGTCCCGCTCGCCCCGCGATCTGTTTGAACTCGCGAATTCGCAGGATCGCCACCTTCTCGCCGTCGAATTTGCAGAGCATCGAGAACACCACGGTTCGGATCGGGATGTTCACGCCGACGCCAAGGGTGTCGGTTCCGCAGATCACCTTCAGGAGCCCCGCCTGGGCCAGCCGTTCCACCAGCAGTCGATAGCGCGGAAGCAGGCCCGCGTGGTGCACGCCGATCCCCGCGCGCACGAAGCGCTCCAGCTCCTTGCCGTAGGCGGAGTCGAACCGAAAGCGCCCGATTTCGGCCCCGATGGCGCGCTTTTCTTCGCGGCTGCACACGTTGACGCTGGTGAGTCCCTGGGCCCGATCGGCGCACTCTCGTTGCGTAAAGCTCACGACGTAGATGGGGGCCTTCGCAGCGGCGAGCAGGTCGTCGATGGTTTCGTGCAGGGGGGTTTCGCGGTATTCGAAATCGAGGGGCACCGGCCGCTCGTCGGAGAAGACCGACGCGACCTCCCGCTTCGTGTATTCGCGCATCCGCGCCTCGATGACAGCGGTGTTTCCGAGGGTTGCCGACATCAGCAGAAACACGGTTCGCGGCAACGAAACCAGCGGAATCTGCCACGAGACGCCGCGATCGCGGTCATCGTAAAAATGGAATTCGTCCATCACGACATAGGGAGCCGGGGTCCGCCCTCCTTGTCGGAGGCACATGTTCGCCAGTACCTCGGTGGTGCAGCAGACGATGGGGGCGTCGGGGTTGATGCTGGCATCGCCGGTGAGCATTCCGACGTTGGTTGGACCGAAAGCGTCGCACAGGGAAAAGAACTTCTCGCTGGCTAACGCTTTTACCGGAGCCGTGTAGAAAGACCGCTGACCCTCGCACATCGCCTTGAAGTGGAGGCCCAGGGCAACCAGCGATTTTCCCGAACCCGTGGGCGTTCCCAGCACCACATGGCGATCGGCCATCAGCTCGAGGAGCGCCTCTTCCTGGTGCGCGAAGGGTTCGAGCCCGAGATCGTCCACCCAGTCGAGAAACCGACCGAGAATTTCGCTGCTGTCCCGCGTTCCCCCCTGCGGGATGCGAGCCGCCAGCGACGGAGCTGCGGCGGCCGCCGAGCGTTCATCGCGTTCATCGGTCGGCACACCCGAACTCTAGCCCGGTGTGCCAAACCGGTCGCCCGGGTTCGATCGCGATCGATGTTGTCCGGTCGAACGCTTCGGCACGCGACTTGCTCTTCGAGAGCTTCGAAGGAAACACGCGCGTGAGTCATTCGAACTTTTGTCGTCTGGCCGGGCCTCGAGTTTGCCGCGATGCGACCACCCCCAGCACGCTGGGTTCGCTTCTGGCAGTTCTCTTTATCTGGACTCTTCTAGCGAGTTTCGCCCGCCTCGAACCGCTCCTCGGAACGTCCCGGACACTTCTTGTTGCGTTTCTGGCGGCGACGGCCTGGTTGTTGGCGACGCGCTCATTTCGCAGCGATCGGCGGCGGGCGCATTCGATCCCTCTGCTTCTGGTGGGGCTGTCCGCCGGATTCGCCAGCTACCCGGCCTGGATCGTGACGATCGGAACTCTGGGGATGGCACTGGGTCTGCGGCCCGAGGCTGCCGTTGCGCCCGGGTCGGGTGGGCCCCTGTTTTGGACGGCCACGGTACTTCTCGCCCCTGTCTTCGAGGAGGTGCTGTACCGCGAACGTCTATTGACAGCGCTGACGCGAACTCTCGGGTCGAGCCTCGCGATCCCGATCAGCAGCGCTGTGTTCGCGATTTCTCATCTCGAGCCCTGGCGCGTGCTGGGAACGGGGCTCGTGGGCCTGGTGCTCGGGACGGCGATGCGTGCCTCCCGCTCCCTCGCGCTCTGCGTCGGGCTTCACATGGGGCTCAACCTCGCGGGACTCACCTCCGGGGCTCCACCGGTGCGCGTCTCGCTAGCCCCATCGGAATCGGCCGCCGTCGGGCTCTGCGTGCTCGGCGTTGCGATCGTCCTGGCGCGAAAGTGGTGAGGCTCGTCTGCCTCGCGCTCCTCGCCGCCTGGCTGGGCTATTCCGGCCCGGCCGGTGCCGTCGTGGTGGCGTGGGCGGGTACCCTGAGTCTGGGGGACCTGGGCGGAAGTTCGTCTCCGCAGACGTTCTCGGGCACGGGCGTCGCCACGGTGAACGGCTCCAGCGGCGGCATACACCTGAGCGAGCTTCGCCTGGCCGGTGGCATCACCGGCAGTACCGCGATTCCCGTGACCGACCCCGACAGCGGGACACTCCTCAGCCTCCGCGTCGAGGTGACGCTCGGCACGGGCAGCCTCTACCCGTTCGCGCCACTCGCGCCTCCAGGTCAGCCGCAGCTCACGCAGAGGACGCTTCCGATCCGGGGACGGATGCGCTTCTGCGTCCTTTTCCCGGGATGCGTCAGTAGCGTCCCCCTCAGCTTCACCGGGGTTCAGGGCCAAGTGGGGATGGGTATCGGCGGGCTCCTCACGGTTGGCGGCTTCTCCGAGGGTTTGGCGATTTCCCTTCGAGGCGCCCCCTGGACGATCCGGACGGCGAGCGTCTCCGTCACGACCAGCCAGGGTGCAACCGTCACGTTGACGTCGGCCGGCTGGATTCACGGTCCGTCCAGCTTCACCTCGTCGACGGTCCTGGCGGGAGGGGCGCTTTCTCTCGTCACCCCGATGCAGATCACCGCGGGGGGGCAGCCGTCCGGGACCTTCGCCCGGCTGAACCTGCGCTTCGTCCCCGAGCCCGGACGGCTTCTGCTTCTGACCGCAGGACTCGGGGGCCTGGTCGCCACCGGACGCCGCCGAACGAGACCTTGATTGCCCCGGACGGAGGACTCATGCACGCGCTCACGCATTCGCTTCCGGGTCGAACTCTCGCCCTGGCCTTGGCGGTCTGGATTGCCGGTCTTGGCTGCCGACCCGGCCCCACGCTGGCGCCCTCCAACGGCGCTCCGGAATACCAGCGCGCCGGAATGATTCCCGTGCCCGGGGGCACCGTGAACGCCGCCGGGGGAAACCTGATGATCGAACGGCTCGACATGTCGATCGACACGATCCTCGGCACCCAGGAGATCCGAGCCGTCTACAACGCGGAATCGGGCCGCTGGCTCTGGAATTTTCAGGTGACCTACGACGGAACGACGTACGTCGATCCGACGGGCGCCGTCCACGACGTGAGTCCGATTTCCGATGGCGCGGCCATTCCCGGCACCTTCTACCTCAAATTCGACGCCGATACGATCGAGACCAAGGGCGGCATGGCGTTTCACTTCGACGGGAACGGCCAGCTGAGTTTCGTGGCCTGGAAGACCGCCGACTATCCCCGACTCCAGTACACCCGAACCCCGACCACACTCGAAATTTTCCAATGCCCGTCGCAACCGGCCTGCTTGCCCTTCTACTCGATCGCACTCAACGCGGGCGGCGATCCGCTCTCGGTGACCGACGCCCGCACCGGGCGGATCGCCGACTACCAGTACGACGGCCTCGACCGACTCGAGATCGCGCGCGACGCCCTGGCCGTCGATAAGGGCTGGCCGGGCTTCCAGTACGAGTACAGCCTGGGCGGGACGCTTCTCACGGCGATCACGAATTCCGAAGGCGAGCGGATCGAGTACGTCTACCAGGGGAATCGCCGGATCCGGGACGTCACGCAGATCGGCGAGGGCAACCCCACCCATCACTTCGGGTACACCGCGAAGGATTCCGCGGGCCTCTACACGACGATCCACACGAACTCGCTGGCGGCGAAGACCCGATACCGCATCGACGGGGAGCGTCGCCTTCACGAGGTGGAGCTCGACGAGACCGGCGAACTCTCGACGCTGACCTGGAACGGGAAGCGTCCGTCGAGCCTCATGCTACCCGGTGGCGTCACGACCACCCTCAGCTACGTGGACGACAATCTCGCGAGCGCCGTGGCGCCCTCCGGAAACGTCGTCACCTTCACGTACGAGCCCGGGGGCCTCAACTTCGACGACATCGAAGCGCCCGCGATCTCGCGAATCGACGACAGCATCGGCCTCGTTCAGCAACGGACCTATGATGCCCAGGGACGCGTCGAGACGATCTCCAACGGCGAGGGGGATGCCTCTATCTCGACCTACACCGCGGCGACGCTCGCGTCGCTCACGAATCCACAAGGCGCTCTCGTCACCTT
>JAZFUU010000155.1:0-8225 GCA_036447375.1 Myxococcota bacterium
GAGGATGTACAACACCCCCATCAGACTGGAGCCCACCTGGGTTGCCAGGCGGATCCGCTGGCCTTCTCCCCCCGAAAGCGTCGCGCTGGCGCGGTCGAGGGTGAGATAGCCCAATCCCACGTCCGCCAGGAAGTGCAGACGCTCACGGATCTCCTTCAATATCGGCGTCGCGATCCGCTGCTTCGATTCCGACAGTTCCAATCGATCCACGAATGCGGCGATTTCGACGACAGAGAGACCGGCCAATTCGGCGATCGAGAGTCCATCGACGCGCACGCTTCGAGCTTCGACCCGGAGCCGCGACCCCTCACAGGCGGGGCAATCCGCCGCGCTTCGGAAGCGCGCGAGCTCGTTCTGCTCGGGCTCACTTCCCGACTCGAAGCGGCGCGCGAGCTCGCTCAGGACTCCGTCCCAGTTTCGCCGGTAGGAGGTCCGGCGGCCCCTTCGCTCGATGGAAAACTCGATCTCTTCGGACCCCGCCCCGTGAAGAATCCCGGTCTGCGCCCGTGTCTGTAGATCGCGCCAGGGCGTCTCGAGATCGACGCCGAAGTGATCGGCCAGCGCCACCAGGAGCTGCCGGTAGTAGCGAGCGCCCCGCCGACCACTCCAGGGTGCGATGGCCCCGTCGGCCAGCGACTTCGAAGCGTCGGGTACGACTCGTTCCGGGTCGAACTCGTCGCAGGTGCCCAGGCCTCCGCACTGGGGGCAGGCGCCGTGGGGGCTGTTGAAGGAGAACAGACGCGGGGAGATCTCCGGGTAGGAAATGCCGCAGTCCACGCAGGCATTGCGTTCCGAGAACAGCCACTCCTGTTCCGGTTTCCCGGGTGTCTCGCCCGTTGGCAACCGCGCGAGGCTCACCAGGCCGTCGGCCAGACCGAGGGCCGTCTCGAGCGACTCGGCCATGCGCCCGCGCGCCGTCTCTTGGACGATCAGCCGGTCGATGACGATGTCGATGGAGTGCCGGCTCCGCTTCGAGAGCCGAATCTCGTCGGCCAGGTCCCGAACCGACCCGTCGATGCGAGCCCGAACGAATCCCTGGCGGCGAAACGCTTCCAGCTCTCGTCGAAATTCCCCCTTTCGGTCGCGCACCACGGGGGCCAGGATCTGCACACGGGTCCCGGCGCCGAGTTCCATCATTTGATCCGTCATCTGCTGGACCGTCTGACTGGCGATGGGCTTGCCGCAGTCGGGGCAGTGTGGCTGCCCCACCCTCGCGAAGAAGAGCCGCAGGTAATCCGCGATCTCTGTGGTGGTTCCCACCGTGGATCGAGGATTTCGACTCACGGTCCTCTGCTCGATGGCGATTGCCGGGGAGAGGCCCTCGATGGAGTCGACGTCCGGCTTGACCATCTGGTCCAGGAATTGTCGGGCATAGGTAGAAAGCGATTCGACGTAGCGGCGCTGCCCCTCGGCGTAGATCGTGTCGAAGGCGAGAGAGGACTTCCCGGATCCGGACAGACCGGTGATGACGACGAGCACGTCGCGCGGTATGACCACGTCGAGATCGCGAAGATTGTGCTCGCGCGCTCCTCGAACGATGATGTGATCCAGAGAGGAAGGGGCGGCGTCCGTCACGGAATCGGCGGTTCATCTCCGAAGCGTAGGAGGGCAGACGGATCCAGCTGGGCTGTCTCCGCGAAGTAACCTCGGCGCTCGATGTAGGTCCTCTTTCGAAGCTTTTCCATCCAGTCGTCGTACTCGCGAGCCAGGTGGCGCTCGAAGATTTCGCGCTCGAGTTCGGGTCTGACGGCCTCGTAAGAAACCGGCTGATATTCCTTCCGATCGACGAGCTTGAGGAGGGAGTAACCCACGGGCAAGACCATGACGTCACTGACTTCACCGCGTCCGAGATGCTTCAACATTTCGGCCATCCACGAAGCCAATCGGCTCGTGTGGATCCAGCCGAGGTCTCCCCCCTTCTTGCCCGCCACCTCAGAAATGTCGAGGGCCACGACCTCGAAGGGCTCCCCCGCCTCGAGCCGAGCGGCCGCCGAATCGGCCCGAGCCCGGGCCGCCTTCTTGTCGCGTCCGGTATCTTCCCCGAAGCTGACCATGATCTGTCGCACGTGGACCACCTCGCCATCCTGGGGCTGACCGGCATAGCGTGTGTCGTACAGATCCTTCACGTCCTTCTCTTCGATCTCGATCCGCGACCCGATCAGAGTGGTGACGAGCTTGCGTCGCTCGAGCTCGCGTTTGATCTGGGCTCGATAATCCGTAAGGGCCATTCCATGAGAGACGACGCTTCGCTGCAGTTCTTCGACGCTCAGGTCATTTGCCGAAGCGATGCTCGCGATCGTCGTGTCGATCTCCTCATCGCTGGCGAAGAGCTCCGACTTTCGGACCTCCTGCTCGATGAGGCGCCATTCGATCATGCGTTCCAGGCCCTCGGCCCGGAGCTTGGCGATCTCGAGTTCGGGGACCCCCGCTTCCCGCATCCGGGTCTCGGTGGGCTTGACCATCTGGAGCACCTCGGAGACGAGGACGACGTCGCTGCCAACCTGCGCGGCGATCCCGTCAACGAGTCCCTCGTCCTCGGCGCCCGCCGCGCCCGCTAGCAGCGCTGCGACGATCCCCCAACCGGCGCGATGACGGCCTCTGATCACCGATTCATGCTAGCCCGGAATATTCAGGCTGCCCTCGCGCCCCGACGCCGCGGCGGCCATTTGAAGAGGGCGGGAAACGACACCGAAGGCCTCCGCTCGGCTAACCTCGAAGGCATGGGCGGCATGGGCGTCCCGATGAGCTGGCGCGGCGCCCAGTGGTCTGGAGCCATAGCGCTCGCTGTTCTGCCCATGCTCTTCCTGGTGTTGCGCTGCTCCTTCTCCCCCGAGATCTCCTTTATCCATCAGACGTCCGAGGCACCCTGGCTGATCGCGCCGAGGCCGGTGGATGCAACCCTGCGCCAATGGGGGAAGGCCGAAGTCCCGGTGGACACCTTCAAGGGCCGGATCGACCTGCCGGATTTATCGGATTCGATGGATTCAACGGCTGCGACCGGCCCGGTCTACGCGAACCTGCGCGCGATGCGCCGATTCAAACTGTGGGTGAATGGGAACGCCCTGAGTCCGGTCATGAGCGACGCGAGCGCCTGGCGAACCGAGACCCGGGTCGACCTGAGCCCGTGGCTGCATCCCGGCCGGAACGAGATCTGGGTCGAGGTAGAGAACCCGTCGGGTCCGCCGTTGCTCTCGCTCCGGTTCGAGGGATTGCCCGCGCCGCTGGCGGCGGGGCCCTCGTGGTGGGTGGAGAGTCGCGGGCGTACTGTGGGCTTCGCACGCATCGCCGACGATACGTTCCGCAATCCGCGAACGGTGGCCGTCGCGACCCCCGCCCGAGAGTTCCGGGAGCGCAGCGACTCGGTATTGCTCCTGTTCATGCTGGGGCTGCTCGGTTTTCTCGCGGGGCGCCATTTTCTCGGCCCCCGCCCGCGCGCGGCTCTGCCGGCGGCCGTGTTGATCCTGGGTTCTGCGGCGTGGGTTGGGCTCTTCGTCGCGAAACTGGCTCGGCTTCCACTGACCATCGGATTCGACGCCCGGCATCACCTCGCCTACGTGTCTTTCCTGCGGGACAACGGCGCGTTGCCCTTCGCCAGCGACGGGTGGTCGATGTACCACCCGCCGCTCTTCTACGTGTTGAGCGCGGGGCTCGCTTCTCTCGGAGACTGGATGACCGGCGGCGCCGCCCCCTCGCTGGCGCTCAAGATTCTGCCCTTCCTGTCAGGCCTCGGCGGCGTGTGGATCGCTTTCGCACTGGCCCGGAAGCTCTTTCCCGAAGATCCTCGCGTGTGTGTGTTTTCCACGCTTTTCGCCGCCGCCCTGCCGATGAATCTGTACGGCTCTGCCTATTTCTCCAACGAGATGCCCCACGCATTTCTGCTCGGGCTGGCGCTCTTCGCCACGGTGACCGCGCTTCTCGAGACGCGAACCGGCGCCTTGCGAGCCGCGATGATCGGAATCAGTTTTGGCCTCGCCAGCCTCACAAAATTTACTGCCCTCGCGGTAGCGCCCATCGCGTTCTTGTTCCTGTGGGTCAAGCTGACGGCGGTCGAGCGTGCGCCGGCGGCGCGGGCGATTGGAATCGTCGCGTTGGCGGCAGCGACATTGTTGTGTGTCTCGGGCTGGTTCTATCTGCGAAACTGGGTCGAGCTGGGCCAGCCCCTCGTCGGGAACTGGTCCGTGACCACCCCGGGCCAGACGTGGTGGCAGCAACCCGGCTTCCACACGCTCTCCTACTTCACGGGATTTGGCGAGTCGCTGATCCACCCCTACCAGGCCGGCTTCCATTCGTTCTGGGATGGGATCTACTCGACTCTGTGGGGCGACGGTGGGATTGCGGGGCGAGTCCAGCCGGAGCGGCCCCACCGATTCTGGAATTACGGTTTCATGTCGATGGCGTATTGGATAGCGCTTCCCGCCACGGCGCTGGTGCTCTTCGGGGCGGGTCGCTGTGTGCAGCTGGGATTCCGGGGAGACCCGGGTAGGCGGGTTGCCCTGTGTTTCCTCGCCACGTCGGCGTACGCGGTGGGTTGGGCAATTCTGTACATGAGCGTGCAGCTGCCCTTCCACGCCCAGGCCAAGGCCTTCTACGGTTTGTCGATGGGGGCTCCGCTCTCGCTTTTCTTCGCGCTGGCCGCCGTTCGTGTCGATACGCTGCTGCTGGGGGTCCCCGCGCCGGTTCGCGCGGCTTTCTACGGCTATCTGTTCCTGTTCGCGAGTGTGATGTTCCTGTCCTATGCGGCGTGATTCGGGGGGAACAGCTCTGCGATCTCGTCCTGGATCGCTCGGGCCGCGGCTCTCGGGTCGCCGGCCTCGCGAATGGGGCGTCCCACCACGATGTAGTCGGCTCCCGCTCGAAAGGCATCTCGAGCGGTGACCACGCGTTTCTGGTCGTCGTCGGTCCGGTTCTCGACCGGTCGGATTCCCGGCGACACGATCAGGAGCCGGCTTCCCAGAGATGTCCGCAGGGCCCGGGCTTCGAGCCCCGAGGAGATCACCCCGTCGCAGCCGTAGGCGAGTGCCCGCTTCGCCCGAGACAGCACCAGCTTCTCTACCGAGACCGTGAAACCCAGATCCCGCAGATCGCCCTGATCCAGGCTGGTGAGGGCGGTGACGGCCAGGATCTTGAGATCGCCCTTTTCCCGGCAGGCCGCCTCGATCATGCCGTCGTTTCCGTGCACCGTCGCGAACTGAGCCCCGCGATCTCGCAGCTGGCGCACCGCTGCGGCAACGGTCTCGGGCACGTCGAAGAATTTCAGATCGACGAAGACCTGCTTGCCCCGGCCGATCAGGTGGTCGAGCAGCTCGAAATAGCCCCCCGCCATGAACAGCTCGAGACCCAGCTTGTAGAAATGGACCGCGTCGCCCAGGGCATCGACCAGGCGACGGGCTTCCGCCGTGCTGGGCACGTCGAGGGCGAAGATCAGGCGCTCGGGACCCGGAATCGGCTTGTCTGAGAGCAGGTCCCGGTCGGTTTCACCCATGGTCGGCCGCATCCAGACTAGCAGAGACCCGTTTCGATTGGATCCATCATTCGAATAACATTGGATCTACCAGGGTCTTATTGGATCTATTAATATCCAGCGATGCTCGATCTGGCGTTTCGGGTCGACCGGTCGTGTCGGGAACCCTACTACCGACAGCTCGAGGACTTCCTACGCGAGCTGATGGCCACACGGCGCCTGGCGCCGGGCGAGCGACTGCCCTCGAGCCGCGACCTCGCAGCGACCCTCGGCCTGAGCCGGAACACGGTCAACCAGGCGATTCGGGCTCTTGCCGAGGATGGGCTGCTGCGCGCCCACGTGGGCCGGGGGACCTTCGTCGTGGGGTCGGCCAACGCCCCCCGGCCGACGAATCTGCGAGAGACGCGAGCCCCCCACCGAGAATTCGTCTGGGCGAGTCTTTTCGCTCGACGCACCCGCGCGGTGACGGTGCCCGAGGCGATTCGGAGTGCTCCCCCATTCGCGGAAGTGCGGTTCGACTTTCGGGCCGGGCAGGTGGACCTTCCCACGCTTCCGGTCTCCGAGCTCAAGCGCGCCTTTGGTCGCTCGATTTCGAGCGATCTGAACGGGCTCGCGGACTGCAAGGATCCCCGGGGCTGGCTGCCCCTGCGCCGTGCCATCGCACGCTCCCTCGCTTCCCGGGGCATCGCCTGTCAGGCCGATGAGGTTGCCGTCGTGAACGGGGCCCAACAGGCACTCGACCTGGTCGCGCGGGTTCTCGTCGATCCCGGCGATGGGGTCGCCATGGAACAGCCGGGCTACTTTGGCGCCGCCCTCGCCTTCTCCGCCTCCGAGGCCCACCTGATCGGGGTCGGGGTCGATCGTCACGGCATGCAGACCGACGAACTCGCGCGCATCTTGCGGGCCCGGCGGGTGAAACTCGTCTACACGACTCCGGCGGTTCAGTCGCCGACCGGGGTCACGATGAGCGAAGTGCGCCGCCGCCAGCTCCTGGAGCTCGCCGACGAGTACCAGGTTCCCGTGCTCGAAGACGACTACGACTCCGAGTTGCGCTACGGCGTGCCGCCGATCCCCGCGCTGAAGAACGTGGATCCGGCGGGCCAGGTCATCTACGTCGGCACCTTTTCGAAGGCGCTGTTTGCAGGGCTACGGGTGGGCTACGTGGTCGCCGCCCAGCCCCTGTTGTGGCGGTTGGTTCTCTCGCGCTGGGCGTCGGATTTCAACACCGATCTCGTCACCCAGGCGGCGCTCGCCGAACTCCTGGACGAGGGAGGACTCGAACGGCATGTGCGGCGACAGCGGCGACTCTACGGCGCGCGCCGAGAAGCGCTGCTGACGGCGCTGGCAAGCCAGATGCCCGAGGACGTTGCCTGGATCGAGCCCGCCGGCGGAAACACCGTCTGGTTGACGCTGCCTGCGGCCGTCGACGCCGCCCGACTACTCGCCGAATCCCACAACAGGGGCATCGCGTACACACCCGGAGCGGCTTTCTTCTTCAAGGAAAACGGAATCGACGGAAACGGAGCCCGTCACCTCCTGCTCTCGTTCGCCCGGGTGCCCGCCGAGGCGATGGAGGTGGGTGTGGGAGAGTTGGCCGCTCTCCTGGGCCGCTGCCGGATGCCGCTGAAGCGCTCTGCCTGAAACTCGAGGAGTCGAATCCGATGCAGAAACTCGACACGTTCGGTTGGATCTTTCTGGTACTGGGTGCGGGCATGCTCGCGAACGCCGTGTGGATGTTGGTCGGTCCCATGCACTGGTACACGGAGCTCCCGGCCGAGGTTCCGGACTTCGGCCCTTTCAATCCCCACTTCGTTCGTGACATCGGCTGCGCCTTCGCCACGGTGGGCATCGCTCTCGGTTGGGCGGCGTTCTCGCCGCGGTTCCGTCTGCCTCTGGTCGGAGTCTCCGCCTGCTTTCTGACGGGGCACGCCCTCGTCCACGTCTACGACATGCTCCGCGGGGCGGTGGATTCACAGCATTGGTGGCTCGATCTTCCCGGCGTGTACCTGCCGGCGGGACTGCTCGCAATCTGCACTGTCATCCTCAATAAACGCGAGGCAGAAGAGCGGGCGGCTTGAGTCCCTCGTGGCGTTGCGGAAGGCGGGCCGAGCACTAGCATCCCGATCGGAGTTCTCGCCGTGTCCGCAAAGACATTCTTGACCGAGCTGAAGCTGGGAAAGCCGGCTCCCGAAATTGCCTTTCTGGGTGAGGACGATCGCGAGGTGCGGCTGTCGGAGCTCTGGTGCCTCGGTCCCACGATTCTCGTCTTTCTTCGCCATTTCGGATGACCCATCTGCCGCGAGCGCCTCGTTGAGGTGCAAGAGCAGCATGCGGCGATTCGAGAACGCGGTGCCCGGGTCGTCGCAATTGGTCAGGGAACCGGCCGAGAGGCCGAGGGCTTCTGCCGTCAGCTGAAGACGGACTACCCGTGCCTGGGTAGCCCCGGCAAGGAGGCCTACCGGGCCTTTGGCTTGTCTCGTGGCGATTGGTGGAGCGTCGGATTCAAGCCCTTTCTCGAGCAGCCGGCGCTCGCGCTGAATCGGATCCGACGGGCGAGCCTCAAGGGCTCGATGATGAAGCACACCGATGTGCTCCAGCTCGGAGGCGTTGCCATCGTGGATGGCCTGGGAGTGCTCCGGTATCTCCACCGCTCGCGCCAGACCGATGATTTCCCGCCCATCTCGGACCTCATCGGCGAGCTGGATCGCCTCGACCGCCCCGTCTAGGCGCGTCAACCGGGGGCGCCGATCGGCCGATATAGCCG
>JAZFUU010000156.1:0-23120 GCA_036447375.1 Myxococcota bacterium
TCGAGACGCGCGCTCTTCGATACTGCGAACCCACTGCCAGACATCGGGCGCCAGCCTGACGGCGCAGGATCCGATGAACAACGTGATCCGTACGACGATCGAGGCCATGGCGGCGGTGTTTGGCGGAACCCAGTCGCTCCACACCAATGCCTACGACGAGGCCCTGGGCCTGCCCACGGATCAGACGGCCAGGGTCGCGCGCAACACGCAGCTGATTCTCCAGGAAGAGACCGGCATTCCTCACGTGATCGATCCGTGGGGGGGCTCGTATTTCATGGAGTCGCTCACCGCCAGTGTGGCGGCCGAAGCGCGCAAGATCATCGCCGAGGTCGAGGAGCTCGGCGGGATGACCCAGGCGATCGTCGCGGGCATGCCCAAGCTGCGGATCGAAGAGTGCGCGGCACGGCGCCAGGCCCGGGTCGATCGGGGCGACGACGTGATCGTCGGCGTGAACAAGTATCCGCCCGAGGGGGAGACGGACCTCGACCTCCTGAATGTCGATAACGTCGCGGTTCGCGAGGCGCAGATCCGACGGCTGGAAGCGATCCGCAGCACCCGCGACACCGCGGCTACGAACGCTGCGCTCGAACGCCTGACCCGGGTTGCGAAGGAGGGGGAGGGCAATCTGCTCGAAGCGACGATCGATGCGGTCCGCGTTCGCGCCACCGTCGGGGAGATCTCGTCGGCCCTCGAAAAGGTGTTCACGCGCTACCGCGCCGATGTGCGCTCGGTGTCCGGGGTGTACGGAGCCGTCTACGGCGATGACGAAGATTTCGCTGCGGTGCGCCGAGACGTTCAGGCGTTTGCCGAACAAGAGGGACGGCGTCCGCGGATGCTGGTGGTGAAGCTCGGCCAGGACGGCCACGACCGTGGCATGAAGGTCATCGCCACCGGCTTCGCCGATCTGGGATTCGACATCGACATGGGGCCGCTCTTTCAGCTTCCCGAGGAAGCGGCGCGGCAGGCCATCGAGAACGATGTGCACGCGGTGGGTGTTTCTTCCCAGGCAGCGGGACACAAGACGTTGGTCCCGCTGCTGGTCGAGGCGCTCGAGCGGCAAAACGGGCGGGATATCGCCGTCATCGTGGGAGGCATCGTTCCGCCAGCCGACTACGAGTTTCTGCGCGAGCGGGGCGTGGCCGCGGTATTCGGCCCGGGCACCGCGGTGCCCGATGCCGTGCGAGAGGTCCTCGAGGTGATTCGAGCGCGTCGCGGGTGACGGCCCCATGAGCTCCGACTCCGAATCCGGGAGCCCGACCCTCCACGACATTCGCCGCGGCGACCGCCGTGCCATCGCCCGCGCGATCACCCTGCTCGAGAGCACCCGCCCGGATCGGGCAGCGCAGGGGCGGGCCCTGCTCGAAGAGCTGGTTCCGCATACGGGACACGCCGTTCGGGTCGGAATCACCGGCCCTCCGGGAGTCGGCAAGAGCAGCTTCGTCGAGACTCTCGGGATCCAACTGATCGAGTCCGGCCAACGCGTCGCCGTCCTTGCCGTGGACCCCAGCAGTCCGGTCACGGGGGGCAGTATCCTCGGCGACAAGACGCGGATGGAGCGCCTCGCCAGAGCCGAGAACGCTTTCATCCGCCCCTCGCCTTCCGGAGGATCCGTGGGGGGCGTCGCCCATCGGACCCGCGAAGCGATGCTCGTCTGCGAAGCCGCCGGCTACGACGTGGTGCTGATCGAGACGGTGGGAATCGGCCAGTCCGAGGTCACGGTGGCCTCGATGGTGGACTTCTTCCTGGTGCTGCTGCAGCCGGGGGCCGGAGACGAGCTCCAGGGCATCAAGAAGGGCGTCCTTGAGTTGGCCGACGCGCTGGTGGTGCACAAGGCCGATGGCGACCAGAAGGGCGCTGCAGAGCGCAGTCTGGGGGCCTACACCCAGGCGCTGGGGCTTCTGCGCCCGCTGTCGCCCAACTGGCGTCCCCCGGTGCTGGCGGCGAGCTCAAGGACCGGCGAAGGCGTCGACACGGTCTGGGCCACGGTCGAGGCCCATCGCGAGGCCCTCTCGGAGAGTGGGGAACTCGCGTCCCGGCGCCGGGATCAGGCTCGGGCCTGGCTGTGGAGTCTGGTCGACCAGGGGCTCCAGGACGCCTTTCGTTCGCACCCGGCGGTCGCCGCCCGTATCGCAGAGGTCGAGCGCGCCGTGGAGGCCCAGACGGCAAGCCCCGCCGCAGCGGCCCGAACGCTCTTGGAGGCGTTTCACAAGAGCTAGGGGACCCGCCCTTTTCTGCTCCCGCGGCCTTCGGCCTTGGGCCCCCAGGGGTACATCTAGACCCCCGATCTGCCGATGGTGCAGGAGTCGGAAGCCCGGCTGCAGGCTCGAGGAACGCTCCACGATGGTCCAGATCAACATGGGAGAGCGCGAGATCACGATCAAGGTCGTGTATTACGGCCCCGCGCTTTCGGGCAAGACGACCAACCTGCAGCAGCTTCACGGAATGGTGAATGCGGGCGCTCGCGGCACCATGGTGACTCTGGACACCGCCAACGATCGCACCCTCTACTTCGATTTTCTGCCGATCGAGTTTGGCATCAGCAACGGCTTCTCGTTCAAGATCAAGCTCTTCACGGTGCCTGGGCAGGTCATGCACAAGGCGACCCGCAAAGTGGTGCTGGCGGGCGTCGACGCCATCGCCTTTATCTGCGACTCCCAGAACTCATCGTCCAGTGCCAATGCCTACTCCTGGCGCGACATGGAGGCCAACCTCAAAGCCAACGGCATCGACTTCAAACAGATTCCGATGGTCGTGCAGTTCAACAAGCGCGATCTGGAGGACGTGAAGCCGCTCGCCGAAATCAAGGAGTCTTGGAAGGACATCCCCGCCTTTCCCGCGATCGCCAACCGGGGCGAGGGAGTCATCGAAACCTTCCGCGAACTCCTCCGACGCCTGTATGGCACCCTCGAGGCGCGCCATCATTTCAGCGAAAAATTTGGCGTATCTCAGGAAGATTTCCTCAAAGGCATCCTCAGCAATTTCGCCTGATCGGCTTTGGCACACGGCCCCGCGCAAGCTCCGGTCCCGCGGGTGAAGTTTGACACCGGAATCAACCGTTGATAGCTTGATTGGGCCCTGGCGTGGTTAGACGCGCACCCGCCGGAACCGCACCGAATCGGTCCGTACGGGAGGCAACGATTCCCCCATGAGCGTTCCCCACTCGAACCCCAGGCCTCAGCGAACCTCCGCCGACATCGGGGTTGCCATTGCCTCGGTCGAGGCCTCGTTGGCGGATATCGCCGCCGGCAAGATGGTCATCCTCGTCGACGACGCCGATCGCGAAAACGAGGGCGACCTCTGCATGGCCGCGGAGAAGGTGACCCCCGAGGCCATCAACTTCATGGCGAAGTACGGCCGCGGTCTGATCTGTCTTTCCCTCACCGAGGAGAAACTCGATCAGCTCAACCTTTCGATGATGGTACCGGACTACGAGAACAGCTCGGGCTTTGGCACCGCCTTCACGATCTCGATCGAGGCGCGCCAGGGTGTGAGCACGGGCATTTCGGCGGCGGACCGTGCCACCACGATCCAGACCGCCATCGCCGATGGTGCCAAGCCGACCGATCTGGCCCGACCGGGTCACGTGTTTCCGCTGCGCGCCCGCGAGGGCGGCGTCTTGCGGCGAACCGGACAGACCGAGGGTTCCGTCGACCTGGCCCGGCTGGCACAGCTCCGGCCCGCCGGTGTGATCTGCGAGGTCATGAACGAGGACGGCACCATGGCCCGGATGTCGGACCTCGTGAAGTTCGGCCAGACCCACGACCTCAAGATCGTGACCATCGCCGACCTGATTCAGTATCGACTGCGCAAGGAAACGCTGGTTCGTCGCGCGGCGACCGCAGTGATGCCCACGGCCGTCGGTGAGTTCACGACGATCGTCTACGAGAACGACATCGACCACGTGGACCACATCGCGCTGGTCCGAGGCGACATCGCGGGCGATGAGCCCGTGCTGGTGCGAGTCCACAGCGAGTGTCTGACCGGCGACGCTTTCGGCTCGATTCGATGCGACTGCGGCGAGCAACTGCAGGGTGCGTTGGAGATGATCGCCGAAGAGGGACGCGGGGTGCTGCTGTACATGCGGCAGGAGGGCCGCGGTATCGGCCTCAAGAACAAGATCAAGGCGTACTCGCTTCAGGACAAGGAAGGCCTGGACACGGTCCAGGCCAACGAACGTCTCGGTTTTCCCGCGGACATGCGCGACTACGGCGTCGGCGCTCAGATCCTGCGCGATCTCGGGATTCGCCGCATGCGCATGATCACGAACAATCCCGGCAAACGGGCCGGCATCGAGGGATACGGCCTCACGATCCTCGAGCGAGTGCCGCTCGAGATCCAGCCCAACGAGAAGAACCTGGAGTACCTTCGCACCAAGCGAGCGAAGCTCGGACACGTCCTGCATTTGATGAGCTAGATCGGGACCGGTCCGGAATTTGAGGTGCATGCGGGAGCGGTATGTTCGATTCTGTAGAGAAAGTCGAAAAGAGCCTGGGCGAGCAGGGCTACATCTGCGACCGCAAGATCGCCACCGTCGTGTTCCTGGCTCAGAAACTCGAGAAGCCCGTACTCGTCGAGGGACCGGCCGGAGTCGGGAAGACCGAGCTGGCCAAGGTGGTCGCGGCCGCGACCGGCCGCGACTTGATTCGCCTGCAGTGCTACGAGGGCCTCGATGAGGCCAAGGCCCTATACGAGTGGGAGTACTCGAAGCAGCTTCTCTACACCCAGATCCTCAAGGAGCGCTTCACCGAGGTCATGGCCGATGCGACGACCCTTGCCGAAGCTGCCGAGCGGGTGGGGCGGGAAGACAGCGTCTTCTTCTCGGAGCATTTCATTGTGGCGCGGCCGCTGCTCCACGCGATCACCGCCGACGAGCCGACCCTGCTGCTCGTGGACGAGGTCGACAAATCGGATCCCGAGTTCGAGGCCTTTCTGCTGGAAGTGCTGTCTGATTTCCAGGTCACCGTGCCCGAGATCGGAACCATCAGCGCCGTGCACAAGCCCCTGGTGTTCCTGACCTCGAACAACGCCCGGGAGATGAGCGATGCGCTCAAGCGCCGCTGCCTGCACCTTTTCATCGATTACCCGAACGAGGAGCTCGAGCAGCGTATCCTGGCGACGAAGGTGCCTGGGATCGACAAGCGCCTGATCGAGGACCTTGTGAGGATGATGCACCGGCTTCGCGAGCTGGACCTGAAGAAAGCGCCGTCGATCAGCGAAACCCTCGACTGGGCCCGAGCGCTGCTGGCTCTCAACGCGAAGGAACTCGACGAGGATGTGGTCAACCAGACCCTCAACGTAATCCTCAAGTACGAGGGGGATGTCCGCAAGGCCGAGGGCCAACTCGCCAAGCTGCTGGCTCGAAAAGCCGAGGAGGCCAAGGTGCAGGCGGGTGCCCCGACCCCCGTCGCGGTGGCGACCTCGGCGAAGAAGGGCGCTCTGCACTAGCGGGTCCGGTGCCCCCATGCAGAAGAAGATCCTCGAATTCACCAACATCCTGCGCAAGAGCGGGATCCGCGTATCCACGGCCGAAGCCATCGACGCCTTTTCGGCACTGGACGAGCTTTCGCTCGACGACCGGGAGGTCTTCCGGGACGCCCTGCGCTCGACGATGGTCAAGCGCGGGGAAGAGATTCCCAGCTTCGACGAGCTCTTCGAGCTGTTCTGGTCGGGCTTCCACGACAACCTGCGCGAGACCTTCGGCGATGCCATGCAGGGGATGGCGGCTCTGGGAATGGATCTGGAAGAGCTGCTCCAACAGATCGCCCAGATGCTCCAGAACATGCAGGGCGACCCCGGTCAGCTCTCGGAGTTGGCGCGGGCGATGCTCACGGCGGACCTGGATCTGCTGGAGCAGTTGATCCGAGGCGGGGCGGAGCAGGCGGGTCTCGAGCGGATCGAGAATTTCCTCCAGGTCGGCTTTTTCAGCCGGCGCACCCTGGAGCAGATGGATCTGGACGGTGCGGGCGAAGAACTGCGCGACCTGGCCGCGATGCTGGAAGAGGCCGGACTGTCGGCGGCGGAGGTCGCCGCCCTGCGCGGGCTCATCGATCGCCTGCTGGAAGCGGCCCGAAAGAGCGTGCGCAACTTCACCGAGCGCGAACTGCAGCAGCAGAATCACAACTACATGGAGAAGTTCCGGCGCGAGACGCTACTGGAGAAGAGCTTTTACCACCTGACCGAGGAAGAGATCCGCAAGATGCGGGAGGTTGTCGAGCGCCTCGCGCAAAGGATCAAGAACGTCCTGTCCGTCCGGCGCCGGCGTCTGAAGCGGGGCAAGCTCGACCTGCACCAGACCCTCCGGCGCAACATGTCCCACGGGGGGATTCCCTTCGAACTCGTCTTCAAACAGCGAAAGAAGGATCGGCCGAAGCTGGTGATTCTGTGCGACGTCTCGTCGTCGGTCGCCAATGTATCCCGATTCATGCTCCAATTCGTCTACTCCCTCCAGGAGTCCTTCACCAAGATTCGCTCGTTCGTGTTCGTGGCCGAGCTCGGCGAGGTGACCCACGTCTTCCACGAGCGCGATATCAACAAGGGGATCGAAGAGGCGCTGGACGGCGGCGACGTGATCAACGTCTACACCCGGTCCAATTTCGGATTCGCCTTTCACCACTTCTGGCAGAACCATCTCGCGGCCATCGACAACAAGACGACGGTGCTGATCCTCGGTGACGCCCGCAACAACTACAACGACCCGCGGGCGTGGTGCCTGCGGGACATTCACAACAAAGCGAAGAACGTGGTTTGGCTGAATCCGGAGAGCCCCAGCGCCTGGGGATTCGGCGACAGTGTGATGGACAAATACCTGCCGTACTGCGATTTCGCCGAGGAGTGCCGAAATCTCCGTCAGCTTTCGGCGACCGTCGACCGTCTTGTCCTCTGATCCGAGCGTTCCCGGAACGCAAAAAGCCCCGCTGGCGAACCAACGGGGCTTTTTGAGAGGGGAGGGCGGTGGATAGATGATGGGGGGTGAGAGGTTGGCATCTCCAAGGAAATGCCCGATCCACCGCCGCTCCATAAACTGTTTCGGTCGAAGTTTTTTGAGCCTCCTTCGCTACCGCAAAGAGATTATGGGCCCAGGACAGCACAGAGTCAAACAGTATTTGTCGCATATTTCAATATCGGTAGATTTCTCCGAGAGAGATAAAAACAATAGGAAATTCAGTTATTTATCCCTGGTTCTCGCGCTATTACGTGAATTCTCGACGAGCCTTGGCGGCGCGCCCATCGCTCGGGTAGTGTTCGCGTCTCCCGACTGAATTCGAGCCCGCCTCGCCTCGACCCATGCGGCAGCCCGGAGGGCAGCATTATGAGCCAGACGCGCTTGAGCCCGCCTCGCCGCTTTCTGCTGCGCACCCACGGCTGTCAGATGAACGTCCACGACTCAGAGAAAGTGGCCAACCTGTTGTGCCACGCCGGTCTGGTCGCCACGTCGGACGCCGAACGGGCCGACCTCACGATCATCAACACCTGCTCGATTCGGGACAAGGCCGAGCATCGGCTCTACAGCGAACTGGGAATGCTTCGGGAATGGAAGGCCGCCCAGCCGGGACGCGTGTTGGGAGTGGGGGGCTGCGTGGCGCAGCAAGAAGGCGACGCCTTGCTGCGCCGATTTCCCTACGTCGACTTCGTATTCGGAACACACAACCTCCGCCTGGTCCCGACCCTGGTGGAGGCTGCGGCCCGCGGGAATCGATGGGCTCGGGTCGACGAATCCCGCTCCCTCGATCGATTCGATCTACCGGAACGACACCCAGACCTCGATCCCGTCCGCCCCGGGCGCGCCTACGTCACGGTGATGGAGGGGTGCGACCTATTCTGCAGCTTCTGCATCGTGCCTCGGACTCGAGGCCGCGAGATCAGTCGGCCGGCGGCGTCGATCGTGGCCGAGGTCGAGACCCTGGCGGCCGCCGGGGTTCGCGAGATCACGCTGCTCGGACAGACGGTGAACGCCTATGGCCGTCGGCCGATCGATCGCGGTTCCCGAGCACAGCGAGCGCAAGCCGCGCCCGACCTCGTTCCCTTTGCGCGGCTCCTGAGCCGTCTCGCCGAGATTCGGGGTCTGGCGCGGATCCGATACACGAGCCCCCACCCCATCTTTTTTGACGAAGCGCTGATCCGGGCCCACGCGGAACTTCCGAACCTGTGTCCGCACGTCCACCTGCCGGTCCAGAGCGGCTCGGACCGCGTGCTCGATCGCATGCGGAGGCGTTATCGCCGGGAAGACTACCTTCGACTCGTCGCGCGATTGCGGTCCGCGCGACCCGACCTGGCGATCACCACCGACCTGATCGTGGGGTTCCCAGGGGAAACGGACGCGGATTTCGAGCAGACCCTGTCCCTGGTCCAGGAGGTCGGGTTCACGGACAGCTTCTCCTTCAAGTACTCGCCCCGACCGGGCACCACCGCGGCACGCGAGCCGGGGCCCGTCGATCCCTCTCTGGCCCAGTCGCGCCTCGAGCGGCTGCAGGCGCTTCAGTTCGGGTTGACCCAGGCGGCCCACCGGGCCCGGGTCGGCCAGCGCACCGAGGTCCTGGTCGAAGGTCCGAGCCGCCGCGGCGCCGGTCAGTGGAGCGGCCGCGATCCCTACCACCGAATCGTGAACGTCGCCGCCGGTTCGCGACCCGCTCCGCCCCCCGGGACGCTCGTGGCAGTTCGGCTCGTCGAGGCCACTCCGCACTCGCTGATTGGCGAAATGGAGGCCGATCCGGATTCATCCGCGGTGGGCGCTTCTGTCGAATCTGGGAAGTCTGAGGAATCTGGGAAGAATCGGGCCCCGGCGTTTGAACAACGCGGGCAGCACTGGCGAAGTGCCAGCCCGGGCGCATAGGATTCCATCCGCAGCCTTCTGCGTCCATCGGGATCCGAGCCGCGTCGCGAGTGGGCTGCTGTTTCGTTGAGGGGGTGGATGCCGAAGGGGCGAATACTCGCTGTCGACGACCAGCGATACTTTCGCGAGCTGGTCGAAGATCTGTTGTCCGAGGAAGGTTGGGCCGTACAAACCGCGGGCAGCGGCGAGGAAGCCCTCCAGATCTTCGAGCAGTCGACGTTTGACATCGTCATCACAGATCTCGTCATGCCCGGGATGGACGGGTGCGACCTGGTCCACCGCATCAAGACTCGCGACTCCGAACAGGACATCATCGTGGTGACCGGCGTCGTCGATGTGAAGACCGCCGTCGACGCGATGAAGCTCGGCGCGAGTGACTATCTGCTCAAGCCCTTCGACCGTGCGACGCTCCTCAACTCGGTCGAAAACCTGATGAAACGCCGGCGTCTGGCTGCCGAACATGCTCGTTTGCTGGCGGAGAATCTCGAGTACCTGGGGCAGCAATCGCTCTTCGAACGGGCGGTGGAGTTTTTCGGCTGCCTTTCCCTCGATTCCCTGGCCCAGCGGGTGGTCGAAGGCCTGTGCGTCGAGACGGGGGCTCAGGGTGGGGTGGCCTGGTTCGCCCGGGGCGAGCAGGAGGAAGTTCTGCACCTGCTTGCGGCGCGTGGGTTGGTGAGGCTCGAAGCCGAACCCGGGACCCTCGAAGTCGAATCGATCCCACCCGAGCTGTGCGACGGTCCGACGCACTCCGCCATTCTTCCCTGGCACACCCCCGAAGGGGCACCGGAGCCTTCGAACCCGGCCCTGCTGCTGGCGCTCCGCTCGGGCACGCGCCCGATCGGGTTTGTTCGCCTCACCGACAAGCTGGGCGGGGGCGACTTCGAAGCCGCAGATACCTTCGCGGCGGAGAAGCTCGCCCACTTTGCCGAAATAGCCGTGGCCAATGCCCACCGCCTCGCGTCGCTCGAGCGGCCCGCGTTCTTGGATCCGGCGACGGGTATCTACAGTCGCGAATTCTTCGCTGACTCCGTGAACAACGAGATCGGCAAGGCGATGCGCTTTGGCCGGGGCTTCTCGCTCCTCGCCTTCGATCTCGCGCCCCACGGCGCCGCCGACCCGGAGCGAATCGCCGAAGCGGTAAAGATCCTGGGCCGAGTCCTGCGCACGACCGATCTGCTGGCGGACGCGGGCGAGAACCGGTTTCACGCGGTACTCACCGAAGTGGACGCACTGGGGGCGGCGATCCTCAAGCAACGAGCCCAGCAGGCCTTCGAGGTGCTCGGCGACGCCGCTCTGGCCGACGGGCGGCGCCCGGTATGCGCCGCGGTCACGTATCCCGCCGACGGGACCCAGCGCGACGAGCTGATGGAAAGACTCGACCGGCGTCTGAGCGAAGAGCTTTCCTCTCCGGTTCGACAACTGGGCCTCGACCGCGTGCCTCTCGCCGAGGGTCTCGCGCGGCTGCTCGCCGAAGGAGCGGTGGAACCTCTCGAGACCGCCGATCAGGTCACCCGCTTCTTCCTCGCGGAGGTCGGGCGACGCCCGAGCCAGCGCGGGCTGCTGTTTTTGGCTCCGGGCTCCGTGCTGGGGCAATCCGTGCGCGAGGGGATCGAACGGCTGGGAGCCGATGGGGCCAGCACCGAGATCCTGGTCGTCGCCGATGGCGAGAAACTGGCGGCGGAGCGACCGGCCATTACCTGGGTCTCGCCCGAGCGGGTGCCGGGCCTCCTGCCGTTCCTGCTCCACTTTGGCGATGGGCCCAGCTATGCACTGGTGCGAGCGGACAAGGATGAAGAGGACGGGGCCCAGCTGTTCCACACCAGCGAACGCAGTGTCGTCGAGCATCTGGTGTTCCGCCTTCGGGCCGAGCTGGCGGCAAGCGCGCTTCCGGCGGACCACGTCCCCAGTTCCACCATCGTGGCGCCGGCTCCGAATCCACCGGGGGAGGGGCCCGGCTCGTGAGTGTCCGGGTGCTGGTTGCCGACAGCGACGCCGACCGCAGCAAGGCCATCGTCGGTGCCTGTGAGGCCCGCGACATTCGCTGCGAGGCCAGTGCCCAGGGCCCCGACGCACTGGAGGCGGCCCTGGCCGTCTCGCCCTCGGCCATCGTCCTCCAGGTGGATCTCCCCTTGATCGACGGCGCGACCCTGGCTCTGATCCTGCGAGCCAATCCACGCACTCGCGAGATCGGGCTGCTCTTCCTCAGCGATCGCCCCGATGCCGCGGAAATTGAGGATCTGGACGGCGACGTCCTGGTGGCTCCCATCGACCCGGAGGCGGTCGTTCGTCGCTTGCAGGTGATGCTGATGCAGAATGACGCCGCGGACCCGGGGCCGGCGGACCAGCTCGGCCCCGGTGGAGTGGAGGGCCAACTTGCCCAGGTCCCACTGGGCGACTTGTTGCAGCTCTTTCACGGCGGGCGCAAGACCGGGGTGGTCGAGTTGGCTCGCAGCGACGGCCGTGAAGGCGAACTCAGCGGCCGCATCGTTTTGAGCGCCGGAGACGTCGTGCATGCGGAGACCGGCGTCACCGGGGGTGAGAAAGCCCTCTACCGCCTGATGGGCTGGGATCGCGGTTCCTTCAGCTTTCGTCCCGAACCCGTGTCCGGCGCGCCCAGCATCAAGACCCCGACCCGGGCGCTCTTGCGGGAGGCGCGACGCCAGCTGGCCGAATCGGCGCAGCTGGCCTTCGATCTGCCCCCGAGCGACTCCCACGCAGTCCTGCAGGTCACCCCCGGGTCGCTCCCCACGGTGATCCACCCGCTGACCGAGGAAGTTCTGGGTGTTCTCGAGGACTGCTCGCAGGTCAGTGAGATCCTGGATCGTTGCCGATTTCCCGACTACCAGGTGCTGCGCACCCTGCACACCCTGGTCGAGCGCGGAATCGTGGCGTTGCGAACGGAACCCGGGACCTTCGGCGAGGGGACGCCGCGGTCGACCCTGTTCAACCCGGCGCAGGTGGGCCGGCTGCGCGAATGGATGGACGCCTCCCGGCCGCGCGGCGGCCCCAATCCCGACGCCAAGTTGTTGCTGGTTGCCTCTGACGACCGCGCCCGCCGCGACATCGCTCTGCTCTTGGGAGCGGTACCCGACGTGGAACTCGACGCGCGTCTAGCGGTCGGGGCCTTTGGGGCCTCGGATCTGGCGCCAATGGGACGCGTCGTCGTGGATTCCCAGACCGGTATCGAGATCATCCATCTCCCGATCGCCGACCGGTTCGCGCCGCTCTGGCCCGCGGCGGGGCACGGCGCGTTGGGAACCGTGTGCGTGCTCTCCTCCCCGTTGGCGGAGGCGGCGGAGGCCATTCGAACCGTCGAACAGGAGCTGCGCAAACGAGCCCGGGCGCGCGTCTTCTACGTCGCTCTCATGGAGAAGATCGACGACGTCGCCACCGAGACGCTCCGAGATCAGTTCGAACTCGTCGATGCGAGTTCGCTCTTCCTGATTCCCCTGGATGATGCAGAACGTGCGCAAGATCGGATCCGCGATCTGTTCGCGCGCATCGTTCCTTGACCGACTCCGACCCGCGATCTAAACTGCCCCACCATCTGGGGAGCGGTGTTCACCGATACAGAACGCCGCAAAATCAACATGAATGAGCAGCCGATTCGCGAGGGATTGACGTTTGACGACGTCCTCCTCGTGCCCGGAGCCAGCGACACGCTTCCGGACCAGGTCGACCTGGGCGCCGCGTTCACTCGCGAGATCTCGCTCAACGTCCCGTTGGTCTCCGCCGCCATGGACACGGTCACCGAGCACGAGACCGCGATCTGCATGGCGCAGAACGGCGGCATCGGAATCATCCACAAGAACATGACGCCGACCGCCCAGGCCAGCGAGGTCGACAAGGTCAAGCGGTCCGAGTCTGGGATGATCGTCGATCCCATCACCATGCGGCCCGAACAGCGCATTGCCGAGGCCCTGGAAGTGATGGCCCGCTATCACATCTCCGGGGTCCCGGTCACCCGAGACGGCAAGGCCGTGGGCATCCTCACCAATCGCGACCTCCGATTCGTCGGCGACACCGATCAGGAGATCTCGCGGGTCATGACCCACGAGAACCTGGTCACCGTGCCGCCCGGAACAACGATGGAGCGGGCCAAGGCGCTTCTCCACGAACATCGCATCGAGAAACTGCTGGTGGTCGATGGCGAAGGCACCCTGCGAGGGCTCATCACGATCAAAGACATCGAAAAGACCGAACGCTTTCCGAACGCCTCGAAGGACGAACTGGGTCGACTGCTGTGCGGAGCCGCCGTTGGCGTCGGTGAAGCCGCTCTCGAGCGCACCCAGGCCCTGGTGGATGCGGGGGTCGATGTGGTCGTTGTGGACACGGCCCATGGCCACTCCCGGGGCGTGCTCGATTCCATCGGCGAGATGCGGCGGGTCTTTCCGGCACTGCCGTTGGTGGGGGGCAACGTGGCGACCGGGGAAGGCACGGAGGCGCTGATCAAGGCCGGTGTCTCCGCCGTCAAGGTGGGCGTGGGCCCGGGCTCGATCTGCACGACCCGGGTGGTCGCCGGCATCGGGGTGCCCCAGTTCACCGCCGTGCTCGACAGCGCCAGGGTGGCCAGCGGCAGCGGGATCCCGGTGATCTCGGATGGTGGCATCAAATTCTCCGGCGACGTGGTCAAAGCCCTGGCCGCCGGCGCCAGCACGGTGATGATCGGAGCGCTCTTCGCCGGTGCCGAAGAGGCACCGGGGGAAGTCGTGCTGTATCAGGGCCGCTCCTACAAGGTCTATCGTGGCATGGGATCGATTGGGGCGATGAGCGACGGAAGCGCCGATCGCTATTTCCAGTCGGAGGTCGGCGACCCCGGCAAGCTCGTGCCCGAGGGGATCGAGGGGCGCATCCCCTACCGGGGCAACCTGACCAGCAACATTCACCAGCTGCTGGGCGGCCTACGCTCGGGCATGGGCTATGTGGGAGCCACGGATCTTTCCGACCTGCGCCGACGCGCCCAGTTTGTGCGGGTGTCGGCGGCGGGACTGGACGAAAGCCACGTGCATGACGTGATCATCACGCGTGAAGCTCCCAATTATCGTATCGAGTAGACCACCGCATCGACTAGATCATCGCATCGACGAAACGACCGGATCGACTAGAGTCTCCCCGTCCCCCGACGAGAAATCACGGCCTTTCTCCAGGCCGTGGCAAAAGCAGGACGGCCCACGGCCCCATGCCCTCTGTCCCCCAGCCGCCCGACTCTGAGCGCAACCGCATCCTGATTCTCGACTTCGGCTCGCAGTTCACCCAGCTGATCGCGAGGCGGATTCGCGAGCAGAAGGTCTACTGCGAGATTCATCCGGCCGGGATGAAGCTCGAGGCGGTGCGGGACTGGGATCCCGCCGGCATCGTGCTCTCCGGGGGGCCCTCCAGCGTGCTGGATGCCGGTGCACCCGACCTGGATCTCGGGCTGCTGGAGCTGGGGCGGCCGGTGCTGGGCGTTTGTTACGGGATGCAGCTTCTGATCCATCGCCTGGGCGGTGTCGTGGAGCGGTCGGAGGATCGGGAGTACGGCCGGGCCCTTCTCAAGGTGGAAAGCGAGGATCCGCTGCTGGCCGACCTCCCCGGCGGCGTCGAGTGCGTGGTCTGGATGAGTCACGGCGATCGAGTGCTGCGCTTGCCGCCCGGGTTCGCCGTGCTGGGAACCAGTGAGAGCTCCCCGTACGCGGCGGTGCGGCACCTCGAACGGCCGATCTGGGGACTGTTGTTTCACCCCGAGGTCGCCCACACCGACGGCGGTGACCAGATCCTGGCGAATTTCGTGAGCCGGATCTGCGGCTGCGACGCCTCGTGGACCATGGATGCTTTCATCGATCGGACGGTCGGCGCCGTCCGCAAACAGGTGGGCTCGGGTCGGGTCATCTGCGGACTGTCTGGAGGGGTCGACTCCTCGGTGGCCGCTGCCCTGGTTCACCGCGCGGTGGGCGACCAATTGCACTGCATCTTCGTCGATAACGGTCTGTTGCGTCGCGGCGAACGCGAAGAGGTCGAGCGCTCGTTTCGGGAGGGTCTGGGAATTCCCCTGATCACGGTGAGCGCGCAGGATCGCTTCCTGTCGGCGCTGCGGGGGGTCGAGGATCCGGAGCGCAAGCGGCGGATTATCGGGCATCTGTTCATCGAGATTTTCGAGCAAGAGGCCCAGCGGATCGGAGACGTCGACTTTCTGGTCCAGGGTACGCTCTACCCCGACGTCATCGAGAGCGTGTCCGTGAAGGGGCCGTCGGCGACGATCAAGACCCACCACAATGTCGGTGGACTACCCGAGCGGATGCGCCTGCGCCTGGTGGAGCCTCTGCGGGAGCTGTTCAAGGACGAGGTGCGCGAAGTAGGGCAACGGCTGCAGCTGCCGTCGGCGGCGATTGGCCGCCATCCTTTTCCGGGCCCCGGCCTGGCCATTCGCATCCTCGGCGAAGTGACCCCCGAGCGCCTCGCAGCCGTGCGGCAGGCGGACGCGATCGTGGCCGAAGAAATCCACCAGGCCGGGATCTATGACTCCCTGTGGCAGGCTTTTGCGGTATTCCTTCCCATCCAGAGCGTGGGGGTGATGGGCGACGAACGCACCTACGAAAACACCATTGCGGTGCGCTGTGTCACGTCGGTCGACGCCATGACCGCCGACTGGGCGCGCTTGCCGCATGAGGTGCTCGCGGCGATCTCGACTCGGATCATCAACGAGGTGAAGGGGATCAATCGGGTGGTGTACGACATCTCCTGCAAGCCCCCCGCCACGATCGAGTGGGAATAGCGCGTGTCACCCACGCCGTTCGTCCACCTGCATCTTCACAGTCAGTACTCACTCCTCGATGGCGCCATCAAGATCGACCCCTTATTCGAGCGTGCCCGCGCCCTGAACATGCCGGCGGTGGCGCTCACCGACCACGGCAACCTCTTCGGTGCCGTCGAGTTCTACGAGCAGGCGCATCGCGCGAAGATCAAACCCATCATCGGTTGCGAGGTCTACGTCGCGTCGGGCTCGCGCCTGGACAGAGAGGCGAGGGAGCGCGACGACAACGGGTTCGACGCGATCAATCACCTGGTACTGCTGGCGATGAACGACACCGGCTACCGGAATCTGGTGTACCTGGTTTCGAAAGCCTACCTGGAGGGCTTCTACTATCGCCCCCGCATCGACCTCGATCTGCTGCGGTCTCGCTCCGAGGGATTGATCGCCACGTCCGGCTGTCTGTCTTCGATGGTGTCCCGGGCCATCACCAATCGGCAGAACGATACGGCCTGGCGACTGGTGGAGGAGTTCTCGGGGATGTTCCCGGGCCGCTACTACCTCGAACTCCAGCGCCATGGCATCGGGGACCAGGATCTCGTGAACGCCGAACTCGTCAAGATGTCGGCGGACCTGGGCTTGCCCCTGCTCGCCACCAACGATGCCCACTATCTCGAGAAAGGGGACCACGAGCCCCACGAGGAGCTGCTCTGCATCGGCACCGGCACCACCCTCGATGACCCCAAGCGATTTCGCTTCGACGGCGAGGGCTTCTACCTGAAGTCGGGCGATGAGATGGCAGAGGTCTTCCGGGACCATCCCTCGGCCCTGGCCAACACCCTGGAGGTTGCCGAGCGCTGCGACGTGGACCTCGGCCTCGATACCGGCGTCTACCACCTGCCCGAGTTCCAGGTCGCCAAGGGCACGACCCGGGAGGAGGTGCTCGAGCGGCAGTCCTGGCTGGGGCTGCGCCGGCGTCTGAATCTCGCCCCCGACGAGCCGATCCCGCCCCGCTACGGGGAGTACGCCAAGCGTATGGAACACGAGCTGGGGATCATCAACTCGATGGGCTTCGCTGGCTACTTCCTGGTGGTGGCCGACTTCATCGACTTTGCGCGCCGCAGCGAGATTCCCGTCGGGCCCGGTCGGGGCTCGGCGGCGGGAAGTCTCGCCGCTTTCTGCCTGGGTATCACCGGAATCGATCCGATCGAGTACGACATTATTTTCGAGCGTTTCTTGAATCCCGAGCGGGTCTCGATGACGGATATCGACGTCGACTTCTGCATGCGCGGGCGCGACCGGGTGATTCGCTACGTAGCCGAAAAGTACGACGGCGAAGGGGACGACGGCCGACGGGTGGCCCAGATCATCACGTTCGGAAAGCTCCAGGCCCGGGCGGCGATCCGCGACGTGGGTCGGGTGCTGGGCATGGCCTACGCCGACGTCGATCGCATCGCCAAGCTGATCCCGGATACCCTGGGCATTAGCTTGGATCAGGCCCTGCAACAATCGGCCGACCTGCGAGCTCGGGTGGACGGGGACGGGCAGGTCGCCCGTTTGTTCGAGACCGCGAAGCGTCTCGAGGGGATCACTCGCCACGCCTCGACCCATGCTGCGGGCCTGGTAATCGGGACGACTCCGTTGATCGAGACGGTTCCCCTGTATCGCGATGCTCGATCGGGCGACGTCATGACGCAGTTCGATATGCGCTGTATCGAAAAGCTGGGGCTGATCAAGTTCGACTTTCTGGGCCTCAAGACGCTCACCACCATCGCCGACGCCGAGGCGCGAATCCGTAAGAAGGGAAATCCCGGGTTCCGGGTCGATGAGCTCCCCCTCGACGACAAAGAGGCGTACGCGTTGCTGGCGAGCGGCAACACCGAGGGTGTGTTCCAGGTCGAGTCATCCGGCATGACCGACCTGGTGGTGAAGCTCAAGCCGAGTTCATTCAAAGAGCTGATTCCCATCGTGGCTCTCTACCGACCCGGCCCCCTGGGATCGGGGATGGTCGACGACTACGTGAAGCGCAAGAACCGCCTCACGCCGGTCGAATACCTGATTCCCGAGCTCGAGGAGCTGACCGCCGAGACCCTGGGCGTGATCGTGTATCAGGACCAGGTGCTCCAGCTCGCGAACCGGCTGGCGGGATACAGCCTGGGCGAAGCCGATCTGTTGCGCCGGGCCATGGGCAAGAAGAAGCCCGCGGAGATGGCGAAGCAGCGCGACCGCTTCGTCTCGGGCTGCGTCGAGCGCGGCATCGAGCGACGCAAGGCCGAAGAGGTGTTCAAGCTGATGGCCGAGTTCGCGGGCTACGGCTTCGCGAAGTCCCACTCCGCGGCCTACGCCTTGATCACCTACCAGACGGCGTTTCTCAAGGCGAACCATCCGCGCGAGTATCTCGCGGCATTGATGAGCACCGAGTCGGGCAACCACGACAAGCTGGCGCTCTACATCGGGCACGCCCGGCAGCTCGGCATCGAGGTGCTGGCCCCCGATGTGAATGAATCGTCCCGGGATTTCACGGTCGTCGGTGAGGGAATCCGTTTCGGTCTGTCCGGGGTCAAGAACGTGGGCGAAGGGGCCATCGACTGCATTCTGGAAGCCCGTCGCGGTTCAGAAACGTCGGAGGACCCGCCGCGAACCGAGGGAGATCGCGGTTCCAGCGGCTTTGACAGCATCTTCGACTTCGCCCGCCGTGTCGATGGCCGCAAGGTCAATCGGCGGGTCGTCGAGAGCCTGGTGAAGTGCGGCGCCTTCGACTCGATGCACGAAAATCGCGCGGCGCTGCGGGCGAGTCTCGACACCGCGCTGGAAGCGGGGGCGGCCGCCCTTCGCGACCGTGAGATCGGGCAGGGCAGCCTCTTTGCTGCGGTCGAGGGAACTCCGGGATTGGAGCCGACGCTGTCGGACGCCGCCGAGTGGACCGATCGCCAGCGCCTCGGCTTCGAGAAAGAGGTGTTGGGCTTCTACGTTACCGGACATCCGCTGACCAGCGTGGCGTCCGAGCTGGCGCGTTTCACCGATGTCGGAGCCGACGCGGCGACCCGCGGAGCGGGTCGCGATGTGCGGGCCGGGGGCCTGTTGACCTCCTTGCGCGAGACCCGCACCCGGCGCGGAGCCCAAATGGCCTTCGGGACCCTGGAGGATTTGGAGGGGAGCTTCGATCTGGTTGTCTTCAGCGAGCCCTACCTGCAGTATGGGAGTTTGTTGAAAGAGTCCCTCGCCGAGAACCTCGCGTCCGGTCCCACGCCCCTGCTGGTGTCGGGTACCCTCGAGCCCGGGGACACCCCCAAGATTCTGGTCCGAGAGGTCATCGCCCTCGACCGCGCCGAAGAGCAGCTTTCGACCGAATTTCGCGTCTGCATCCACGTCGACGAGGCGAGTCGCGACCGGCTCACAGCGCTGCGGGGCATCCTCGAACGCCAGCCCGGCGACTGCGCCGTGGTGCTCCATCTCGTGATCGAAGGCGAGAGCGAAACGGTCCTCTCTCTCTCCAGTCTGAGGGGCGTTCGCCCGAACCGGGCGTTGTGTCAAGAGGTGGATGCGCTGTTCGGGCGTGGCGTCGCAGAGGTTGTCGCGTGAGGCTCCGAGGCCTGGGCATCATCGCGTGGGCCGGTGGGTTGACGCTGCTGGCGGTGCCGAGCGTCGACGCCGGTGAGATCCGCCGGGTCGAGGCGGTGGGCGCGGTTCCCCTGGGCGAGGGGATCAAACCCGCAGGGCCACCTCGCGACGCGGCGGTCCGGGCAGCGCTTCGGGATGCCGTTCTGCGCCTGGCCTTGGACCTGCTCTCCACGGACATCGACCCCATCGAGGCCGAGCCCGCGATCCTCGAGGCCCTGGGGAACGACCCCTTCAAGTACGCGACCCGATATCAGATCCTCGAAGACCGGGGAGAAGGGCCGGCCCTGTTCATCGACGACCCGGAGGTGGAAAGCGAATACATCGTGGTGGTCGAGGCTCACCTCGACCTGGATCGCATCCGCCGACGCTTGACGACGCGGGGCCTGATGGCCCCCGCCGGCGAGGCCGACCGGGTGCAGGTCCGCGTCGTCATGGATGGGCTGGGGAGCTATGAGGCGTTCCAGTCGCTGCGGCGCGTCCTGATCGAGGATTTGGGGGTGCGCTCGGCCGTCCCCACGGCTATGCGGCGGGGTCGCGTGGTGCTGAAGGTGATTTCGGATCGCAAGGGAAGCGAGCTTCTGGAGGATCTGCTCGCCGTGCTGCCCCCGGAGCTGCAGATCACCCCCGTGTCGTCCGACGCCAACAGCGTGCACTTCCGCGTGTGGGAGGGCTCGGGCCCCGCGGCGACCGCCGGCGATTGACACCCGATAGCGAAATCGGTATTGATTTCGCGTCCTTACGAATGGACAGGCACGTAGCTCAGTGGGAGAGCGCCGCCTTGACACGGCGGAGGTCGGCGGTTCAATCCCGCCCGTGCCTACCAGCCCGGGAGAGGGCGCGAACGGCACTGAATCCGGCCCGAACGCGAATGGCGCGGAACGGCCATGACGGAACCCCGAACTTCAAAGAACCCGACTGCATGAATCGCCCTCGTCAATGACCGAGATTCGCGTACGCCTTCCGGACGGCAAGACGCTGACGGTACCTGCGGGGTCGACGGTTCTGTTCGTCGCCGGGCAGATCGGTCCGGGCCTGGCCCGCGCCGCCCTGGCGGGTCGCATCGACGGTCGTCTGGTGGACCTGCGCCAACCGATCGGCGAGGACGTGGGTCTCGAGATCGTGACGAGCCGGGATCCGGCCGCGGGAGAGGTCATCCGCCACTCGGCGGAGCACATCATGGCCGACGCGGTGAAGCGGCTTTTCCCGACGGCCCAGATCGATGTCGGTCGGACCGACCATTCCGAGAAGTTCCAATACGACTTCCTCGTCGATCGACCGTTCACGCCGGAAGACATGGAACGCATCGAGAAGGAAATGGGAACCATCATCGCCGAGAAGTCGCCGTTCGAACGGGTGGTGATGACGCGAGAGGAAGCCCGGGCGCTGTTCACCGCTCGCGGCGAGGATCTCAAGCTCTCGCGGCTCGACGACATTCCCGAGGGCAGCGAGATCACCGTCTTCCGGCACGGCGACTTCGCCGACCTGTGCCGGGGCCCCCATGTGCAGCAGACCGGCCAGATCGCAGCCTGGAAGCTGTTCGAACTCGCCGGGGCCTACTGGCGTGGGGACGCAAGCAATCCGATGCTGCAGCGTATCTACGGCACCGCTTTCGCCAGTCGCAAGGAGCTGGAGGAGCACCAGGAGCGGCTCGAGGAAGCCCGGCGCCGGGACCACCGCCGCGTCGGGGCGGAGCTCGATCTCTACTTCGTCGATCCGATTGCTCCCGGCTCTCCGTTCTACCTGCCCAAGGGGCTTACGCTCTACAACAACCTCGTCGACTACATGCGTTCCCTGTATCCGCGATACGGGTTTCAGGAGGTAATGACCCCCCAGCTGTTCCGAACGGAGCTGTTCAAGACCTCGGGGCACTACGCGCTCTTCCGCGACGACATGTTCTTGCTGCAGGGAGACGAAGGCGAGGAACTCGCGATCAAGCCGATGAACTGCCCCGGGCACTGCCATCTTTTCGGCAGCCGCAAGCGCTCGTACCGCGAGCTGCCGCTTCGATTTGCCGAGTTCAGCCGTCTTCACCGCAACGAGCGCAGCGGAACCCTCACGGGGCTGTCGCGGGTTCGTTCGATGGCCCAGGACGACGGGCACGTTTTCTGCGAACCCGACCAGGTCCCGGCGGAACTCGACGCTTTCTTCGCCCTCACCGCCGAGGTCTACGAGGCCCTGGGCCTGCCGCGACCTTCGGTTTTCGTGTCGACCCAGCCCGAGCAATTCGCGGGAGAACCCGCAGACTGGGAGGCCGGCATTCAGGCGCTGTTGGCCGCGGTGGAGCGTGCAGGGTTTCCTCGCCAGGTGAAGGAGGGCGAGGCGGCGTTCTACGGCCCCAAGATCGAAGTCGACTACGACGACGTGCTCGGCCGCGCGTGGACCCTGGCCACCCTCCAGATCGATGTCTCGATGCCGGCCCGCTTCGAGCTGGGCTACGTGGGACGTGATGGCGACCTCCACCAGCCGGCCATGCTGCATCGGGCCATCCTGGGCTCTCTCGAGCGCTTCATCGCCCTCTATATCGAGCAGACCGGCGGAGATTTCCCGCTGTGGCTGGCACCGTTGCAGGCGCGGGTGTTACCGATTACCGAACGCCACATCGACTATGCTCATCGGGTGGAGGCCCAGCTCGCCGGCGCGAAGATTCGCGTCGATGTCGACGCCCGGGGTGAGAAGCTCGGATTCAAGGTCCGGGAGGCCGAGATCCAGAAAATTCCCCTCATGCTGGTCGTGGGCGACCGGGAAGAGGCGGACGGAACCGTGACACCCCGTCGGCGTCAGGGCTCGCACCCGGCAGCCGAACCCCTTACCGTGGATGCGCTGATAGCGCAGCTTCGGCAGGACATCGACATGCGTCGAAACACGCGCCGGGCGTAGGAGGAATCGCGTATCGCCGAGTTTAATCGAATCAAGCGGAAGGACGTGCCCCGCATCAATGAAAACATTCGAGAGGTGGAAATTCGCGTGATCGGAAGTGACGGATCGCAGCTCGGGGTCATGACCCCCGAGGTCGCGCTGGAACGCGCGGTCGAGGAAGGTCTCGATCTGGTCGAGGTCGCGCCCACTTCCAGGCCACCCGTCTGTCGCATCATGGACTACGGGCGTTACAAGTACGAGCAGAAGAAGAAGTCCGGGAAGGGCCGGGGACACGCGGCATCACTCAAGGAGATCAAGCTCCGGCCGCGCACCGATGACCACGATCTCGACTTCAAGCTGAAGAACGCGCGTCGCTTCCTGATGGATGGAGACAAGGTGAAGGTCACCGTGATGTACCGGGGACGGGAAATGGTGCACCGAGAGATCGGTCGTCGGCAGCTCGATCGGGTCCAGGAGATTCTGGGAACACTGGCGACCGTGGAGAACCCGCCGCGCATGGAGGGCCGGTTTCTGTCGATGATCCTGGTTCCCAACCGCGAAGCGGTGGTGGAAGCCCAGAAGGCAGAGGCGCGAGCCGTTGCCGAGACGGAAGCCGCGGAGCAGTCGGCTGCCGAGGGAGAATGAAATGCCGAAGATGAAAACCCACCGCGGTGCGGCCAAGCGGATCAAGAAGACGGGGAGCGGGAAGTTCAAGAGGTCCCGCAACAACAAGCAGCATATCCTCACCAAGAAGTCGGCGAAGCGGAAGCGGCACCTCCGCAAGTCTGCGCTGGTCGATCCGGTGGATGCAAAACGTCTGAAGCAGATGTTGCCAACACTTTAGTCGCGAAGACGACGGAAAGGAGAAAGCCATGCCGCGAGTCAAACGCGGCGTCGCGGCCAGGAAGCGGCGCAACCGCGTTCTGAGCCGGGCCAAGGGATACTACGGCGCTCGAAGCCGCCTGCTCAAAACCGCCCGCGAGGCGGTCGAGAAGGGCTGGAAGTACGCCTACCGGGATCGCAAGCAGCGAAAGCGCCAATTCCGGGCGTTGTGGATCACGCGAATCAACGCCGGTGCCCGGGAGC
>JAZFUU010000157.1:0-6469 GCA_036447375.1 Myxococcota bacterium
GGCGACCACGATCTCGGCCGCCCGCTCGCTGGGAATCGTCGCGAGGCTCCCCGCGAGCTGCCGAGCCACGACCTCGAAGGTTCGTTCCGCTTCTCGCTCGTCCAGCGACTCCCCGACGCAGACGATGTCAAGCAGACCGCCCTCCATCAGGGCCGCGGCCTTGCGGGCGATGAAGTCGTCGGACTCGCCGAAGAGCGCGCGTCGCTCGCTGTGTCCCACGATCGCGTACCGGCAGCCCAGGTCGGCCAGCATGCCCACGGCGATTTCCGCCGTGAAGGCTCCCCGCGCCTCCGGGTGCACGTTTTGGGCCGCGAGTTCGACGGCCGAACCCCGCAGTCGCTGGCCGACGCGGTCGAGGGTCGTAAAAGGCACGGCCAGCACGATTTCGACATCGCGGGCCCTCTCGATCCGGGGCAGGAAATCGTCGACGAAGTCCGCGGCTTCGGCCACGGTCTTGTGCATCTTCCAGTTCGCCGCGAAGATCGGTCGACGCATTTTAGCGTTGCAAGGCGGCGACGGCGGGGAGAGTGTGCCCCCGAATGTACTCGAGGGAGGCTCCTCCGCCCGTCGAAAGGTGGTCGATCCGGTGCCCGAGACCCAGCCGATTGACGGCGGCAAGGGAGTCGCCGCCCCCAACGACCGTGGTGGCTTCGGATGCCGCCACCGCGTTGGCCACGGTCTCGGTCCCGGCTGCGTACGCCTCGATTTCGAAGATTCCCATGGGTCCGTTCCAGAAGAGGGTGCGGGCCCGGCTGGCCTCCTCGGCGTAGGCGCGCGCGGTTTCGGGGCCGATGTCGACCCCGATCCAACCGTCGGGAATCTCGCGCGCCACCTTCACGGGAGCGCCGGTCTGGATTCGCTCCACCACGCGGTGATCGCGGGGGAGCAGCAGACGACGACCGGCGCCGAGCGCCGCTTGGGACACGCGTCGGGCATCTTCGATGCGACCGGGCTCCACCCGGGACGCGCCGACGGCCCGGCCCTCGCTGGCGAGAAACGTGTATGCCATGGCGCCGCCAATCGCGAGGGTATCGGCATGGGGAGCCAGCGCATCCAACGTGGCGAGCTTGTCCGAGACCTTGGCGCCACCGAGAATCACAAGCAATGGGCGCTTTGGCTCCCGGATCACTCCGAGGTGATCGAGCTCCGACCGTAACAGCTGGCCGGTCGCCACCTGGCTCAGGAGCCCGGCGACGCCGACCGTCGACGCGTGGGCGCGATGGGCGGTGCCGAAGGCGTCGTTGACGTAGACATCGGCCAGATCGGCCAGCGCGCGGGCGAAGTCGGCATCGTTGCGCTCCTCGCCTTCGTGGAAGCGGAGGTTCTCCAGCAGTATCAGCTGACCTTCCCCCAGCTCGCGAATCGCGGCCTCTGCCGGTTCGCCCACACACTCCTCGCAGAACGACACCCCGGTGTCGAGCAGGGCCGCCAGGCGGGCGGCGACGGGCCGAAGCGAGAGCTCGGGTCGTCGTTGCCCCTTCGGGCGGCCCAGGTGCGATACCACGATCACCCGGGCGCCGGCCTCGAGCAGCCGATTCAGCGTCGGTAGCGATGCGCGAATGCGCGTGTCGTCGTCGATCGCATCGTCGCGAAGCGGAACGTTGAGATCCGCGCGAACCAGAACCCTGCGGCCGCGGATCCCACCGGCGAGAAGCTCGCCGAGATGGGGGATGGGCATCGCGGTTCAGCGGCCCATCAGCAGCGCGAGATCGACCAGGCGGCTGGAATAGCCCCACTCGTTGTCGTACCAGGACAGGATCTTGGCGAAACTGCCCATGGCCTTGGTGCTCAGAGCGTCCAGAATCGACGAGTGTGAATTTCCAAGAAAATCAACAGAAACAAGCGGTTCGGAACAATACTCAAGAATGCCCTTCAGCGGCCCTTCGCTGGCCTGCCGCATCGCGTCGTTGATGGCCTCGGCCGTGACCGACTTCTTCAGATTCACCGCCAGGTCGACGACGGATACATCCGACGTGGGAACCCGCAGGGCAAAGCCGTCGAGTTTTCCCTGAAGCTCGGGCATCACCAAGCCGATCGCCCGCGCGGCGCCGGTGCTGGTCGGAATCATGGAGACGGCCGCAGCCCGGGCCCGGCGCAGGTCGGAGTGGGGGAAGTCGAGGGTGACCTGGTCGTTGGTGTAGGCATGCACGGTGGTCATCCAGCCGTTCTCGATCCCGAACTCGTCGTTGAGCACTTTGGCAATCGGACCGAGGCAGTTCGTGGTGCAGGATGCGTTGGAAACGATCCGGTGCTTGGCGGGGTCGTAGGCGTCGCTGTTTACGCCCAAGACGATGGTGACGTCCGGGTCCTTGGCCGGGGCGCTGATGATCACCCGCTCGGCGCCGGCGCTCAGGTGAGCGGACGCGCCCGCGCGATCGACGAAGCGGCCCGTGGATTCGAGGACGACCTGCGCGCCGAGTTTTTTCCACGGCAGCTTGGCCGGATCGCGTTCCGCGCTGACCGGGATCTTCTTTCCATCGATGACGAGGGCGTCGTCGGCGGTCTGCACGTCTTGTGGACTGCGTCCGTGGATGGAGTCGTATCGGAGCAGGTGGGCCAGGGTCTGCGAGTCGGTGAGGTCGTTGATGCCGACGATCTCGATATCCTTGCCCCGGGCCGCGCGGCAGAAGAGCCGCCCGATGCGCCCGAATCCGTTGATTCCGACTCGAATCGCCATTTCCAACTCTCCTATCGGACTTTGCCGGCCTTTCTCTGGATTTTGCTTGAACTTCGCTGGGGTCGCGGGCGAGCAAGGTACCGGCCCGGCTAGGGCCGCGCCATCGGCCCGGTGGAGCGTTGGCGCGCCTTCGCCCCCAGCCAGCGACGCCCAATGCGACTCATCGCTACTCTTCCCTGGAACCGGGTCGGGGGAATCGTGATCGTCGGCAGTGGGATCGATGTCATCGAGATCGAACGCGTCGAGCGGGCACTCGCCCGACCCGGTGGCCGCTTTGCCCGCCGGGTGTTCACGGGTCAGGAAATTTCCGTCTGTGAGTCGTACCGGCGCCCAGAGCGGCAGTTCGCGATCCGATTCGCCGTCAAGGAAGCGACCATGAAGGCCCTCGGGACCGGTTGGGCTCGGGGTGTCCGCTGGGTCGATATCGAAACCGTTCCCCAGAGGGCGGAGCTGTCGGGGCGGCTCCAGCTGCGGCTTCACGGTCGCGTGGCCGAGCACGCCGCTCATGCCGGGGGAACCCATTCGCACCTGGCCGTGAGCCTCAGCCGCACCCATGCGGTGGCGCTCGTGCTGCTCGAAGGCGCCGCTCCGTGAATCCCGGGAGCCCGCAATCGGAGAGGCAGTCTGGGCGAATGGTGTGGCTCGGCGTTGCCGCCGCGTTTCTCTTGCTCGCCTTCCTCGCCGCGCTCTGGATCCGAAACCTCGGCGGGGACGCCGTGGCACAGGCCGCCTTCCCGCTCACTGACGGAAGCGTCAAGGTGCGCGGGATCGCCGACGTCGTCTGGATCGATCGCGATGAGCAGGGGATTCCGCACGTCGCGGCAGCGAACGAGCTCGATGCCTTTTTCGGACTGGGTTTCGTGCACGCCCAGGATCGGCTGGCTCAGATGTTGTGGTCGGTGCGCGCCGCGCGGGGCCGCACCGCGGAGGTCGTGGGTCCGTCGGGACTACCGTCGGATCGGTTGGCACGACTGCTCTCGTTGGGGCGAATCGCGGACGAACAATTCGATCGACTCGATTCCGCCTCCCGCGCGGTTCTGGAGGCCTACGCGGCCGGTGTCAACGCTCGGATCGAGCGCATCCGCACCGGTCAGGTCGGGGCGCCGTTGGCCATCACGGGAACGCCGCTGCCACTCGAGGACTGGCTTGCCTCGGACGCGCTGGCCGTTGCAAAACTCCATGCCTGGGGAGTCGCGGGCTCCCTGGAGGTGAGCCTGGTCCTCTCCGATCTGATCGAACGGCTGGGCGGTTTCGAGGCGCGACTCTTCTTTCCCGAAGGGCCGGAGGGAGAGGGGTCGCGGGAAATCCTGGCGACGGCCGCTGGCGCGCGGGTCGACCGTCTCAGCTCGAACTCCCGCCGCTCGAGCTCCGGTGCGTTGCGAGATCCACTGCGCCGAACCATCGGATTGTGGGGCCACCCCACCGGCGGCAGTTCCTGGGTGCTGGGCGGGTCCCACTCCGCGAGCGGCCGCCCGATCCTGGTCGCCCATGCGAATCTGGAGCCCACGGCACCGGCCTACTACCACGTGGATCACGTCCGGGGCGGCGACCTCGACGTGGCGGGTGCGACCGTTCCGGGAATCCCGGTCTTCTGGACGGGGCACAACCGACGCGTTGCCTGGGCCTCGACCTATGCCGGTGCCGTTACGACCGACCTCTACCTCGAGACGCTTCACCCGGGAGATCCCTCTCGATACCACGACGGGAAGACGTGGCGGCCTCTTGCAGAGCGGGTCGAGACGATCTCGGTCCGGGACGACGACGATACGGTGATGACTGTGCACTCCACCATTCGCGGCCCCCTGCTGCGTGGGGTCGGGTTCGATCGTCCGGCGCCCACCAGCGTGGCGTGGGTCGGGACCCAGATTCGCGGGGTGCGCAGCTTTGCTTCGATGCTCGCCCTTGCGCGGGCCCCTGACGCCACGGCGCTGTTGGCGGCGCTGGCCAATCATGGCGAGCCCGCCCTTGCCGTCGTCTACGCCGACTCCGAAGGAGCGGCGGGAATGCAGGTGGCCGGTTGGATTCCCAGCCGCGTGTTACCCGCCGGTCTGGTTCCGCTGCCGGGGAGGGCGCGCTCGTATGCGTGGAAGGGTCGGATCCCCTTCGATGCACTGCCGCGCAAGCGTCTCGAGAATGGCAAAGGTTGGGTGGTTGTTGCGGACAACCGAATTGACGCGTCGAAGTCGGCTCCGCGAGTCGAGTGGCTGTGGCGCAGTGGCGCGCGCGCGCGTCGCATCGGAGAACTTCTCGATCACGCGGTCGCGGCCGGTCCTGCCGACGTGAGACAGATGATGGCCATCCAGTACGACGTCGATCTGGAGCGGGCCCGAACGCTGGTTGTCGAGGCTCTCGGCCTGGCAGGCGATTTGTCGGGCCTGGGTCCCGAAGCCATCGAATTGGCGACGCTGCTGCGCGATTGGGACGGGCAGGCGACGGCGAACAGCGTCGGCGCCGCGAGCTATCACGTATTCGTGACGGTTCTGATGGAACGGCTCTTCGCCGAGCAGCTGGGTGAGGACCTGTTGAACCGCTATCTGATGCTGCCTCAGGCGGATCCCGGAACGGCGGTCTTTGCCGTGCTGCGTCGCGCCCGGCGGGCTGCGGACCGGAACGTCGGCGATCGAGGCCAATCGGTCCGGGCCGCCGTGCGCGAGAGCCTGGGGAAATCCTGGCGGCAAATGTCCTTTCGACTGGGGGCGAACCATCGGAAGTGGCGCTGGGGCCGTTTGCATCTCCTGCAATTTCGGGACTTCGGGCCGCCCGGGCGCGAATTCGCCGATGGGCTGGAAGCGATCGCCTATGGGGGAAGCGCGGACACCGTCAATTCTGCGGCCCCCGATATGGCGGCGCCCTACCGGGTGCGGATGGCTCCGACTTTCCGTTTCGGAGTGGACATCGATTCCATGGACGCCGCCCTGGTCTCCCTGGCGCCGGGCCAGTCGGAGCACCCGAGGCATCCCCATTTTCGCGACGGCCTCTCCCGCTGGCTCGACGGCCAGCCGGCACTCCTGGCGACGAGTTCCATCCTCGTCGAGGAGGGCCTGGCCGCACGACTCGTGCTCGAACCCGCCGATCCGGGTTCGTGACGTGACCCGGATCGTGATATTCGCCGAAGTCCCGTGCTTCTACTCGGCGATCGAGCGCCGGGACGGAATGGATCCGCGACCGGTCATCGTGGGTGGGGACCCGCGCCGACGGGGACTGGTCCAGGACGCGAGCCCGGAGACCGAGGCGCTGGGGGTTCGCGAGGGAATGCCCGTGCTCGAGGCGCTCCGTCTGTGTCCGCGCGCGCGCTGCGTGCGGACCGATGTGCCTCGGTACCGCGAGGTCTCTCGTCGACTCTTCGCCTGTCTTCGCCAGGGCATCGACCGACTCGAGCCCTTCGGCCTGGGCGCCGCCTACTTCGATGGGGCCGGTGCGTCGGAATCGCCGGAAGCGATCGCCACCGCGCTGCGCGACGCGGTGCGGGAACGGCTGAACCTTCCGCTCCGTGTCGGAATCGCCGCGGGGAAGTTCATGGCGCGGCTGGCGGCCCAAGAATCTCCGGTGCAGGCCGACGGCGGGGGCATCCGGCGGATCCGCTCCGGGGGGGAGACCGATTTCCTGCACCCGCTTCCCGCGAGTCGGATTGACGGAGTCGGCCAGAAAACAGCGGCAAGCCTTGCGGAGCTGGGCGCGACCACGATCGGCGAAGTGGTGAGCCTGGGACGTGACCGGCTGGAAGACGTCTTCGGGAGCCACGGATCGCGGATTTTCGCCTTGGCCAGCGGCGCCGATGATGGGCCCGTGCGC
>JAZFUU010000158.1:0-5360 GCA_036447375.1 Myxococcota bacterium
CGGAAAGTGGATCGATCGGGCCCACGCCCGCGGCTATTCGACCCAGGCCGAACTCCGAATGCTGGGACATGCTCATCTCATGAGGGAAGAGTACGACCAGGCGCTGGGGGCGCTCGAAGGCGCCCTGCAGGCGGGCGGCCCACTCCGCGATGTCGTCGCCGCCGAGTTGGAGGCGCTGCGCGATGGCCTTCGCGTCGCGGGATCCGCTTCCGGGGCCGAATGAGGAGACGACGATCGCCCCCAGATCCGGGAAAAGGCAGGTGTCCAGCTCGACGGCCAGTCGGCGTGGATCGATTGCGCGTGGATCGATTGCGCGGGCGTCGATCGCGAGGGGTGCGTATGTCCTGATCCTGGCCGCTTTCATCGGCGCGGCACTCAACATCTACGAGCCGGCGATGGAGGGTGCCTTCGTTTCGGACGACTTGCACTACGTCGCCAACAATGAATTTGTCCACGAGCTCGATGTCGAGAGCGTGTTGGTCCTCTTCGATCCCTTCGGCGATGCGACCGGTGCCGTCGTCAATTACACACCCGTGCATCTCCTGCTCCACGCGGTGGCGTGGAAGGCGTTCGAACGCGAGGTGCGCGGGCACCACGTTGTCAACATCGTCTTCCACTGCCTGGCTTCTGTTCTGCTCATCGCGCTGTTCCTGCGCACCGGGATTCCCCGGACGGGCGCGATTCTCGGAGGCACCCTCTTTCTGCTTCACCCGGCCAACGTCGAAGCGGTGGCCTGGATTTCCCAACTGAAGAGCAGCTCCAGCCTGGTGTTGTCGCTGGCCGCCCTGCTGGCCATGCCTCGTCGAGCCGGGCTCGGGTGCGCCTTCTTCGTGCTGGCACTTTTCGCCAAGCCGACGGCGGCCTTCGTACTGCCCGTGGCGTTTCTCTTCGAGTGGACCGACACCCGTAGGAGTGATCCGCCCCATCGACCCATCCGTTGGAAATGGTTCGGGCTGATGGCGCTGATCTTTGTGGCCTACGCGGTTGTCGAGTTCAGCGCGCACCAACGTTCCGGAGCAGCCGAAGCGGTGCTGTACGACACTCCCTTCACCCTGGTCCGGACCGTCTTTGCGCTGGCGCTTCGATATTTGGTGATGTCCTCCACCTCTCTCGGTGTCTCGGCCTTTCACGAGCCGGAGCCCGCCACCTCGCCCCTCGATCCGTGGTGGCTGTGTTCGCTGATCGTACTGGGGCTGATCGGATGGCGGGTCGTCATCGTCCTGCTCGCGCGAAAAACGGAACTCGCCTACTGGGCCTGGGCGCTCGTCTCCTACGCTCCGGTCTCCCAGGTGTTTCCGTTCCTCTATCCGCTGGCGGATCGCTACCTCTACTTCATCCTGCCGGGATTGATCGGAGCGAGTTTCCTTGCCGGCGCAGAAGCGATCGAGCGCGGGCCGCCGCCGCTCGGGAGAATGCCGAGAATTCCGGTGGAATCGGTGTCGCGGGTGCTCCTTGCGTTGGGCCTGGTCGTCGCTGTGGTCTTCGGCGTTCGCAGCCACACGCGTGCGGCGGTTTGGCGCAGCTCCGCGACGATCGTCGCGGACGCCGCGGCGCACTACCCCAACGGCGTATCGGCGAATCTGCTGCGGGCCAAGCGCGACGCTCAGATGGGCGATGTCGATGGAGCCGTCGCCGGAGTTCGGGCTGCCATGCGGCGCGGGTACAATCGCTTCGAACAATTGCTCAACGATCCCGCCTTCGAGCCGGTGCGCGAGAGCCCGAAGTTTCGCGGGGTCGTCAGAGAGATCGCGGCGGGTTGGATCGCGTCGATTCGCGAGCTCGAGGATCCGACCCAGCTCGAGCTCCAGATGGCAGCCCAGGCTCATCTGGTTCGAAACGAACGCGCGCAGGCCGTCGAGATGTTTCGCCGCGCCCTCAGCCGCGGCGGAAAGTATGACGATCTGATGCGCGCCCATCTTGCGGCGCTGGGCAGTTCCGTGGACTGAGGCTACGTGTCAGGGGCGGTCGGTCGGGAGCAGGGAGGTCGCGGGCGCGGGTCGCCCGGGGGTGTGGCGTGGAACCCTCCAGCGAAAGGTGCAGCGGTCGACGCGAAGATTCTCGATGGTGGCGAGTTCGATCGGCCTCGTATGGCAGGACCCCGGAACGACGAATGCGGTGACCCCGATCGCCCAGGCGGCGCAAGCTGCGATCGCCGCGGCCTGCGCGCGTGGTCGCTGCGCCACGGCCCGACCTCCCGCGATCGCGACGGGGATGGCGAAGATGGTGAGTCCGCGTAGCAGATCGAGAGTGGTCCGCGCGGAAAACGGGGCGAGCCACAGCTCGTTGAGATACAGCACGACAATGACGACGCACATCCACGCCAAGGGCCTGTGGTCGCGCCACAGCGCCGGCGCTCCGACCCAGGCCAGTCCGAGGCCGATAGGCCCGACCAGGGCGATGAGCGAGATCCAGTCGTGCCCGCGCGCCAGGTTGGCGCGTAGATAGTCACCGGGGGAGAACAGAAGTGCCTCCGCCAAGGTGCATCCGTCTGTCCAGTGAGCGGCGATCAGCGGGAGTGCGCCGAGGGCACCGACGGCGAGTGCCGTCAGGGCACGCCGATCGCGATTCGCCAGGGCGAGGACGCCACCGCACAGGCCCAACAGCAGGGCGGCGGCGGTGTGCACCCAGAACGTCGCTGCCAGCAGGAGCGCGAGGACTGCGTACCGGTGCCTGGTTTGGGCCGCCAATGCCATCAGGGCGAGTCCGTAACCGACGGCTTCGATCTTCGGAAGACACCAGGAGAGAGCAAACGTATACGGGGCCCACGCGAAGAGTGCGGATGCCGCATCGGGGAGTGCCGCCGCCCGCTGGAAGGCGCGAAAGCCCGCGATCAGCACGATGGCGCCGAGGAGGCCCACGAACTTTGGGAACGCCGCGAGACCCAGCCACGGCGTTACCAGCGCGCCCAGTGCGTGGTAGGCGGGTGGGTAGACGCTTCGAATTTCAGGGCTTTCGCCCATCTGCTGGATCAGTCGCAGGTGAGGCAGGAGATCGGCGCCGCCGCGGAGATCACCGCCGCTCAGTTCGCTGGCTCCGAAGACGCTGCCGCCGAAGAGGAGCCATGCGTGGAGCGCGATGGCGGCGGCGGCACTTCCCCAGAACCAGCGCCCAGCCACAGAGTGTCCACTTGTAGAGCGCCCACTCGTAGAGCGCCCACCCATGGGTCTGGACGCTGCGCGCACCGGCGCGGAAGCTACGAGCGGCTCGCGTCCGCGGAATTGGACGTGCGCACGGCTTCGAGAAGTCGCCGCGCGTCATCCGCGCCCGCGAATTCGGAGTCGAGCCCCAGCGCCGTCTGCAAGGCCTGCTCTGCCTGTCGATTGCGCCCCATGGCGTAGAGGGTGAGTCCCAGGTGATAGTGGATGTCCGGCTCGGACGCGTCTTCGGAACCGTTCCGCTGCAATTCGACGGCGAATCGGAACTGCTGCAGGGCTGCCGCATACAACCCCTTCCGATAGTAGACGTAGCCCACGGTGTCGGCGGCGCCGGGGCTGTCATCCAGTGTCCCCTGCGCGTCCTTCGCGAGCCTTAGAGCGCGTTCCAGATCGGTGCCTTCCTCGGCCAGCAGGTAGGCCAGATCGTTTTTCGGCTCGGCCATATCGGGATTGTCTTCGACGACTTTCTCCAGAGTCGCCATGGCCTTGTCGACATCGCCATGAACGATGTACAGCCTCGCCAACAGCTGCCGGGCTCCCGCGTGCAGCACGCCGGCCGCCTCCGCCTCCTCGAATGATCGCTGGGCATCCAGAAGTCGACCCTGTTCTCGATAAATCGCGAACAGAAGATCGACGGCTCCAGGTAGGCGGGGCGCGGCTTCGAAGGCCCGCAGAGCGTCGGTCTCGGCGCGGTCCAGATCGCCGGTCCGAGCCAGGAGATTGGCTCGGAGCAGCAGGATCTTCGGGCCGGCGCGGCGGGTCGCGATCACCTGATTCAATCGATCCAGCGCCTCCTGAACGCGTCCGGCACGGATGTCGAGGGACCCCAGTGCCTCGAGGACATCGAAATTCCGCGGGCGTCGCTCGAGTGCCGCGGAGAGATGGAGGAGCGTGCGCTCGGGGTGTCGTCCCGCCTCGTATTGGGCGTACAGGACGGCGGCCTCAGGGAGGGGCTCGGATTCGGCGAGCAACTGCTCGAGCACCTCGCGCCCTCTTGGATGCTGTCGCGTTCGGTAGAGGCAGCGGGCGCGCATCAGCCGCTCCTCCGACGAGAGGGTCACCCCGCGTCCGATCAGGGCTCGAAGCACGCGCAGGGCGACACCCCAGTCCTTTGCGTCGTGGTGGATCGCCGCCTTGAGCCGGTAGCCTTCGGATACGAAATCGCCCCGCATCGCCAGCGCCCGATCGATGGCGGCCACCGCCGCTGGCAGGTTTCCCAGCCGGTGCTCCGTCACAGCCAGCAAGCGCTGGGTCTCATAGCTTTCGTTCGTTCCCACCAGCGACCGCAGGATTTCGTGGGCGACTGAGGTTCGTCGCTCGGCCAGCGCGATCCGGGCCTTGGCACGCTCCGTGATCGGGCTGTCTGGGGCCTCGTTGGACATTCTCACGAATGTGGCGCGCGCGTCGGCCAGCTGGCGCCGATTGAGCTGGATGCGCAGGGCCACTTCCCAGGCCAGTGGAGAGTCGAGGCCGCTTTCGAGCACGTCGAGGAGGTACGCGACCGCGTCCGCGGATCGCCCGAATTTCACGAGAAAATTTGCGTACAGCATGTGGGCCTGGGGGTCGTCCGGGCGCTCTTTGACGAGCTCCAGCATCACCTCTTCGCCCTCGCCGAGTCTCGATTCAAACAACGTCGCCAGGGTGCCCCAGTTCTCCAGCAGGCTGTCGTCGTAGTCCACCATCTTGCGGAGCGACCAGCGCCAGAACGGGATGCGTTTTGTACGGGCTGCGAAATTCCGGGCCGCATCCGCGGTCGCCACGATCGCATCCGTGTTCCCCTGCTTTTCTGCGAATTCGACGGCTTCGCGGTAGGCCTGCTCGGTCTCGTTTTCGTGTCCTGGCCATGTACCATACACACGAGCGCGTTCGACCAGGGCGCCGACGTATCTGTCATCCAGGGCCTGGGCCTTTTCGAAGGCCGCAATAGCGGCCTCGAAGATCGACACGTCGGGAACGACTTCGTCGATGAGGCGCGCCTCGCGGATGCGAGCCTGATTCACCCGCCCCACCTGCATCCACGCGCTCGACAGATTCCCATTGAGTTCGATGGCGGTCCGTGCCGCGCTGAGTGCCTCCTTCGTATCTCGCTCGGTCAGGGCCTGCTGGGAACGCGCCAGGTGAACCAGGGGATCGTTGGGAGCTCTGAGTAGACCCGCCTCGATGATTTCGCTGACCCGCTCCGGGTCGTTGAACATCAGGAGCTGC
>JAZFUU010000159.1:0-7496 GCA_036447375.1 Myxococcota bacterium
ACATCCAGGCTTCCGGGTTGATCGGTTCTCCGACGCTTCCGAGCAGCCGGAGCGACGAGAGGTCGTGGTTCTTGGGATGCTCGTCGCCCAGGCGAATGAACGCTCGGATCGCCGTGGGTGCCGTGTAGAAGACGGTGACGCCGTACTTCTCGATGATCGACCAGAAGCGATCCGGCCGTGGATGCGTGGGAACTCCTTCGTACATGAGAGTCGTCGCACCGTTGGCGAGGATCCCGTAGACAACGTAGGAATGTCCCGTGACCCAGCCGATGTCGGCGGTGCACCAGAAAGTGTCCTCGTCCTTCAGGTCGAAGATCGCGTGGGCGGTCGTGGCCACGTGGACCAGGTAGCCACCGGTCGTGTGGAGGATGCCCTTGGGTTTTCCGGTGGTTCCGCTGGTGTAGAGGATGAACAGGGGATGCTCGGCATCGAGCTTGGCCGGGGCACAGCGGGGACTGGACTCGGCCATCAGGTCATGCCACCAGTGGTCGCGACCCGCGCGCATGTCGGTCGCTTCGCCGGTTCGTCGGACCACGACCACGTGTTTCACCGCGGGGGATCCCTCCAGGGCCTGGTCCACCGCGGGCTTGAGGGCGCTGGGCTTTCCGCGCCGGTAGCCGCCATCGGCGGTGATGACCACCTCGGCGCCGACGTCGTTGATGCGATCGCGGAGAGCCTCCGCGGAGAAGCCCCCGAAAACGATGCAGTGGGGAGCGCCGATCCGGGTACAGGCGAGCATGGCGATGGCGAGTTCGGGGATCATCGGCATGTAGATCGCGACGCGATCGTTCCTGCCGACCCCGAGTCCCTTGAGGACGTTGGCGAATTTACAGACCTCTCGATGCAGATCGGCGTACGTCAGAACCCGGGTGTCACCCGGTTCCCCCTCCCAGATGATCGCCGCCTTGTTGCGCCGCCAGGCGTTCTCGCCTTCGAGATGTCGGTCGAGGCAGTTGTAGGAGACGTTGAGCTTGCCTCCCTGGAACCACTTGGCGAACGGCGGCTTCCAGGTCAGGACCTTCTTCCAGGGCGTGAACCACGTGACGTATTCCGTGGCCATCTTGGCCCAGAAGCGTTCGGGGCTCCGAGCGGCGAGCTTCCGATACTCACTCACCGTTTTCTTGTTCCAGTTCGCGTGTCTGGCGAACTCCCGCGGCGGCTTGAAGCTGCGTTTCTCCTTGAGCAGTGATTCGATGTCGGCCATGGATCTCCGTCCTGGAAGGCGTGCGTGGGGGCGCGGTCAGGCTTCCCCGACCAGCGCTTCGAGTTCGTCTGCTGCGGTGGGAATGGCCGCGGTGAGGTTTTCGCAACCCTCGGCCGTGATTGCGACGTCATCTTCGATTCGCACGCCGATGCCTCGAAAGCGTGGATCGATTCCTTCTTCATCGCGGGCGATGTAGATTCCCGGCTCGACGGTGAACACCATCTGTGGCTCCAGCGGGCGCGGCTTGCCGTCGATCTGATACACGCCGACGTCGTGGACATCGAGCCCGAGCCAGTGGCTGGTGTTGTGCATGTAGAAACGCCGGTAGGCTTCTCTGGCAATTAGCTCCTCGACATCACCGCGAAGCAGCCCGAGGTCGACCAGGCCTTCGACAATCTTTCGCACCGCGGCGGCGTGTATCGCGGGCAGGTCGCTTCCGGGCTTGCATTCCGCCAGCCCCGCCTGCTGCGCTGCCAGAACCACTTCGTAGACGGCCCGGCCGGGACCTGTGAAGCGACCACCGACGGGGTAGGTGCGGGTGACATCCGACGCGTAGCCCTCGAGCTCGCAGCCGGCGTCGATCAGGACGAGTTCTCCGTCTTTCAGCTTTTGATCATTGGTGATGTAGTGAAGAACGGTCGCATTGTTGCCCCCGCCCACGATTGTGGTGTAGGCAGCACCCCGCGCACCGCGTCGACGGAAGGTGTACTCGAGTACCGCTTGAAGCTCGTATTCATGAAAGGATCCGCGAGCGAGTTTGGCGGCGGCCGCGTGCGCCTCGCGCGTAATTTCCGAGGCTCGACGCATGATGTCGAGTTCGGCGGGCCCCTTGAACAGGCGCAGATCGTGGATGATCGACCGAGGATCGAAGATCGCGTCGGTGGGCTCGAAGCCCTGACGTGATCGAAGGCGCATTCCCTCGTTCGTCTCCGTGATTTTCGCATCCACCTCGGTTTGGCGGCCGAGGACGTGGAACAACCGCTTCGCCTTTCGGACCAGGTCGGGGACGTGAGTCACGAAGCTGTCCGTCGGGTGAGCCTCGTCGGCGTCGAAGTCCTGCCGGGCGCCTTCGACTCCGGGCCGGTATCCCGTCCAGACCGCCGATTTGCGATCCCGGGGCTCGACGTAGAGCGTGAACTCGGGGCCCCCATCGGTTCGCAACACCGCGATTGCGTTCGGGTGATCGAAGCCGGTCAGGTACCAGAAATCACTGTCCTGTCGAAACGGAAAGTCGGTGTCGCGAGAGCGTGGGACGAGGGGTGAGCCGAGCAGGATGGCCACGGCGTCGGACCCCATGGCCTCGCGGACTCGTCGGCGACGCTCGGCAAACACCGCGCGACCTTAGCAAGTCGACCTGGCGAAACTCGCCGAGCATTGGGATTGGGCAGGAGCCGCCTCCGGCGGCGCTGCACCATTTGGCGGCGGTAGGGACGGCGCACCTCGCAAGCTGCCAAGTCCTCGATAGGGCGTGGAAATCTGACAGAACTCCGGGAACGATCCTCTCTCAGCGGTGGAACCCGCCTCTTTCGGATGCACCCCCCCGATTGAGGGTCGAAAGATAACCGCTTTGAATTCAAGATCTTGGACGATCGCTTCGCCGCTGCCCGTTGGCACGTATTCTGCTGTACAGGTGAGCAGTAGTCGATCTGTTCGGGCGAGTCGGTTGCAAAGCGGGCGCGCGCATCCGACGAGTCCCGGCTCCCCGGGGTTTTTGGGGCCAACAAAGGCGCTTTCACAGAACGGCACCCCGCCTACCCAGAGCCCTGGGGAGCCAGATCGCAGATACCGCCCGGCGGGACCGGTCCTCCGGTCATCCCGTCGGGCGGATTTCTTTTTAGGACGGTCGGGGCTTTCTCGGAGTCACTCGGTTCGACTCCGCGGACTGGCTGACGTCTATGATGGCGGCGCCGAACTCGCGCCGAAACCAGCCTTTCAATTCAGGCATCTCCGCTAGATCCTCGACGGTCTGGGGGTCGCCGCAGGCGACGGCCTCGAGAGCGGAGTTCGGGCACAAGACGCCGGGGTCCATGGAAAGCTTGTCCGCGAGGGGCCCACGCCACTTCTTGAGCACCACCAGGCGACGCTCGGCATGGCGATCTATCCGACGGCGGCCGTTGTTGCCATAGAGTTTCGGAATTGGCCCGTGTTCTGTCTTGCTCCCAGTGCTCACCGCGTCCAGCAGGTCGCGGCCCATGCGGCGCATCAACAGCTCTGTGATTCCCTTGATGGACGACAGACTCGACAGCTTCTTCGGAGCCCGTTCCGCGATTTCGAGCAATGTCCGGTTTCCCAACACCTTGAAGGGGGGACGGTCCACATCTCGCGCTCGCTGATCCCGCAAGAGATAGAGTTCGCGCAGGATGCTCAGGGCGACGGGTTGCAGGCGTCGAGCGCCCTTGATCTTGAGATAGCCGAGCTTGTCGAACCCGCGCTGGGGCCACTTGCGCCCCGCCAGGGCGAGGAACTCCTCTTTCGCCCAATCCATGCGTTTTGCGGCACGCAGTTCTTTCTTGAGCTTCTCGCGGAGGCGAATCAGGTAGGTCACGTCTGCAGCCGCATACTGGAGCTGTTTCGGCGTGAGGGGGCGCCGCGACCAATCCGAACGTTGTTCATCCTTTGGAAGATCCAGATCGAAATGTCGCTTGGCGAGACCGGCGAGACCCACCGACGAATACCCGAGCAACTGAGCGCTGATCATGGTGTCGAACAGGTCGGCAAACTCGAACGAACAATCCCGCTTGAGAACGAAAAGGTCGTACTCGGCGGCGTGGAAGATCTTGCAGATGTCGGGGGAGGCGAATACGGGACCCAGGGCCGCGAGCTGACTGGGGCCGCCGAGCGCCAGCGGATCGATCAGGTAGTTTTTGCGGCGCGTTGCGACCTGGACGAGACACGTCTTGTCGAAATAGTGATAGAAGCTGTCGGCCTCGGTGTCGAAGGCGAGCACTTTTTCGCCGAGCAGGATCTCGACCAGGGCGTCGAGATCGGCGGCGTTCTCGATGAGCTCGAAGTCTGCGGTTTTCTTCGGGTCCTCGTTCACTCCATACCCCGGGTCCGCAGACAGTTCTACGGAACCCTTGCGACCAGGGAAGGGCCTGGGCACGACAGAACCGGGCGACGGCGCCTACCACACAGACAGACGAAAACTATCGGGAGGTGGCGCCCATCGCTGAGGAGCGGCTGCGCGACGCCAGAACCCGATCCTAGCCGAGGGGAGGGGGCCTGGAAAGCGGCCTTGGATCGAGACCCACACGTATACTGCTCCGATGCTTCGCGCCGGTGCGGCCCTTTCCACGCTACTCGACGCCAGGGCGGCCGCAACCGAGGCGGCGGAGGCGGCCCTGGCAGGGGTGGGGGGGCGAGCCGACTCGGCTTTTCTGTTCGCGACTCCGGACTACGGTGATGACATGTCACCGCTGCTGGAAGCCGCCATCGATTGCCTGGGCACCGACGTCGTCGTCGGCGCCTCTGCCCATGGTGTGCTGGCCGGCGGTCAGGAGTGCGAGACGGGTACAGCGGTTGTGGTGATCGCCCAGGCCGGGCTCGAGGCGTGTCCCTTCCTGCTGGAGGACCTCCGGGGAGACGAGTTCAATGCCGGCGAGCGGATCGCCGGCCAGCTCGGAGGCTCACCGCGCCCGGAAGATCTAGTCGTCCTGTTTCCGGATCCCCGCGTCCTGCACGCGGCGCCACTGCTCGAGGGCGCGCAGAAGGCGCTGGCCCCGGCTGTCATCGTGGGCGCTGGATCGGCGGATCCGGTCTCACACCCCTCGCTGCAATGGTGCGGTCGGAATCTCGGGAGCGGGTCGCTTTCGGGAATGGTGCTGCGCGGAACCCAGACGCCCCGAGTGGGCGTGACCCAGGCATGCCGGCCCGTCACCGAGTGGATGACGGTGACCCAAAGCCGGGGCCACTGGGTGCGGGAGCTCGATGGACGGCCCGCACTGGAAGTCTACCGAGAGGCCGCGCTGGGGCCCCTCGCCGCCGACCTGGGCCGCGCGGCGCAATTCCTGTTCGTGGCGATTCCAGCGACACCGGAATTCCGCCTGGGCCCCGGTGGATATCGCGTGCGCAACGCCATGGGGTTCGACCCGGATGCGAACGCGTTCGCAATTTCCGAGGAGGTTCGGGTGGGGTCCCAAATCGCCCTGGTGATACGGGATCCTGAGGCGGCGCGCGACGATCTCAAGGCGATGCTCAGCGAGATCGGCCCTGCTCCCGCCATGGGTCTCTACTTCAACTGCTGCGCGCGCGGTGCCGGATTCTTTGGGGTTTCGGGCCTGGAAGCCGCTTACCTGGAACAGGCCTTCGGATCCGCGCCGCTGGCGGGAATGTTCGGCTCCTGCGAGATCGGACCCATCGGGAAGACCACGGAACTTCTGACCTACACGGGAGTGTTGGCTCTTGTCGATTGATGGATATCGGTTCATGGTTTCGTTAGGATGTTCCGTTATTAAGAACAAGATTCCAACTATCGGAACACACCGGACCGAGGGCCGTAGGAAGCGCCGTGGAGTCGCTGGGAACCGTTGAAAAAGCCATCGATGTCTTGTTTCACCTCCACGAGCGGGGGGTCCCTCAGGGTGTGACGGCGATCGGACGTGCCCTGGAGATGCCCAAGTCGAGCACCCACCGCCTGCTGACGGCCCTCGGGCGTCGCGGCCTCGTGGAGAGCGACGAACGCGGGCGCTACCGGCCGGGGATCGCTCTGATGGCCCTGGCGCTCGGGGCGCTCGATTCCGACCCGGTGGTCATGGCCGCTCGCCCCGCGTTGGAGTCGGCAGTCGAGGAGCTCGGCGAAACCGTCTTTCTGGTCGGGGCCCGGGGACGTCGTCTCGTGGTCCTGGACAAGGCGGAGGGCACGGGTTTCCTGCGTGCTTCGCCCCGAATCGGAACCTCGGTGCCGGTTCATGCCACGGCGGTGGGAAAGCTGTTCCTGGCCCTGGCGCCCGAGTCGATTCCCATGCCGGCGGGGCGACTCGAATCGTTTACTCCGGCGACGCCGGCCAACGCGCGCGACCTCGCCCGGGAGATCGAGCGCGCGCACCGACGCGGGTTTGCCGAGAACGTCGACGAGTGGATACCGGGGCTGTCGGTCATTGCGGCCCCCGTCGTCGTCAAGGGTCGCATGCGGGCAGCCGTGGCCGTTGCCGCGTCCACGCAGCGCCTCGCGAAGCTGGGCTCGGAGCGCGTTGCCCGTCGCGCGATTTCCGCAGCCGAGCACACCGCGGCGCGGCTGGAGGGAAGGGCATGACATCGAAAGTGTGGATCGACGGGAGCGTCGTCGACGCGAGCGAGGCCCGGATTCCGGTGCTGGACCACGGACTGCTCTACGGCGACGGAATCTTCGAGGGTCTGCGGGTCGTGGGTCGCGCGGTCTTTCGCCTGGAAGATCACCTGGCCCGGCTTCGAGCCGGGGCTCGCGCCATCGAGCTGGAGATCCCCGGCGGGTTGGACGGCGTGCGCGACATCGTGCTGGAAACGGCTCGCGCCTACGATCGCGACACAGCCTATCTGCGTTTGATCGTCACCCGGGGTGAGGGGGCTCTCGGCGTCGACCCCACGACCTGTTCGGAACCGAGGCTCCTGTGCATCGCAGATCGACTGCGAATCTACGGCACCCGCGAGCTCAGCCGAGGCATCGACCTGGTGACCTCGAGCTGGCGTCGCCCGCCGGCCGACGTGTTGGACCCGCGCGTCAAGAGTCTCAACTATCTCAACAGTGCGCTCGCCAAGCTCGAGGCCCGCCGCCGAGGCGCCGACGAGGCGCTTCTTCTCAATACCGCCGGGGCCGTCGCCGAGGCCAGTGTTGCCAACGTATTCGTCTATCGAGACGGAGAGCTTCGGACGCCCCGCACCAGCGATGGCATTCTCGAGGGCATCACCCGGGCGACGGTACTCGAGCTCGCGGGGACCCTCGGAATTCCCGCTGCCGAGCGGACCCTGGGGCGCTTCGATCTGTTCTCGGCAGACGAGGTATTCCTCACCGGAACCGGAGCGGGCATCGTGCCCGTCCGATCGCTGGACGGCCAGACCCTGGGTGCAGGGGTTCCCGGACCCATTTGCGCCAAAATCCGGGCAGCCTACGACGACGTAGCCGTCTCTCTCGGCACCCCCATCGACCCCCGCGATTGAATACGGGCGGGGAACGCCCAGACACGGCGCACCGACGCGGGCTCGGGTAGTGTCCCAGGCGGGGGAGAGGCGTGCGCTGGTCCCAGACCTTCATTCCGACCTTGCGTGACGATCCGGCCGACGCCGAGGCGATCAGCCACAAGCTGCTCGTGCGTGCGGG
>JAZFUU010000160.1:0-14339 GCA_036447375.1 Myxococcota bacterium
TCGTCTTGCCGTGGTCTACGTGCGCGATGATGGCCAGGTTGCGCAGATCGTCTCGTGTGGGAGCAGCGGTCATATTCGATTTCGCGGTTGGAGTTCAGTTTTCAGGAATGAAGGTGGGGAACGGTCAAGATTAGCGCAGAATCCGGCGAGCGCTTCGTGGGAGCACGCCTCAGAGCCGCTCGGCCAGGATCCCCGCCATCCGATGGGCCAGCGCCATCCCCGTCCACATGGGATTGACCGAGGGACACCGGGGAAAGATTCCGGTGTCAGCGATCCACAGGTTCTCGTAGTCGTGGCACTTGCCGTCCTCGTCGACCACCCCGCGGGTGGGGTCGCCGTGCATCCGGGTGGTGCAAAACGCGTGGTTGCCGCCGCTCACGACGTCGCTGGCTTTCAGCGGATGCGTGCGCAGGATCTCGGCCTCGCTTCGCGAATGCAGTTCATCCGGAATCCCGTGGACGCCCGGGACAATCGATCGCGCACCGGCGGCGAAGAAAATCTCGGCCAGGGTCCACAGCGCCTTGGCCAGAATCGGCACGTCGTCTCGATGGAGAGTCCAGGTGAGCCGCGGGTCCAGGCCGCTGCGCCGAGCCCGCACCCGACCCAGCGAGCGGGAGCAGCTGGCGATCGCATCCCAGATGGCCGCGTGGGGAATCTGGGCCAACCGGCGCTTGAAGGCATCGCCCGAGCCCGGCATGCGAACCGCGAGTACCGCCGGCGGCGCCCACAGCGTCTCGAGCTTGAATCCGTCGCGCAGGAAGTGGCGGGACTGATAACCCTGGGTCGCGCCGAACTCGGGGTGCACCGGGTCCGGGAAGACCCCCATGATGGCGACGCCGGGGTGGAACTGAAGATTTTCGCCAACCTGCCCGGAACGATTGGCGAGGTTGCCGCTCTTCTGGAGAATCACCGGCGTCGCCATGCAACCGGCGGCCAGGACGACGGCCCGGGCGTTCACGCGAAAGCGGTGACTGGGTCGCCCCGTGAACGGAGCGACGACGCGGCCCGAGACCCCCAGAACTCGGCGCCCGTCGGTCCGCACTTCCTCCACACGCACCGAGGTCAACACCCGCGCACCGCCCCGCAGCGCCGCGGGAATGTAGGTGATGTCCATCGACTGCTTTGCCCGCATCCGGCAGCCCGTAAAGCACTCGCCGCTTCCCCGGCAGCCCCGGACATTGCGCTGGCACGGCTCGCTCGAGTAGCCGAGGGCATCACAGCCCCGCTTGAACCCCAGGTTGCGTTCGCCCTGTACGTTCTCGGGAGTCGGAGCGATGCCCAGAAACGCGCCCACCGCATCGTAGTGGGGGTCGAGGTCCGAGAGCGTCGTGTGATCCAGCTCGAAATCCGTGCACCAGCGGTCGAGAACGAATTCCGGAGCCCGATTGCAGATCGCGGAGTTGACCAGGGATCCACCGCCGAGAGCGATCGCCTGCATCGTCGGCATGACGGTTCCGCGGGTCGCTCGCAGGCCCCCCTCGCGCATGGTGCGCGCCATCGAGAGGGCGCCGTCCAGTTCGTATTCCTGCGGTGTGAAAGGGGGTCCCTCTTCGAGAAGAGCCACTCGCTTGCCGGCATCGGTGAGTTCCTTGGCGACCACTGCGCCACTCGGGCCGGAACCCACGACGACCACGTCGACTTCCTCGGTAAAGTCGCGATCGTACTCGGCGTAGACGCGGAGATCGCCCGCCGGGTCGGTCACGGCGCGTTCTCGGCGTATCGCGGATCGATCGGGGCGCCCAGGGCGATGGGAGTGCCGTCGCTGGCCGGGGTGAGATCCGCCGAGGTGAGTGCGATCGAAGAGGGGTGAGCGCCGATGCGCGGGTACAAGAGGTCGGCTTCGCAGATCGGTGAGCGCAGCGCGAAGGGCGCCAATCCGAGAGCGCGCAACACGGGAGGATGGGCGAAGTAGCCAAGGGTCAGGAGCGCGCGAAGGCTCGTAAACACCAGGCGGCGCTGCCAGTAGCGGCTACTCCCCCAGCCCTCGAGGACCGCGACGCGCTGTTCACCCGTCAGGGCAGAGAAGCGCCGAAAACCGCTGATTCCAGGCGCCGGAAAAAACAGCGTCCCGTGCTCGAGCAGAAAAAACAGCAGGCGCATCTGCAGGCGCATCCTCGGGTGGGAAACCTCCAGCAATCGATTGATGTATGCCGGCACCCGAGCATCGCGACCCGACGACGGAAGCGCGCCACCGCTGGGAAACGTGGCGTCGGCCGCCGCGGCCAGGAATGCCGCTTCGCCCCGCGTGAGGCAGGGCAAGGGGCTTTCGGGCGCGCGATACCCGAATGCCACCCGCGCGACGGCATAGGCGAGAGCAACCGCGATGAGAATCCAGCCCACGGTCGGGATGATACGCCGGTCCGGCGTCCGATGGCCCTCAAGCCGGTGGAATTCCCATCCGATTGGAACAGGGATCCGATGCGGGAACGCGCCGATTTCATCAGCGAAGGGTCTCGAAGCGTGCGGCGCCACTGGCGACGCTGGGCTCTCGGGATGCTGGCGCTCGTCTTCGTGGCCACTCGGGTGGCCGCCATCTTCACCGTCTCTGTGAACTGGGACGAATTCGCTCTGCTCGACGGCGCGGTTCGCACCGCGGAAACCGGCGTTCTCCACAGCGGTGGGCGGCCGGGACTCGCCACGATCGCCCTGCTGCCCTGGGTCAGCGGCTGCGACGACGAGATCCAGGTGATTCGCCATGCGCGCCTCTTGTGGCTCGCCATCACCCTCGCCTTCCTCGCGGGCCTTGGTGCTCTCCTGGCCCAGCTCCAGCCCGATCCCCAACGACGCTGGGGCGACGCCGCCCTGGGTGTTGCCCTGTTGGCCTGCGTGCCCGCCTTCCTCGAGTGGTCGATTCAGATCCGGTCGGACCAGATCGCCCTGGCCGCCGGGGTCTGGGGCGGCGCAGCCCTACTGGCCTCGCGGACCTCGCCCCGGAAAGCTCTCGTCGCTCTCACCGCGGGAGGACTCTTCGGACTCGGCTTCCTGGCATCCCAGAAGCTCATCTATGTGGCGGCGCTGAGTGGGCTGCTGGCCCTGGGACAGCTCGGCCTCCGGCGGGAATGGCGTCCGAAGCGCGAGATCCTCCGCGTGGGGTTGAGCCTGGTAGGTTTTGGTCTGGTCTTCAGCGTCTACCGGATCGCCGTGGCCCACGCGTTCTCGGTGCCGGAAATCCACGAGTCCCAGCAGGTCATAAGCTCGGTGCTCCTGAAGCGCAACCTCTCGGTCTTCGACTTCTATCGCCAGACCGTCGGTTACGACCAGTACCGTTCGATTCTTCCCTCGCTCTGGGCCCACGGCCTGCTACTGACGGGGCTCATCGCAGCATCGATCGTCAGCATGCGACGGCACAGCCGCTCTCGAGAAGCCCTCGCGCTAGCCTGGTGCGTGTTGCTTCTCGGCGTGCTCGTCGGCTGGTTCCACGCCGGCGCCTTCTTCTACTTCTGGATGACCCTCGGGCTCTTCCCGGCAGTGGCCTTCGCGACGGCGCGGGTGCCCATGCAAGCGCTGTTGCCGAAAACCACGGGACACGTGGCGTTGGCGGGCCTTGGAGTCGTGCTGGCTCTTCCCGCACTTTTTCAGCTGAACGCCATGCGAATCGACAGCCAATCCGTGCAGCGCGAGAGCCTCGCTTTCATCCATCGGAACTTCGCCGGCACCGAGGCGGGGTTTCATCCCGAGAGCGCCCCTTTCTGCCGCCCGGGACCGGCCGCGATCTCTTCCCACTTTTCGGAGACGATCTACCGCCGCTTCGGCGGATCCGAACGCCAGGCCAATACCGAAAAGATGATTCGCACTTTCGAAACCGAGCCGATCCGGTTCATCTTGCAGTCCTTCCGGCTGAACCAGTTTCCGGTCGAGCTGCGCCGTTTCTGGTCCGAGCACTACCAGCCCTACAACGCATCGGTTTTCGTCGCCGGACGCCGACTGGAGGGTGCCGCCGGAACCACGCGCGTCTTCGGCCTGATCGTCCCGGGCCTCTACCGCTGGCTTCCCTTCGAGGGGTTTCAGTCGATTCGGATCGACGATCAGCTGGTGTCCGCTGGGAACGTGGTGAGCCTCGCCCCCGCTTCCCACACCGCCAATTTCGTCGAAGACGGTCCCGGGGGCGTCCTGGTGCTGGCGCTGCAAGACCCGCCGAGCCTCGCGCCTCAGCCCTTCTACAAGTTCTACTGACATGCGGGTCGCTCTTCTCACCAACATCGTGCCTCCCTACCGGGTTCCGGTGTACGAGGCGCTCGCGGCGACTCCGGAGTGGACCCTGCGGGTCCTCGTCAGCGCGGACTCGGAGTTCGACCGGAGCTGGTCCGTGGATTCACGCGGGCTCGACGTCGTGCGGGTAGGAAGCGGGTCTATCCAGCACCGGTTGCGCACCCGCGGACCCGGAGGCTTCGATCAGCGGGGCACCCTGCACGTTCCCTTCGGGCTGCCGGGCGCTCTGCACCGCTTCGACCCCGACCTCGTGATCAGCTCAGAGCTCGGAGCCCGCACGCTGATAGCGCTGCTCTTCTGCAAGCTCAGGCGCATTCCACTGGTGATCTGGAGCTACCACTCCCGCGTCAGTGCGACAGCCGCGGGTCCGATTCGGCGCGCGCTTCGCCGGATTCTGCTGTCCCAAGCCGATGCGGTGGTCGGCATGGGACGCCAGGCCCGGGAGGTCCTCGAGTCCCTGGGGGTACCGCCCGATCGCCTGTTCGACGCCCCCAACGTCTGCGACCTCGATGCCATCGAAGACATCCGATCGCGGCTGGGGACAGAATCGCGCTTCCCGTCTTTTGGCCAAGAGACTCTTGGCCAAAAGACGGGCCGGGATCTCGGATCCCGCAGACGGGTCGCTCTCGTAGCGGGCCGGTTGGTTCCGATGAAGGGGCTCGCCGAGCTGCTCGAAGCCTGGGGGCGGGTGCCCGCCTCGGTGCGCCGAGAATGGTCGCTGCTCTTCGTCGGCAGCGGGCCCTTGCTCCCGCTGATCCGAGAAGCGGTGATCGCCGGTGCCCCGGGCGAGATTCTCCACGTGCCGGCGGTGGCCCCCGACGATCTGGTCCGCATCTATGCCGCGTCGGAGCTGCTGGTGTTTCCGAGCCTCGGCGATCCCTGGGGACTCGTTGTCAACGAGGCCTTTGCGTGCGCTCGACCCGTCCTCTGCTCACGGCTCGCGGGCTGCGCCGACGACCTGGTTCGCCCGGACGAGAACGGCTGGCTCATGGATCCGACGGACTCCGACGCCTTTGCCCGCGTCATCGAGGAAGCCCTGACCACGTCGGATCGGGCACGCCTCGGCGCCGGTGCCCGCGCCACCGCCGAGCAGTTTCGTCCCGAGCGCCTGGCCGGGGGCCTGCGCCGCGCCGCCGTTCACGCCGCCGCGTCGCATCCCGAGCGATCAGCGACCGCGAGGCCCGGTCGGGCAAGGCCGAAGGCCGCGCAGTGAGCCGAAGGCGAGCGAAGTGCCGGAGCGCGAACGACTAGCGAGCGCGAAGCTTCCCCGAACTCGCGCGGTCGAATAGCGCCCGCACCTGCCCCGCCTGAACCCCGGCACGCCGCAGCATCCGAGCGGCGGCGCGCCGACTGCGAAGAGCCGTCGGAGCGGCCACCAACACGAGCCCGGCTCCGAACAGAGTTCGCGCGACCCCCAACAACAGCTTCATTCCCGGCGATCGGCGCGGCGCCATCGCAGCGGTCACCCGGGCCATCATCAAACTGCTCCAGTACGAGCGCCCCACCAGCCAGCGCAGGGTGTGGCGCTCCGGCGGGATCGTCTCCACCACGATCGCCTCATCGCACCACGCAAAACGGGCGCCCCGATCGATCATCCGGGAGAAAACTTCGTAGTCCTCCGTGAGCTCGGAAACCAGGCCGAAGTCGGGGTCGAAGGGTTGTTCCAGCAATCGCTCGCGCCGCACGAAAGCGTTCGCGGTGCGCGTATCGGCGGCGGTGATGGCCGTTCCCGTGGGATGTCGCGGCCGTGAGTAGAAAGTCTCGAGATCGAGCCAGGGCGTCACATTCCGCTCGAGACGCGGGAGCACCGGTCCAAACCAACCGTCGTAGGGCCCCTCCCGAGCGAGCGCCCAGTACGCCGCGAGCCAGCTCTTGTCGGCGACCTCGTCGTCATCGATGAACGCGACCCAGGTGCCGCGGGCCGCCTCGACGGCGGTGTTGCGGACATGGGCGACGTTCTTGTGCCGGGGGTCCCGGAGCAGGCGCAGGGCGTGGTGCCCCGAGACCGAGGGATCCAGTCGTTCCACCAACTCGGCGGCAGATCCGCTGGGGTCGTTGTCGACCACGATCACCTCGATCTCCACACCGTGGGGAAGCTCGAGAGCGCCGAGGCTCTCGAGCAGCCGTGCGAGCCCCTCCGGTCGGCGATGGGTAGCGATGCAGACCGAGATGTCCGGGTCGCCCGCGCTCAGAAGGCCCCCCTCCGCGAGAGGACGGCACCCACCGTGCGCAGCAGGATCGACAGGTCCAGAGACAGAGAGCGATTGCGGATGTAGTAGAAGTCGTACTGGAGATTCTCGTGCATCGGAAGATCCTTGCGTCCCAGGATCTGCCAGAGACCCGTAATGCCGGGCTTCACCGCCAGGCGGCGACGCTGCCATTCGTCGTAGGACTCGACGATGACAGGCATCTCGGGTCGCGGTCCCACCAACGACATTTCGCCGCGAATCACGTTGATCAGCTGGGGCAGCTCGTCGACGCTGGTGGCGCGAAGCCAGCGTCCGTACTCGGTGACCCGCGGATCCGACATCGCACGAGGCGCCACCGCGCTGGCGTCGGTATCGCGGTGCATCGTCCGAAACTTGTACATCCGGAAGATCTGACCGTTCCGACCGACTCGATCATGGGCGAAGATCGCAGGGCCCGCGCTGGTCGCACGAATTCGACTGGCGCACCAGAGTGCGATGGGCGCCGACAGCAAGAGACCGCAGACTGCGCCGCCGATATCCATGGCGCGTTTGAGCGGCGCGTAGAGCGGATGCTCGGCGTCGCGTCCGAGGCGAACCAGAGGCAGGTCGCCCACCAGGTCGATCTGTGTCCCGGCCGTCAGCACTTCGAACAGGTTTGTGACGACCCGAAAGGTGAGTCCAAGGCCTTCACACTCGAGCACCAGCGACAGCATGCGCGTGTGACTCAACGAAGGCGCCGCGACGAAGATCTCGCGAATCCCGCGCTCGACGGCGACCGCGCGAATTTCGTCGATGCACCCAAGAATCGGCCGGCCCGCCACGTCCTTCCCGTCGGAATCGTCGCTGTCGTCCACGAAACCGTCGACCCGGTAGCCCGTCTCCGGGTGGTCCTGAAGCTTCTGCAGCAGCCGAATGGCGGCGGTCCCGGTGCCGACGATCAACACCGGCACGTCGTGGGACCCCGAACGCCGTAGGCTCTGTTCGATGCGGTGATACAGCAGGCGGCTTCCCCCCTGGAGCACCAGATTGATCCCGGCGCTCGCCAGCACCACGAAACGGCCGAACTGGAACTCTCGGAAGAAGAAGCTGATCGAGCTGACGACGAGCAGGCCCAGGGCCACACCGCGAAGCAGCGCCTGGATCTCGTCGCCGGGTGTCCGCATGCGCCCGGTGCGATAGATGCCGAACAGCCAGCACGAAGCCAGCCAGGGAAGAACGATCAGCGGCAGCGCGCGCCAGTACGGGCCGAAGGGATTGATGGACGCGCCGACCACGTCGTCGAGCGCGTGGCGGATCCCATAGGCACCCAGCCAGCCCAGGGAGACGAGCACGCCGTCCACAACGACGTGAAGGCGCCGAAGCACCTTGGGATCGCTCCAGGCCATTTCAGCGGGTCCGGTACCAGCGGATTGTGCGGTCGAGCCCTGCTTCGAAGTTCGTCTTCGCCCGGAACCCGAACAGGGCCTGGGCTTTCGAAATGTCCAGGCAGCGACGGGGTTGACCATCGGGCTGGGAGGCGTCCCAGACCAACTCTCCATCGAAGCCCGTCGCCTTGGCGATCATCTGGACCAGGTCGCGGATCCGGATCTCCATGCCGGAGCCCAGATTCACGGGGTCGCAATCGTCGTGATGCTCTGCCGCGAGCACAATCCCCTCGGCGGCATCCTCGACGAACAGAAATTCTCGCGTTGCGTTCCCGGTGCCCCAGACCTCGATCGAATCCTCCCGGCGCTCCTGAGCCTCGATGCACTTACGGATCAGCGCCGGGATCACGTGGCTCGACCCGGGGTCGAAATTGTCGCCTGGACCGTAGAGGTTCACCGGCACCAGGTAGACGGATCGGTAGCCGTATTGATCGCGGTAGGCCTGGGCCTGGGCCAGCAGCATCTTCTTGGCGAGTCCATAGGGCGCGTTGGTCTCTTCCGGGTATCCGCCCCAGAAATCTTCTTCCACGAACGGAACCCTGGCGAACTTCGGATACGAGCAGACCGTTCCGATCCCCGTGAATTTCTCGACACCGGCCTGCCAGCACGCGTGAAAGAGCTGCGCGCCCATCATGAGATTGTCGTAGAGGAACTCCGCGGGATGCGCGCGATTGGCTCCGATGCCGCCGACCCGCGCCGCCAGGTGGATCACTGCGTCGGGCCGCGCATCGACCAGCAGGCGACGAATGCCCTCGGGCGTCCGCAGGTCGGTGTCGCCGCTGCGGGGAACACGGACCTCGGCGGCCCCGAGCTCGCGGAGCTTCTCGACCACGAAGGAGCCGAGGAATCCCGCGCCACCGGTGACGACGACGCGGCGCGCGTTCCAGTAGCTCGTCACTGGACGATGAACTCCGCGTTGCGGTAGCGGCGATCGTCGGGCTGCCCCACCAGACGGTTCTCGATCGCGTCACGCACCTCGCAGATGCCGCTCTCGACGTCGATCTTCGCCTCGAAACCCAGTACCCGCCGGATCTTCGCGAACGAAACGCGGATGTCGCGCATGTCGCCGCCGAAGGTCAGATCCTTGTACTCGACATCGACGTCGCGAACGTGCTTTCGCACCAGCCCGACGATCTCGTCCTTGGTGTGGTTCCCGGTGTCGGTGCCGACGTTGAAGATCTGAGCGCGCACTTTTTCCGTGGGGGCTTCCAGAGCCAGTGCGATCGCCTCGCACACATCCCGAACGTGCACGAAGGCGCGGGCGTAGCCACGCTGATAGATGACCAGCTTGCGACGGGTGAGGGCCTCGAGGACGAACTGGTTGACGATCAGGTCGAATCGGGTGCGCGGCGAAATTCCGAAGAGTGTCGCGAAGCGGAACACGATGGGCGCGATGTTGGAGTCCTTACCTCGATCGATGAGGATCTGTTCCGCCTCGATCTTGGTCTCCGCATACAGCGACTGGGGGTGGAGGGGGGAGTCCTCGCTGACGGGCTCGCCGTCGGATGAGCGACCGTAGTTGCTGTAGGTCGAGGAAAAGACGATGCGCTCGACACCGGCCTCTTCGGCCTGCTCAAGGACCAGGCGCGTCGCCTCGACGTTGAAGCGTCGCGCGACCGATTCGCCCAGCGCCTGGCAGGCCGGAAAACCGACGATCGCGGCCAGATGCACCAGGTGCTGTCGTTCCCCTTCGGGACCCGTGGGCGCCTCGAACAGCGGCGCGACGGCCCCCGATTCGCACACGTCGGCGCGAACGAAGCGGAAGCTCGGATGATGCCAGTAGCCGAGCAGCGATTCGCCGCCAAAGAGGAGCGAGTCGACCACCGTCACTCGATAGCCCCTTTGGAGCAGGAGCCCGGTGAGTAGCGACCCGATGTATCCGGCACCGCCGGTTACGACAACGTGGCCCCGAGGACCGACCGGTTCATTCCCTCCCGACCTCGACATGGCTTCGCCCCCCCCTCAGTCATCGGCAATTCCGGGCCGAAACTGAGCGGAGACGTCGGAAAAACTGGCCTGCGAAATACCAGAGGAAGCGCGGATTGTGGACCCCATAGCGTCGCCACAGGCGACGCGGTTCCACGGCCAGCCGGAACGACCACTCGAGTCCGAACCGTTGCATCCAGGCGGGCGCCTGGGGCCTGGCACCGGCCAGGAAGTCGAAAGCCGCGCCCACCCCCAGCAGGACGCAGGGAAGCGCCGCGCGGTGAGTCGCCATCCATCGCTCTTGCTTCGGGCAGCCGAGTCCGACAAACAGGATTCGCGCGCCCGAAGCCTCGATCGCCTCGGTCACCTGGCGATCTTCGCGCGCCGACAGGCTGCGAAACGGCGGGCTGTAGGCCAGGGCGATCTCCAGGCGCGGGAAGCGCTCGGAAATCCGCTGGCGCAGCGCGTCGAGAACCGCCGGGCTTCCGCCGTAGAAGCCGACGGGGATCTCGCGTTCTTCGGCGCGCCGACACACCGCGTCGGTCAGTGCCGGCCCGTAGACGCGGTCCGCCGGAACCCCGAGGAGCCGCAGGGCCCAGACCAGAGGAACGCCATCGGGGGTGATCCGATCCGCCCGGTGGAGAAGGCGGCGAAAACCCGGGGCGTCAAACGCCTCCATCAGCATGTGGACATTGGCGTGGCAGATCATGCCGCCGGCCCCCGCCTCGGCGAGGCGCTCGACGACGTCCACGGTTTCAGCGTAGCTGGTGGCGTCCACGCGCAGACCCAGAATTCGCGCCGAGGGGATCGGCGGCGCGGCGGCAGCCTCGGGTTTCGGGGCGAGGCCGGCGAGCTCCGTCGCCTTCAGCGAGGGCTTGCGGGCGATAAAGAGGTTCTCGCGGGGATTGAGCAGCCACGCTTTGATCTTCTCGGGCCCGAGTCGATCGAGCGGGGAGTAGCAGTCGACCTCGAAACCCCGAGACCGCAGGCGGTCCGGGTAGTCCGCGCCATACACTCGGACGTGGTCGCTCTGCCCAAAGAGCTGCTCGCGCTCGTGGGCCGAAACCGCGGAGTCATTCTCTCGGGTTTCGAGGAGCTTCCGCGAAATCGGGACCTGGAGCATCGCCCATCCACCGGGCTTGAGAACGCGCCAGATCTCCGACATCGCCCGTCGATCGTCGACGATGTGCTCCAGCACATGGTTCGCGATCACGACATCGAAAGACTCGTCGTAGAAATCGATGGACGTGACGTCCATCTTCTCGATGCGGCCGGCCGCCTTGTAGTTGGCGGGGTTGAGGTCGCCCGGCAGATAGTCGATTCGCGCCGCACGCGAGAGCGCCCAGCAGATCCCGGTCTCCGGCGCGAGATGCAGGACGCGGGTCTCTCGCTCGAAGATCGCGCTCTCGTACCGCAGGTAGGTGTAGACCAACCGCGCCCGGGTTCCCGACAAACAGATCGGGCAGGTGCGGGCAGGCCAGCGTTCTCCGCCCACAACGTCCAGTTCCCGCAACACGGGGAAGTCGTGGCCTTCGGGCAGATAGCGCCGAACGCGACTCCCACACACCAGACAGCGATGGCGAAAGCCGAAGTAGTAGACCTGTTTGAGGGCGACCCGAATTCTTCGCGGGAGGATTCGCCGCAGGAGTGCTCTGAGCATGGCCCCCACATCCAACCCTGCGGGTTGCGGCGTTCTTCTCGTCCGCTCCGAGCCCGGTCTTTACCGGAGCGGTCTTGACCGGAGCGATCTTTGCCCAAGCGCCTGTCTCCGTGGCCCAATTCCGCCTGTCGGCTCAAGCCGGGGGGCGTCGGCTCCGATCCGGATCTCCTGGGGGAGAATTCACGCGACCGATGGGATGGTTCCACCGCCTACTTGCTCGCCCGTTGACCGGGGCCCGCGCGGCCGCAGTTCGCGGATTCGCGGCCCTGCTCGTCGCCTCGATTTTCGTCGCCTGTGAACCCAAGGCCCCGGAGACCGCCTGGCCGGTTGGGTTCTGGTTGGTGGCGCGGACCTCCGCCCTGGAACACGTGCTCTCCCAGCTCGAACGCTTTGAGGGCACCCCCCTGGCTGCGTGGATCCAGGATTTCGACGATCGGCGGGCGGAGCGGGGGTGGTCGAGATGCGAGGTTGTCGCGGGTGGCGGCGCGAACCTGACCGAGCTCCTGGCCGGCCTCGGTTGCGATGCCGGGCCGGAACGTCCCGCGAAAGTCCTGGCGCGCCTGGAGGGCGAGCTCCACGATCGCGATATCGCCTTCGTCTGGAGCCCGAGGGATGGGGATCCCGTAATCGGCTCTCTCTCCGTCGATCCCGATCGCGGCATCGAGCTCGACGCGATCATCCCGGACGACTTCTTCAGCGGGGCCCGGGCCCTGCTCCGACCCGGCCTCGACGAACCGGGACCCAGCGTTCTGAGTGCCGACGAGAGCCTGATCCGCGTCCGGCTTCGACCCGAGGGCGGCCTGGCCATCACGGACTGGGTGCCCCGGGGGAGTCAGGCGGACCGCCTGTTTCGCCTCAAGAGCGCGCTGTTCGCCGGATTCGTGCTCGACGGCAGCTGGGAAGCCGCCGTTTACCTCCCCGAATCCGGGCACCCCATGCCACGAGCCGCGCTGGCTGTGGGCTTCGTCCGTCGCCACTCGGCGGTGGCCGCCATGGAGGGGTTCCTGGGTGATCTCAGCGCCCAGTGGCCGGTGCACCGAAGCGCCTTTTCCATCGATGAAGCGCCGGGCGCGTGTCTGCTCGACCTGAACGTCCTGCCCGACCTGGCTCCCTGCTACGTGGCGACCGACACGGCCCTGGTCGTCGGCTGGAATCCGGCGAGTCTGCGCAAGGCCTTGGATGGAAGCGGCCGGGGCGGCGTTTCACGTCTTCATCTTCCGAAGGCCGGGGGGGCGATCGTCGACTTCGGAAATTTCCCCGAGGCCGACGCGCGCCTGGCAGAGCACGGGCCCGCCGAGTTCCCCACGTCCCCGCTCACCTATCCGTGGCAGCGAGCCGTGGCACGCGGTCATCGCGTCAGTGACGGCGTTCAGCTGAACTTGAAGCTCGAGTCCGGAGCCGGCGCGTGAAGGCACCGCATCTGGCGCTGGCGATCGCGATCCTCGTCACCGCGACGGGCGTGGGAATCATCTCCGTCGATCACGTTCGGGGCCAGCTGACAGCCCTGGAGGCCTGTCGGGCCGCAGACTCCGGCCAATGGTCCGAAGTGCTGGCTCTCACCGAGGGACAGGTGGGAGCCGATGCCACGGGCCGATCGGCGGCGGAGTGCCGCTGCCTGGCCCTGTTGGCGACGGGAGCGGGCGCCGCGTGTATCGAACTCCTCGAGGGCATTCTCGACGATCCCCGGGCCGAGGAGTGGGCCCCGAATCCGACCCTGGCGGTTCATCTGATCCAGACCTGGCGAGATGCCGGGCGAAGCCACGACGCCGCGTCGCTAGCAGGGCGGGCCGCGCAGAACCATCCCGACGATCCGGATCTCTTCTACCTGGAACTGGTGACCCGTGGAAGTGTAGAGAACGAAGAGATCGTCCTGCGCGAGCTCGAAGCGCGGCTGACCGGACGGCGCCCCCGAGAGCTGCGGATGCGGACCACCCTCGCCAACCGCCACCTCCTCCGCGGCGACCCCGCACGCGCCCTGGCCGTGCTGGGAGAACTGCTCTCGCCCGACGTCGAGAACGCGGCCGACGTAACCCATTGGTTCGATACCCGCGGCATGGTTCTCGCCTGGTCGGGAGATCTGGAGGGAGTGCGGCGCAGCTATACCGACTGGGAGCGAGCGGGGGGCGACCCGGCAGAGCTGCGCGCGCGCTACGCGCTGACGCTAAGCCTGGCGGGGCTGGCCGAGCCCGATCACACGCTGATCCAGCGACTCGAGACCGCCTTCGCCGATTCCGACGGGCTCGATCCCGACCTTCGCGAACGCCTGGTGATTCGGCTGGTCTTGACCCTGGTGAATGCCGACCGCGTGGAACAAGCCCTCGACGTCTACGATCGCGCCCGCCCCGACTTCGAGCTGGCCGGACTCTCGCGCGCAGAGCTCGAGCGCGCCGCCGCCCACCGCGAGCTTGTCCGCCTCCCCCACGCCCGGCGTCTGGGCACCCTTCGTTTTGCGATTCCCGATCCGCCGCCGGGCAGCGCCCTGGCTCTCTCCGCCTCGACGCCGGTCGATGGCGAATACGAAGTCATCCCGGTGCCGGCGTCCGGTGGTGTGGTCGCGCAACGCGCCCTCGGCACCGCCCCCCTGCACTGGGTGTACCGCGACGCCCTCGGGCGCACCCGGGCCTCCGGCACGGTGAGTCCCATCCCCGGCGAAGAAGTCGACGTGGAGGTGTCCCCCGGACGCCCCCGGGAATTCTCGCGCGCCGACCTCAGCCGACCCGCCGGCGACGGCCGCCGTCGCGTCGCTCTCATCCTGCTCGACGGCGCCGATTGGAACCTGGTCCAGTACCTGCGCGCCCGTCGTGAGCTTCCCTTTCTGGATGCGATGATCGAAGGCGGATACCGCGCGGTGCTGGACAGCGATCCCCCGTTCACCGCGGCGGCCCTGGAGGCCATTGTGGCGCCGGGGGGCTCTTCCGCGGCTTCCTTTCT
>JAZFUU010000161.1:0-5438 GCA_036447375.1 Myxococcota bacterium
TGTAGTCGTCGTTGTACAGAATCACCTTGTAGCGCTGGGGACGAGACACCTTCCGGCGCGTTGCCGTGGCGACCCCACCCTCGCGCCGGGGATCGAGGGTACTGGGGTCGCCCCCGCCGGGGCCTTTCGGCTCCTGCGCCATGCCGACGAGGATAGCAACCTGGGTCGGATCCGAGGCATTCCGCAGCAGAGGGTTTCATGAATATTGCGGGCTAGAGTTGACGGCCATGCAACGCGTGGAGATGCTCGATAGCGTCGCCGAGGTGCCGCGGGAGGCGTGGGATGCGCTGGTCGGCGACGAATCCCCTTTTCTGGAATGGGATTGGTTGGCCTCGTTGGAGGCGTCCGGCGCCGTGGGACCGGAAACGGGCTGGCTCCCGAGGCCCCTGGTGGTACGCGACGGCGCGCGACTGCTGGCGGCCTGCCCCCTCTATTTCAAGAGCCACAGCGAGGGCGAATTCGTCTTCGACTGGGGCTGGGCCGATGCCGCTGAACGCGCGGGCATCCGCTACTACCCCAAGCTGCTGGTCGGAGTCCCCTTCACGCCGGTGACCGGGGCGCGGTTCCTGGTCGCCGCGGGCGAGGACCGGGCGAAATGGATCGGCCGACTGGCCGCGAGCCTACGCGAGATCTGCGAGAGCAACGAACTCTCGGGCGTGCATATCAACTTCTGCCGGGCGTCCGAGACCGAAGCCCTCTCCCCCTCGGACTACCTGCTGCGCGTGGGCTTCCAATACCACTGGAAGAACGCGGGCTACGGCGACTTCGAAGACTACCTGGCCCGGTTCCGAAGCAAGCGCCGCAATCAGATCCGCCGGGAACGGCGCGGCATGACCGAACAACGCATCCAGATCGACTGTCTCCGTGGAAACGCCATCTCCGAAGACCTGTTCGAGACGATGTACCGCTGCTACATGGTGACCATCGAGAATCACCATTGGGGCCGGCAGTATCTCAATTCCCGTTTCTTCGAGCTGCTCGCCGAACGCTTCCGCAATCGCCTGTGCTTCGTGATCGCGCGGCAGGGCGACGAGGTGATCGCGGGAACCACGAACGTGGTGAAAGGCAACACGTTCTACGGGCGCTACTGGGGCGCACTGAAGCCCGCACGGTATCTGCACTTCAACGTGTGTTACTACGCGGCGATCGAATACTGCATCGAAGCCGGAATCCAGCGTTTCGAGCCCGGCGCCGGAGGCGACTACAAATTCCTGCGTGGTTTCGATGCCGAGCCGACCTACAGCCTGCACTTTCTGGCCGATCCGCGTCTGGCGGTCGCCGTCTCCCGATTCCTCGACGAAGAGCGCGCCCAGACAGGCCGGGTCATCGATGAGCTGCGGGATCAGAGTCCGCTCAAGGCCGCAAACGCGGCCCGCAGCCGACCGGACGAGGGGTAACGCGGACCCAACCGACGAGAGCACAGCTCACAAACCCGCGAGGGCTCAGCCTTGGGGAAACTCCTCGCGAACGAAATCCACCACGGCCTGGGTGAAGGCGTCGTTTCGATCGCCCGCCACCATGTGGCCGGCCCCACCGACATCCACGAATCGGGCATGGGGCACCGCTTCGAGGAACTCGGCGGCACCCTCCCGACTCACGACATCGCTCTGCTTGCCGCGGACGAGGAGTGTGGGAACCGTCAGTCGTCGCGCGGCGGCGACCATCCGTTCGGGTGTGTAGGTGTCGCCCGGGGGACCCTCTCTGCTCATGAATTTGGGATCCCAATGCCAGCGATAGCGGCCGTCCGGGCCCCGCCTCAGATTCTTGGCCAGTCCCGACAAGTCGTCGGGGCGCGTTCGCTGATTGCGATAGCGGGCGATGGCGTCCGCTGCCTCCTCGAGGCTCGCGAACCCGTCCGGGCGGGCTGTCATGAAGGAGATGATGCGAACCAGACCCTCGGGTTCCAGTCTCGGCGTGATGTCGACCAGGACGACGCCGCGGGCAATGGTCTCCTCGGACTCGCCCTCGGCGAGCAGCGCAACCATGCCCCCCAGCGACGCGCCGATGACCACAGGCGGCCGGTCGAACGTCCGGGCCACGCAGCGGAGGTCCGCAACGAAGTCGTCGAGGCGGTATTCGCCGAGGGGCGCCCATTCACTGTCCCCGTGTCCCCTCTGGTCGAGAGCGATCGAATGCCACCCCTCCTCGGCGAGCCGACGCCCGGTTCCGGCCCAGGAGTGGCGAGTCTGGCCGCCCCCGTGCAGGAGAACCACCGCCGGGGCCCCGGCGTCTCCCCAGGCGTCGCCGTTCAGCGCAACGCCACCGTGACCCCGATAGCCGATCGAGCGGCCCTTCTGACTCGGACTCGACATCGACTCGCCTCGAAGCTCAAATCCACTTCGAGCATACCCGCCCGGCCGAAGTTCGCGGCCTACCCGGTCATCGAGAGGAGGCACGCCCCGGAACGGCGTACCCGTGGGCTGAGAGGGTTACCATGGCGCCCGGAGGACCCCCGATGCAGCTGCCCGGAGAGCTTGCCGTGGTAACAGGCGCCGCTTCGGGCATCGGTCGAGCGACGGCCCACGCCCTCGCCCGGGCGGGGGCCCAGATCGTGGCTGCCGACCTCGATGCGGCCGGCGGGGAGAAAACCTGCTCGGCCATCCGGCAGGCCGGCGGCAAGGCCGAATTCGCGCCCGTGGATGTGACCGACGACGATTCCATTCGGGCCCTGGCCGACGGCGTCATCGCTCGTGGCGCGGCACCGCAGATCATCATCAACGCCGCCGGCTGGGACCGCGTCGAGCCCTTCCTCGACAACAGCGACGAGTTCATCGAGAGAATCGTGCGCCTGAATCTTCTGGGCCCGATGAAGGTCGCCAAGGCATTTCTCCCGGCGATGGTCGAGGCCGGCAGCGGAAAGATCGTGAACGTGGCCAGCGACGCCGGGCGGGTCGGAAGCAGCGGCGAGACCGTCTATGCGGGATCGAAGGGCGGGGTGATCGCCTTCACCAAGTCGCTGGCCCGCGAGATGGCTCCCCACGGTGTTCGCGTGAACTGCGTATGCCCCGGACCGACGGACACTCCTTTGTTTCGATCTCTGCCCGACAATCTTCAGGCGGCGCTGATCCGAGCGATCCCGTTTCGCAGGCTGGCGCGGCCCGAGGAAATCGCGGATGCCATTCTTTTTTTCGCGAGCGCGCGGTCCAGTTTCGTTACCGGCCAGATCTTGAGCGTGAGCGGCGGCTTGACCATGGCGGACTGACGCGGGAGGAGACATGGAGTATCGGGACATTCGCTACGAGGTCGATGAGGCCAGCGCAATCATCACCATCGACCGGCCGAAACGAATGAACGCATTTCGCGGACGCACGGTCGAAGAATTGATCCACGCATTCAAGGTGGCCTGGGCCGATCGCGCCGTCGCCTGCGTCATCCTGACCGGCGCCGGCCAGCGCGCCTTCTGCGCCGGAGGCGACCAGAAGGAGTACGCCGAAACCGGGAGTTACGGAACCAGTGAAACCGGATTGTTCGAGATCGAAGGGCTGCACCAAACCATCCGCGATGTGCCCAAGCCGGTGATCGCCGCCGTCAACGGGCTCGCCATCGGGGGCGGACACGTCCTGCACCTGATCTGCGATGTCACGATCGCCGCGGATCACGCCCGCTTCGGCCAGGCGGGCCCCCGCGTGGGCTCCTTCGATGCGGGCTACGGAACCGGCTATCTGGCGCGGGTCGTCGGAGAAAAGCGCGCGAGGGAAATCTGGTTCTTCTGCCGCCAGTACGACGCGAAACAGGCAGAGGCCTGGGGCCTCGTGAACAAGGTCGTGGCCGCCGACGACCTGCTCGAGGAAGCCCGGGCCTGGGGGCGGGAGGCGGCCGCCCTTTCACCCACCGCAATCGCCTTCCTGAAGGCCTCCTTCAACGCCGACAGCACCCATCTCGCCGGTCAGGGAAGGATCGCCTTCACCGGGTTGGAGAGTTTCGGAAAGTCCGAAGAGGCGAAGGAGGGTCGAAACGCCTTCGTCGAAAAGCGGCCGCCCGACTTCGCGAAGTTCCGCTGAGAGACGTTGGCCCGATCCTTCGGTTCGTGAATACTGCGGGCTAGCCCTCCGCCACCTTCTCCCGCATCGTGACAAATTCCTCGGCCGCCGTGGGGTGAATTCCAATCGTGGCGTCGAACTGCGCCTTGGTCGCCCCCGCCTTGAGGGCCACCCCGAACCCCTGCATGATTTCTCCGGCGTCGGGACCGATCATATGAACTCCGAGCACCCGGTCTGTGGTGGCGTCGACCACCAGCTTCATCAGAGTCTGCTCGTCGCGGCCGGTCAGGGTGTGCTTGAGAGCGCGGAACCCGGAACGATAGATATCGATGTCGGCGTGGCGATCGCGCGCCTGCGCCTCGGTCAGGCCGACGGTACCCAGATTCGGATCGCTGAACACGGCGCTGGGAACGGTCTCGTGGTCCGGAGCCGTGGGACGATCGTTGAACAGGGTATTTGCCAGCGCCACGCCTTCGTGGAGGGCGACGGGCGTAAGATTGATACGATTCGTCACGTCGCCGATGGCCCAGATACTCGGCACCGACGAGCGCGAGAATTCGTCGACGGCGATGGCGCCGGACTCATCGAGGGCGACACCGACCTCTTCGAGCCCCAGGTTCTCCGTCAGAGGATGGCGTCCGGTTGCGAACAGAATCGTATCGCCATCGACCGACGATCCATCCTCGAGGGTCACGCGAATTCCGCTGTCGTCGCGATCGATCCGCGCGACGCGAGCTTCGAAACGGAGGTCGACGCCCTTCTTTCGCATCTCCTCGGCCAGCGTCGTACGCAGGTCGTCGTCGAATCCGCGCAGGAAGAGGGGCCCTCGATAGAGTTGGACGACCTCGGCGCCCAGTCCGTGGAAGATTCCCGCGAACTCAACGGCGATGTATCCGCCGCCGACGATCACGACGCGCCGGGGTAGCGACTTCAGGTAGAACGCCTCATTCGAGGTGATTCCATGCTCCGCGCCCGGAACCTCGGGTACCGACGGCCAACCGCCCGTCGCTACCAGAATGTGCTCAGCGGTATACCGACGGGATCCGACCTCCACCGTGTGGGGATCCAGAATCCGCGCTCGACCCTCGATCCGGTCCACCCCTGCGCTGTCGAGGAGATCGCGATGCACGCGATTCAAGCGCGCGATTTCGCGGTCCTTGTTGGCGATGAGCTCGGGCCAATCGAAGCGGCGGTCGCTCGGGCCCCATCCGAACCCCTCTGAATCCTCGAAGTCCGAGCGGAAATGGGCCGCGTAGACGAGGAGCTTCTTGGGAATGCAGCCGACATTGACACACGTGCCGCCCAGGTAGCGTTCTTCCACCACGGCGACACGAGCGCCGAATGCTGCGGAAAAGCGGCTGGCCCGAACGCCGCCCGACCCGGCTCCGATGGTGAACAGGTCGTAGTCGCTCTCTCCCATGCTCTCTCCCCGCTCCGAACGTTTCTGCGGCTGGCCGC
>JAZFUU010000162.1:0-13396 GCA_036447375.1 Myxococcota bacterium
CCTTCCGCGCTGAACTCGTGTTCGTCGGTCCGGACCCGAAAAGGACGCTCGGACAGATCGATTTCGGTGGCGTCCTCGAGGAGCACCCGGGTTCCGAAGCGCTCGGCCTGCTTCTGGAATAACTCCATCATTTCGGGCCCGGTGACGCCCTCGGGAACGCCCGGATAGTTCTCGACGTCGGTGGTGAGCATCAGCTGCCCGCCGAACTGAACTCCGGCGACCACCACCGGTTCGAGCTCGGCGCGAGCCGCGTAGATTGCCGCAGTGTATCCCGCCGGCCCACTTCCCACGATCGCGATACGGTGACTTTGGTGGTTTTGGCGGTCGTCCATCTCAGCCCCCGGACTCCGGCGCGAGAAGCGCGTCGAGCTCGCCGGCGTGCTCCATGGCGGCGAGCTCATCGTAGCCCCCGACGTGGGTTTCTCCGATGAAGATCTGCGGAACGGTCCCGCGGCCGCTTCGATCGATCATCTCCTGGTGCCGGGCGGGTTCGGCGGCCACGTCGATCTCCAGCCAATCTTGGCCCTTCTGCCCGAGCAGTCGCTTCGCCATCGTGCAATAGGGGCACATCGCCTTCGTGTACATGACGATCTTAGCCATCTCGGAATAGTACCCAGCGTCGGCGTAGCCCGCCTTGTTCGCGACGAGGGATCATGAATAAGGCGGGTTAGAGCGGTTCGGTGATGGGCAGCTCTTCCCACATCAGCTGGAGGAACGTACCGATGAAGAAGGACATGAAGGTCATGATAAAAATGGCCGCCGGAAACGTGTAGAAGGGTTCGATTCCGAGAACCCGAGGCAGTTCGCCGACAAAGGCCGGAAGAGACCCGCGCAAGGCCTCGATGGAAGCCACGGCCTCGCCACCGGTCCAGTTGCGCAGGGTCATGAAGCTCCCGACGAGTCCGGTGAGAATCAGGCCGAACCCGAGTGACTGCAGGATCCCGAGCAGGAAGATCCGCCGGGCGCGCGAGAACGCCTCGTCGGGATCCTTTAGACGCCTCTGCACTTCGGTGTAGAGGTAGAGAAGCGTGGTCAACCCGAGCAGCCCCGCGATGCTCGCCAGCGTAACCCAGCCGAGGGCGGCCAGGGCCCACACCTCATCGATGAAGAAAATCGGCAGGTATCCCACGATGATCCCGGCGGCAATCCGTGGAACCGATGTGTGAAAGAAGATCAGATCACGTTTCCAGCAGAACCGATACAGCAGGAACCACAAGGCGATGCTGTCGACCACGATCACTTCCGCCACACACAGCATGTCGATGAGCATCGGAGCCCGCTCGTAGAAGAAGCCGGCGGCGATGAAGGGCGACGCCAGCGCCGCCAGCAAAATCGAATAGTTGAGGCTCGTGTGCCGCGAAAGGACCCGATCGCCATCGGTCGCACCGCGACTCAATAGATCGGCGTGTTGAATCATCGCCGCCGCGCTGTGGATATCGTATTGACGCAGGAACCAGCCTTCGAGCTTCCCGAGTACTCGCATGCAATCGCGGTTGTTCGGGCGCCGGAGAAATGGAGTCAGGTCTCTCCCTCGTTCCAGGGCGAAGTCCTCGCCCTGGCTGATCGCTCGCAAGATCTCGGTCTCGCGGTCTTCGAAGGGAGAGTCCTCGGCCTCGAAAAGGAGATTCTCCTCGTCCAGACACACTTCCTCGAGCCAGCGATAGAAGGCTCGCTCGGTCAGCCGAACCAACGATCGATCCACCGCTTCGGAGTCGCCGGTCTCCATCGTGTGGAAGAAACCCGCCTCAGACAGGTCATCCGAAGGATCGATCGGTTCGGCGGACCCGGCGATATAGGCGGCGAGGTAGCTCGGCGTCACCCGTCTCCGCAACAGCGCCAGAAGCGCTCGAAACGACAGCTTGCGCAGATGAAGGGCGGCGGTGCGCATGCCCGGACCCTCTTCATTTCCGCGGTCGGCCAGATAACGCAGCAAGATCTGCGAGATCAGCGCCAGATCTTCGTAGACCTTCGTCATGGCCCGATCGTCGAGCCGCCGTTCGCTCTCGAGGCGCGACAAGACCCCATCGAGGTAGCGGGGAATGCTCAGCACCAACCGCGAGATCAGGACCGCGGCATCGCGCCGGTTGGCACCCGGGGTAAGGAAGCGCGGTTTTCGCGCCAGGTCGTCGAACTGAATGTAGAGCTCCGCCGGATCGTGGAGGTCCGCCCGGAACGAGAAGGTCTCGGGAAATACGCCGACGAAGCCCTCGCCCGTGTCGATTTCGAAGCGCACCTCGCGCGCGTGGAACGCGTAGGTAAAGCGGAACGTGAGCCGCAGCCGTTCGATCCGTAGTTCGAGTCGATCGAGACCGCTTGCGCTGCTCACGGTGGGCTTAGAGGACGCGCTGCTTCGGGTTCTCGCCGGATTCGTAGTATTCCTCCACGCGCCGGGCCAGCGCCTGAACCCGCTCGGGAACCTCGTCGGGCAGGGGCCAGCGCGCCATGGCGATCCGCATGCGATCCCGCAGCAACTGGGAATCGGGATAGTCTTGCTGTGCCAGCATATCGTCGACTTCGAGCCAATTCTCCACGGCGGTCAGCGTGCGCATGACCCGTTCGGACAGCTCGCTCATCCCCGGCGAATCGATGCGCGATCCCTGCACCTTCGCCGCCATGGACGGCAGCTGGTCTTGCAGCTGTTCCAGCTTCCCGCGCAGCTCCCCCTGAGTCTGGACGATCTCACTCATGAATTCGCCGTAGCGGCGCAACAGCGGCTCGTGCGACACCTCGCGGAAGAAAATGACGTGCCCGAACGGGTCCGCCGATCCGTCGGTCAGGTTCTGACTCGTAATCCGCAGGTGATAGGTACGGTCATCGACTCGAACCTCGACGTCGTCGTACTTGATCGTGTCGTCACCGGTGACCCGATACACAATCGCCCCCAGCTCCTCGAGACCGTGGCGCTCAAGCACCGCCTTGAGGGGTCGATTGCGTAGGTCTCCCTCCAGCGCCAGGTAGTGGCGGGCGGGACGGTTCAGGGCCTGGATCACGCCGGACGAGTCCACGGCCAGGGCACCGGTGTCGAGGTGATCCATCACAGCTTCGAGAAAGATATTGGCGGCCTGAAGATCCACCACCAGCCGTTCGTTTTCGACCGTGAGTTCGTAGTGGTCGACGGCCTGCTTCATCACCTGCTTCAGATGATCCGGCTCCCAGGGCTTCGAGATGTAGGCATACACGTGGCCGTCGTTGATGGCCTGCACGATGGCCTGCATGTCGGAAAACCCCGTCAGGATCATCCGCACCGTGGACGGATGGCGTCGACAGACTTCGCTCAGGAACTCCACCCCGTCCATGTTCGGCATGCGCTGGTCGGTGAGAACCACCGCGAAAGGTGCCTTCTCGTCCAGGAGTTCCAGTGCACTGCGCGCGTCGTTCGAGGTGTAGACCTCGTAGTCGTCGGCGAAGGTGAAGGTCATCGTCTCGAGGATGGCTTCCTCGTCGTCGACCACCAGAATTCTCGGGAGGGCGGGACTCGTCATCGAGCACCCAATACGGAGCCTACCAACCCAGGTAGCTCCCGGATTTCTTTTTCTGGGCGTCCTTGGCCTCGCGCTTGGAGATCTCGCCCCGGATCTTCTCGCGGTCGGAGTCCAGGCGCTTGCGGAGGCGTTCCTTCCCCGCGGCAGCCCAGGGTCTCTGCTCGGCCGTGTCGCGGCGCGCGCGAAATCGCCGATAGCCCCAGAGCTCGTGCTTGAACTCGTCCTCGATAAATTTGATCATGATCGCGTCATCCAGGAATCCCAGGCCCGGAATGTGATCGGGAATCAGATCATCGGGATTCGCGAAATAGGCGATTGCGGCCATCACCTGATTCCGAACCGGCGCCGGCGCCGCGTACTCGTCGTCCTGGATCAGATCCGTCAGGTCCGAGAGGACTGAAATCGCCTCGCTGACGAACGCGGGGGTCTTCTTGGAGGCCCGTACCTCCTTCACGATGGCCTTCGCCTCGCGGATGATCTTGGCCGGATCCTGCCCGACGGCGTCCTTCTTTGCCTTGCGATAGAGGGAGCGGAAGTAGTTGGCATCCGCCTCATCGAGGGTAAAGGTCACCTTGAACTTAGCCATGTGGGCCTCCCGGCTCCGTTTCCAGCCCGTCTCTGGCGAGGGGGTTTCGCGGTGGAGTCGACTGTATCAATAGCGCGCATACTCGATCAAGCGATCGACCGAGCGTCCCCACTCCCCCTCCCAACAATCGAGGACCGCCTGCCCTGGACTCACTCCCCGTTCGATCTGCTCCATCAGCGGGTCCAGGAAGGGCGTCTCGTCGGGATCCCGCTTCCCAGCGTGACCGATCCGGCGAAGCCCCTCGCATGAGATCGAGATCAGTTCCCTCGCCAGGTCGAGCATCGGTCGGCCGGCGAACTCCGCCGCCAGACCCCGCCTGGCCGCGTCGTCACGGGCGGCCTGCCGCTGCGGGTGAGACGTCTCGCCCACCAGCGTCTGGGCGGCAGCCCGGGCATCCGCATCGTAGAGCACGCCCTTCCACAGGGCCGGAAGCGAACAGGTCAGGCCCGGTGGCACGGCATCGGCCCCGCGCACTTCGATGATGTGCTTGAGCCGGACCTCCGGGAAAAGAGTGGTCAGGTGGCGGTCGAAATCGGCGTAGGTGGCCGGAGTCCCGCCGCTCCCCTCACGCAGGAACTGCCGGAAAGTCATCCCCTTCGCGGCCCGGTACTCGCCATTGCGCACCACGAAGAACATGGGCACGTCCAACGCCCATTCGACATAGCGCCGGTATCCGAAATCGGGCTCGAACGCGATCGGCAACAGCCCGCAGCGATCGGGATCGACCTGATTCCAAATCGCGACCCGGCGCGAGATGTAGCCGTTGGCCTTGCCGCCGGACAGGCTCGAGTTGGCGTACATCGCCGATACGATCGGCGTCAGGACCAGGGCCGTCCGGAACTTCACCGCCATGTCGGCCTCGTCGGAAAAGTCGAAATTCGCCTGGACCGTGGCCGACGTGTACATCATGTCGAGGGCCAGGCTCCCCCGCGTCGGCAGATAGCTGCGCATGATCCGGTAGCGCTCTTTGGGCATCTGAGGAATCTCATCGACGGAATGAATCGGATGGATTCCGAGTCCGAGCCACACGATTCCCAGGGGCTCGGAAACCCGCTTCATCAAGTCCAGGTGCGTGTGAAACTCGTCGCAGGTCTCGTGGACGGTTCGCAGGGGCGCCCCGGACAGTTCCAGCTGCCCCCCCGGCTCAAGGGTGATGCTGGCGCCGTCCTTCTCCAACGCAATGAGGTGGGGCCCTTCGAAAACACGAGTCCAGCCGTCCGCCGCGGCGATCGCCTCGAGGAGGGCCCCGATACCTCTGGGGCCGTCGTAGGGCACCGGGCTGTGGCGGTCGCTGGTGAGGCCGATCTTCTCGTGCTCAGTGCCCACCCGAAACTGCTCGGCGGGCTTCTCCCCGCGCCGAATGACCTCGACCAGATCTTCGGGCGACCGGACCTCGGCACTCGCCTCACCCGCAGCGGGGGAACCCGGACTCAAGAGCCCTCTCCCCCGCTGAGGTCGTCGTAGAGGTCGGGATGCAGAAACGCCACCAGGGCACACAACACCGCGTGGCGCGCGTACTCGCGGCGGGGCAGCACGCCCAGAGTGAGCCGCCCCACGTTCCCGAGGCCTCGCGCGGAGGGCAGCGCCGAGGACTCGCCGCGGCGCCTCTGCCAGATGCGGTCGAATAGACCTCCGATCGGAGCGCGCTCGTTGGCCGCCTGCTGAGAGCAGTCTGGCGGGTAGGCAAAGGCCGACGAGAAACCGAAGGAGAGTCGTTTCCCGTCGGTCACCGCGGCGCAACCGATGTTGACGTGGCGCAGCTTGAACTCGGACAACGAGGAGCGGGAGCCAGCGGCCGCTTCGGGTAGCTCGATCAGGCCGTCTTCGATTCCCACCGCGAGCTCGCACGCCTGGGATTCGACGGCCGCCCGAGCGCGGTTGCTCGCGCCCCGAATGATCTCGTCGAAGCCCACGGGCTGCTCGGCGACCCCACTGGCCACGCCGACGCCTTCGACCCGCACTTTCGGAGCGTAGGCCAGCAGCGCGCTTCGAACCGCGGCGATCTTCGGCTCGTTCTTCGAGCCAACCCTCACCTCGCGAAGCGATGCCAACGGGCTCGGAACCACGGCGGTACTCACGGCGTCGAAGCTTCCTCGAGGAAGCTCTCGAGCAAGTTCGCGAGGGCGTCGTTCAGCTCGGTGTCGGATTCCAGAGGAAACGAACGGCAGGGGCCCTCGTTCTTGCCAACGCGAAACGGACCCACCAGGGTCACGTCACCCCGGCTCTTGGCTGTGACAACGATTCGATACCGACCCCGGCGAAGATCGAACTCGACGGCGCGGAGGTGCTTTTCATCGATTCGGATCTCCCCCAGCGAAACCCGAAGGTGCGGCGCTCCCGCCCCGGCCGCGGCCCGGTGAAAGCGCTCCAGGGCCCCCTCGATCCGATCTCGCAGGCGTTCCACGCAGTTCCGCGCGCGTTCCAGCCCGTCTCGATGCTCGGCCTCTCTCGCGCCGAGGGTCTGGCCCAGCGCCTCGAGGCGATCGCCGAGGTCTGGATTCGAGATCTGGGAGCCGGTCGCCACGGGCGCAGGATACTCGAAATAGCGAGGGCACAGCGGGGGCCTCCCGAGGCGCTGACGCGGTAGAACGGCGCTAGAGGGCTTCCTGGGTGGGCGCGAGCAGTGGGCTGCCAACGAGCTCGGAGAGAAGTGCGTCGCGGGTACGGTAGAACGCGTACCGCGACGAGGGAGCGACCGGCTCACCCCCGGGATCGCCCATGGACGCCGGGTCTACGTAGCGCCCGTCTCGAGCGATCCGAAAACACACGTGGGGTCCCGTGGCCAGCCCGGAGTCGCCCACATAGCCGATGAGCTGCTTCTGCTTGACCTTGTCTCCCGTCCTCAATCCCGACACAAAGCGGGACAGATGCGCGTAGTAGGAAACGTAGCCCTGGGAATGGCGGATCTTCAGCAGGTTCCCGAAGCCGCCCGCGGCGCCGCGGAAGATCACCTTGCCGTCGGCAACCGCCCACAGGGGCGCGCCGACCGGCGCAGCGTAATCGACGCCGTGATGGGGCCGGGTGATCTTGAGAATCGGGTGAAGTCGCGCAGTCGTGAAGCTCGAACTGATGCGGCCGAAACGCAGCGGGGCCAGCAGGAACTGGCGCTTGACCGACGTTCCATCGGGCCGGTAGTAGCCCCCGATTCCGTCGTCGTCTTCAAAGTAGAGAGCGACGTGCTTGCCCGAGGCTCCGGCGTAGTGCGCCGCGAGGATGCGTCCTGGCCGCACGTAGACGGAACCTACTGCGTCGTCGGTACGGTACAGACGCTCGTACACGAGTCGGAACTCGTCGCCCGAATGGACATTGCGCGAGAAATCGATGTCCCAGGCGAAAATTTCTGAAAAGTCCCCGGCGAGCCTGGGATCTTCGCCGAGTTCCTCGAACGCGTCGTGGAGGTTCGTAGTGACGATGCCGGTGATTCGCGCCGCTCGCGGTCGCAAGACCGCTTCCTGAACGTGGACGGCGTAGTCCTCGCCTTCCCGGGTCAGCCGGAAACTCCGAGTGTCCGTCGTCTGGTAGTGAAACTCGAGAATTTGCCCGCTCTCGTCCTGGGTCAAGCGAAAGGTCTGCCCGGCTCGAGCGTTCCGGAAATCGAAATGCCCGGACAGCTCGTTGGCGATGCGGTTCACCACTTCCGCCGAGACTTGCCGATCCGTCAGCGCGCTGGCCAGACTTCGGCCGGGCTCGATCTCGCCGTTCGTGATGCGGACCACCGGTTCGGGCGGAGGCAGCGCCACAGTCTGGAGCGCAGCCGAGTCGGCGCCGGCGAACGCCGGAGCCGCATCCATTTCCGGCGGGACGTACGCTGACAAGCCGAGCAGCATCGCCAAGGCCACGGTCAGGCCCAGCCCCAAGGATCCGAGGAGGTGTCGATGGAACGAAACTCGGTAGCTGGATGTTCGGGCTCGTCTGTACAACACCGCTCCGTGGGGGCCTCTGTAGGAGTATAGTTCGCCCCGCGACGCGGGATTCGCACGATGCAATCCGGTCGACATGGATCCAGGTATATTCCCCGGGGGGCTTCGATCCGAATCCGGGGCGCGGTCCAACTCATTGATTCTAGAACATTTTCTCGTTCTGGGCACACGACGGATGGGTGAGATCCATCGCCAGCTCGCGGCTAGCGTGTTGGCATGCGGCCTGCTGGCGGGGCCCGCGGCGGGGGTCGATCCGACCCCGATTCCGGAACCCGCCCCGGTCCCCTCTGAGCTGCCCCCGCTTCCCCTTCGCGAGCGAGCCGCCCGGACCCTGAGCGATGCCATTCGACTGGTATCGGTCAACCCGCCGGGCGACGAGGCGCCGCTGGCCCTCTACCTGGTGCAAAAACTGCGCGAAGGCGGCCTCGAGGCGGCTCTGATCCCGACCCCCGCAGGCGACTCGAAGGTGGGTCGCGCCGCTGCCTGGGGCCGCTTGCCCGGCACCGGCGAAAGACGCCCGCTGGTGCTGCTGTCCCACATCGACGTGGTTCCCGCAAACCGGGCTGCCTGGTCGACGGACCCCTTCGCTGGGATTCGCAAGGACGGCTTTGTCATCGGGCGTGGCTCCCTCGACGCGAAGGGGGTCACGGTGATTCAGCTGCTGGCGATGACCGAGCTCGCAAAGCGGGACGTCCCATTGAAGCGTGACATCGTATTCCTGGCGACACCGGACGAGGAAAAGGGCGGTCTCGACGGCGCGGGATACCTGGTTCGCGAGCGCCCAGGGCTCCTGCTGGATGCGGAGTTCCTGTTGACCGAAGGCGGCGGGATCCGCCGCCTGTCCGATCAGACACCATCGGTCTGGGGGATCTCGGTGATCGAGAAGAGCCCCTGCTGGATGCGCCTCACGGCGCGCGGCACACCGGGGCACAGCTCGGCGCCCCCTCGTGACGCCGCGGTTCCGCGACTGATTGCGGCTCTCGAGCGCGTACGACAGCTGGACCATCCAACGCGCGTGGTCCCGGAGGTACAGCGGATGTTCGCGATCCTCGCGCCCCTGGCCTCTGCCGAGGACGCGCGCGGATACGACGATCTCGCGACGAACCTGATGGTCGATCCGGCCTTTCGCAATCGATTCCTTTCGGAACGGGCCCAGGCGGCGCTGGTTCGCAACACGCTGACGATCACGGTGCTGGAGGGTGCCCCGAGCACGAACGTGCTTCCCGTCACGGCATCGGCCCACATCGATGTGCGCCTGCTTCCCTTCGAGCGCTGCGACGTCTTCGTCGATCGGGTGCGTCAGGCCGTGGGGGACACGAGTGTCCGCGTCGAACCCCTGCTCAGCTTTCACTCCCGCGGGTCGACGATCGATACCGATCTGTACCGGGCCATCGAAAACGTGGCCGAAGCCACCGACCCGGGCGCCGTGATCGTCCCCCGCATGCTCGTGGGCTTCACCGACGCCCACTACTTTCGCGACCTGGGCATCCACTCCTACGGGTTCGTTCCGCGCTGGCATCGAGCCGGGGAGGCTCGCGGCATTCACGGCCCCGACGAACGCGTGTCCGTCGAGAATCTCGAGCGCGGGATTCAGACCCTGATCGCGATCATCACGGAGCTCGACCGGCTCGACTGAGCAGCTCCTGAATCGCGATCATCACGGAGCTCACCCGGGTCGACTGAGCAGCTCCTGGATGGCCCGGTGCAGGGCTTCGAAGAGCGGCTCGATCTCATCCAGCTCGAGACACGAGAAGGCGATGCGCAGGTCGGAGGTTCCGATCGAGATCAACCCGATCCCGTACTCGCCCAGCAGGTGCAGCCGAACGGTCTCCGCTTCCACCCCTTCGACCCGAAGGCTCATGAAATAGCCGCTGTTGAACGGGTAGACCCGCCAGCTCTCGCGGAAGCGAGGCGCGTGGGCCACCTCATGGACCTTCTCGGCCCGGGCTCGCAGCGTTTCCAGCTTGAGCTTGCGTTCCCCGTCGATGGAGGAAGAGGCCAGTGCCTGCTCCACCAGCAACTGGGAGAGGTGCGACACGTTCGAGATCCCGCTTCGGATGGCGCCCCGCAGCTTGGCGTCGAGGACCGCGGCTACCTCGTCGGCGGTCTCCTCGCGTCCGGGGCCGATGCTGAGAAAACCGCATCGCAGACCCCAGGCGAACAACTCCTTGGTCGCACCGTCGAGCTTCACGGCCAGAAGGTTCGGGTGGCGGTTCGTCAACACGCCGAAGAACGACTCCGTCATCGACGGGCCACCCAGGTGATAGAAGAGGCCGAAGTAGGCGTCGTCGGTGACCGCAACGATCCGGGTCCCGCTCTCCGCCTGGCGCACCAGGGCGTTCGAGATCGCCTCGCCCTCGCTGGGTGACGGCACGTAGCCGGTCGGATTGTTGGGGAAGTTGAGCAGCACGATCACCTTTTCGCGCCCTTCGGCCGCCTCCGCCAGCGTCCGAGCAAAACCCTTGCAGTTGAAACCGGACCCCTCGTAGAAGGGGAAGGTCTTGATCGACGCTCCCAGGCGAACCTCGTAGGTCAGGCGGTAGTTGCCCCAGAGCTTGTCGGGAATCACGATGACATCGCCGGCTTCCACGAACAGGTCGCCGGTGAGCGACAGGCCGTGGGTAATCGCGCTGGTGGCGATCGGCAGACCGCAGCGCTTGCCCCGCTGGGAGGGGTTCTCGCTCAGCTGCTTCTCCCGCCAGCGCTCGCGCAGACTCGCGCGTCCTCCGGCGGGCGCGTAGTCCACGGCATTGGCCGGGTCCAGGTCCGCCAGATACCGCGTCACCGAGGGCAGGTGCATGGGCTCGCCCAAAGCCGTGGCGATTCCGATGGTCGCGTTGAAGCGGTGGGCCGACTCACGGGCCTCGGCGGACTGGGAGAGGATCCCCTTTGGGAAATAGAGCCGCCGGCCCAGGGGCGACAGCATCGCCAACACCTCGGGCGCGGCGACCTCGAGTCGCCGATTGAGTTCCCGTGCCAGCGCGTTGGGTTCCGGAAAGGTCATGGAGGGTTCCTGGGCCGGGCTCCTCGACGTCCCGACTCGATCCGCGCGCGGAATCTACAGGCGACGGTGCAGCACGTCCATGAGGTCGCCAAAACCCAGCGCGCGCCAGAACCCCTGGCCCTCGGAGTTCTGCGAGGCCACCCGAACCTCGACCCGCTTCACCCCCCGTGACCGGAGCCAGTCGTCCGCCGCGGCCACCAGCGCTCGGCCGATTCCCCGGCGGCGCTCGGCCGGGCGAACCCCCAGATCGGTGATCTCACCCCGGACGACTTCGGCCAGAATCGGCGGAGCGTGATCGATGCGAACCGTGCAAAACCCGGCGATCCCCGACGGTCCCTCCCAGATGAAGGTCTCGACGTCGGAACTCCGGAGCTGTCCGACCAGCAACGCGCGGATCTCGGCATCTGCATCGCTTCGAAGCGCGAAGAGCCCGTCGATCGCTCGGTGGTGCTCGGTGATCGCGATCCAGAGGGGGGCGATCGCATCGAGATCGTCGACAACCGCGCGGCGAATCGCCCCCGCGGAAGAGCGCGTCACGGACGGAGCTTGCCCTTCTCGATCATCTCCACCACTTCCTCGACCGATCGGCCTTCATCGAGAAGTTCTTTCTCAATGCGCACAGACAGATCCTCGAGCTGCGGCTTCAACGGCTTCGGACTCTGTCCAAGTTCTTGCATCCCCTGCTCCAACCACTCGTAGATGACGCCCCGCACCTGCATGCGAGTGGTCCGCGAGATCTCGCCCGCGGCACGGACTTCGTCGATGTATTCCTGGAGGGATTCCGTGCCGAGGAGACTCTGTGCGGTGAAGCCATACTGCCCCGCAAACGACTCCATGAATCGCTGACCTTGGGTCTTGCCGCTGCCCGCGACGACCCGGATGTCGCCCGCGCGCATCATCCGAAAGGTTCCGTGCCGGCTTCCGTCCCGTTCGAAGCGACCGCGCAGAACGGCCCCTCCGGATTCGACCTCCAGCGTCGAATACACCGTCGCGCCCTCCACGTTCTCGCCCCGCATCGAACCCATGACGTCGTTGCGACGGAACTCCGGAAGGTCGGGCATCCCCTCGATGGACCACGCCTCCGAGTAGGTGATGACCGAGGCCGAGGCGGCTCTGGATCGACGCTGGGAATTCCAGCCCTTCTCGTCCGAGCCGCGCAGGGTCTTCGACTTCGAGCCCCGGGTATTGAACTCGAGGCCTTTCTGGATGTTGATCAGTTGGCCGGGATTCGGCTCCCAGCCGTGGACCACCCGCGCCGCTCCCGAGGTTCCCAGGTGCTCGAAACGCCCGGATTTGTCGTCGAAGACGACGATCGGATACTCGATCCAGCGAATTCTGCTTCCGGAAGGTTTGAAGACCCAGAGTCGATCGTCCCAACGCATCGCCTCGGAATTGTGGGCATGGTCGTCGCGGTAGTGGACGAGCACATGCCAGGTGCCGATCAGGTCGACCTCCTCGACGGCGACCGCCGGCGCCGCTCCGAAGACACCCGCGATCACAGCTACACCGCAAGCCCGAAGGGCGCGCAGCAAGCCGAAGGCGAGCGAAGTCGAACCGCAAGCCCGAAGGGCGCGCAGAGAGCCGCAGGCGAGCGAAGTCAAAAGAACTAGACGCGTCGTTCGGTTTCGGGGAAGGTTTGCCAAACCGGCACTCCGCAATAGTGGGTTCCCTCGGTGCAGCGAGGCCGCGCGTGGCCGTTGCGCACGAAACAGGGGGGACCGATGTGTTGCGCGAGCTTGGGATGTACGGCGCGCACCTGTTCCACCTCATCCATCGACGCCTGCCAGATTTCCCGCTGTGCATTGAGGCAGGTTCGCATCGTCCACTTGTGGAGCAGATCGAGCAGTGTTCCGGACTGCTCGAAACGAATGGCAAGGGCGTTGGGCAGAACGTAGAGGGCGACCTCCGGCGCGACCCCCCGGGCGAGAAGTCGCGCCCGCGCATCCCAGGCGGCCTCCACGGACTCGGTGAACAGGGCGTGAGACGCCGGGTCGTCGCGAATCAGATCCGGCTCCACCACGTCGACGCGCTCGGGTACCGTGCGCGACAGCAACGGCCGCGAGCCCGGCACCGTGCGGTGGCGCTGGTCCTGGGAATCGGCGGTGTGGGAGAGTTTCTTGCGGAACGTGAAATACGCGTGGACCAGGGTTCGCATCAGGGGCGAGTGGCTCGAGACGTTGAGCTTCTCGAGGCGATAGGGATTCTTGGCGGGGTCGAGGACCAACGCGAGGGCGTCGTCGTCGTCGAGATCGGCGCGCCCGAGCACGTTGCGCACCGCCGAGGCGATCACCGCCGGTCCGTTCGCGCTGTAGTCGACCAGCCGCGAGCAACGTCCGTTCAGGGATTTGTCGAAGGCCTCGATCGCCACCGGGTCGCCGAGCCCGGCCGGGGCCGCAGCGGTCTC
>JAZFUU010000163.1:0-5573 GCA_036447375.1 Myxococcota bacterium
CTCGTGAGCCAGTTCCACAGCGATGACGAATGGGGCGAGCTCGACTACCTCGTGATCGACATGCCGCCGGGCACCGGCGATGTGGCCCTGACGCTCACTCAGAAGGCGCCGCTCTCGGGCGCGGTCATCGTGACCACCTCCAACGATCTGTCGCTGATCGACGCCCGCAAGGGGCTCAAGATGTTCGAGAAGGTGGAGGTGCCGGTCCTCGGCATCATCGAGAACATGTCGTACTTCACGCCCCCCGATCTGCCGGAGCGGAAGTACTACATCTTTGGCGAGGGGGGAGGAAGGCGGACCGCCGAGGAGCTGGGCGTCGACTTTCTGGGCGAGATTCCCATCGATCCGCGGATCGTGGCAGGCGGCGATGCGGGTCGCCCGATTGTGGTCGACGCTCCCGAGTCCGAGGCCGCCAAGGGGTTCGTCGACCTCGCCGGAAAGCTGGCCCGAAAGCTCGCGGTGCTGGCCGAAGGCGCACCCCCGATCGCCGACGCGAACATCACCTGGGTCACCTCGTGAATCCGTCCGGGTCCGCGCGCTGCCGGCTCAGCCGGGCAGCGATCGTGGGGCCGCCTCCCCGGTCGCGCACCCGCTTCGCGTCGCGGTAGCCCGTATCGCGATCAGCTGCGGAGACCCGGTGGCGGCGGAGGTGTGTTCATACTGGGGGTACTTCTCGTGCAGCAGATCGAACGCCCTGGCCACCTCCGGGGAGGTTTCTGTCAGTGCGGGCTCGATCACGCGGGCCTCGCCGTCGACGCGCAACCACCAGAGGCGCGGCCAATCGGGATCGTACCGGTCGATGATCAGGCTCACGAGCGGGCGGCTTCTCACATTGCGCACCCGAGTCAGCTCGCGCCCCGATTTGGGCTTGGCGTCCACGGGCGAAAAGATCTGTTCGCCATCGCGCGCAAAGACGATCGGGACGAGGTGGGGTCGCCCGTCGGCGCCCGAAGTCGCCTGCCGCGCCACCGGCCACCGATCGAGGACGAATTCGATGGATTTACGATCGAGCTTCCATTCGAATCCCGGACGGTTTCGCCGCGTCGGATAGCATACTCCTTGGCCGATGTTCGGGACCCGCTGACGTTCGGTCCGGGATGACTCAGGTCTTCAGCCCGAGCGCGGCGCGATCGGGGCGACCCAGGGCGACGAGGAACATGACGCTCTTGCCCGAGGCATGGGGCGAGAAGAACTCCGTCACCTCGTCGTCGAAGAAGGTGAGCCCGCTGGCGCCGAAGCGCTGGGCGTAGGCACCCAGGTACAGTCGACCTCCCGTGATCCCCCCCTCGAGCTGGGCGGCCCGGTAGCCGCGGTTTCCAAACCGAGCCAGCAGCGGAGGCAGGCTCGCCAAGCTGTACACGTTCACCGCGGCATCAGCGGGGAGATCCTGACCGAGGCCGAGCCGGCCAGCCGACTTTCGAAAGTCCCCCTCGCGAAGTTGCTCCAGAGAGCGCTCGGCGCGGCGGTAATAGTAAGTCCCAGGGGGCAGACCATCGACGGCGTGCACGATCAGATAGAGGTCGAGGAGGCTCGCGCCGGGCGGATCCAGGAAGTCCCCGGGCACGCCGCGGGTGGCGCCGTCGAGCACCGTAGAGAGCTCCTCGAAGGAAATCGAGCGGGTCCGATCGAACGCACGCGTCGACCCACGCCTTCGGACCACACCGTCGAGGGTTTCTTCGGAAAGCTCCGGCCCGCTCTTCGGCCGGAGCGGGTGTAGCGAGCCTGCCGCCGCGGGCGCGTCCGTCGCAAGGGCGGGGCCACGCCAGGAGGCCGCTTCGGCGCCGTCCGCGAGGGAAGAGGCGGCATGTTGCGCGCGGATGGCCGGATAGTCGACCTCGCTGCGGGAGAGCGGCTCGGTCTCGAGTCGCAGCGCCGGCAGCGACGGGGCCGCCGGCGCGGGTCGCCCGGACCGACCGAGGGGCACGAGCGCGATCGCGCCCTCTCGCTCGGGGTCCAGTCCCAGCAGCTGCTCCACGGGACGGTCCGCGAACCCCATCACGATCCGTGGCTCGAGTGCTTCGGAGCCAGCCACCGCCAGCAGGTTCGCGTGCAGTGTCCCGCCGTCCCAGAAGCAGTGCCGGTAGGCGCGGGCTTCGTACTTCCAGGCGTTTCGCCAGTAGGTCGAGGCGCTCGCGATCACCGCGGTCGCCCGGGAGATGTCGGGGTTCTCTCCCGACGCTTCGAGGAGCACGCCGCGATAGTCGCCCTCGCGCAGTCGTCGCAAGGCGAAGTCGTGCGGACCGAAGTGATACACGCCGGCGGAAAGGCCCGGGAGCCCGCCCGCGACGAGATAGAGGTCGACGTGATGGAGCGCGCCGGTGTTGGGGTAGGCGCGGAACAAAACCTCTCCTCCCGGATAGCGCTTACGCTTGGTGATTCCCGCCGACAGCTGGAGGACGCGTGCGAGAGTCGCGAGGTCGGGAACGCGCTCGCTCGCGCCTTCTGCCGCGGGTACGTCAGCCGGCGTCGAGATCGCCTGGAGCGCCGGGAGGTCGTTTTCCGGAAAGGTCTGCGGAAGTGGGATCGCATCCAGACCCCGGTAGATCTTGAAGGGCAGCGGCTTGTTTTCCCAGTCGAGATCATGACGGCTCGCCCGAGTACTCCACTCGCTGTGCTTGGTCGTTTCGTGATAGTTTAGGCTGGCCGCCGTTTCCCGATTGGACATGCTCAACTCCCAGTCTCGCGAAGCTGTGAGATCTCATGATCGATGCGTCGCTTGGCGGCGTCTTCCGAGTCCGCCGCCTCATAGATCGTGAATTGCATCAGGAGGTCGGGCGGAAAAATCGATTCCACGCGCACGCTCGACCCATGCCGAGATACGCAGCACAGAGTCGAGTAGCGCCGCGAGTAGGCGCGCACACTGAACCAGCCCAGGCGCCGTTGGATCCAGCCCGTGAGCGCCGACGCCGCGATCCGGTGCACCACGTTCGCACGCGGATCGAGACCGGGGGAGAGCCGCAGCGGCTGGGCAACGAAGTCGAAGGTCCAGCCTTCGCGGGACTCGGCGGGCGCCTCCTCGTCGTCCGGAAAGATCACCTCGATCCCGTAGACCACCCCTTCGCGTCGATAGCGCGCAGCGAGTGAGCCGGGCTGGCCGAGCGTCTCTAGGCAGTGCGGGTGCAGCTCCTTCTCGACAAAAGAAGTGATCGTCTCGCGCATTTCGCTGAGCCGTACGCCCCCGGGGTTCGGATCGCGAAGCGGCGGAATCATCGCCGTCGGATCGAAACGAATCGCGGACGTGCGCGCATCGAGTGTGGTAGCGATCGGCGAGGCGGCCCGCGCGACCCGAGGATCGCCTCCGGAGAGGACGACCTGATCCCCCGGATCCAGGAGCGCCACCGAGATCCCGGAGTCGAGACCACGAAGGTCCTCGGCGAAGCGCTCGCGCGAGACCGGAAACAGGAAGGGGTTCAGCCAGGCGTGGTCCCCGGCGAAGCAAAAGCCCGCCGCGGCCGGTACCAGCAGGCGCGGCCCAATGGAGAGTGCGGTGTCGAGATTTCGCCGGTGGGTCTCGTGGGGAAACTCGCTCTCGAGGCTGTCGAAGAAGTCGAAGTTCTGACTCGCGTACATCGCAAACAGCAGGTCGACGCGCCCGTAGCGACGTCTGACCTCGGCGATCGTGTCCGGCGCGAGCTCGGTATCGACCTGGTTCCAGAAGACCGCGCTGCCGTCGCAGATGACCATGCCGCATTCCCGCACGCTCGCGTTCTCCGAACGGGTCGGAAACAGCTCCGCCTGCGGCGAGGGCATCGCACTCTGTGGATCCATCGGGGTGACGTGCTCGAAGCCCAGAGCCCGTAGCGCGTAGACGAGCAGGGGATCGTTCGCGCACACGACCTGGCAATCTCGCGACAGGAGATCAAGCGAGGGGAGATCGAAGTGATCCGGGTGACGGTGCGAAACGACCACTACGTCGATGGAACCGAGGCGGTCGAGGTCGAACGCGCGCTTCGGGCACGAAACGACCATCCCGCTCTCGAAGGGATCCCGCAGAACCGGATCCATCAGGATTCGCATCGGACCCGTCTCGACCAGAACCGTGGCGTGTCCGAGAAGCGTGACTTTCACGGTTGCCCCCGCCCCGCGGAAGTGCAGCCCGACGCCCCGGCGCCGTGGATCGCTTCCTCAGTCAGTAGGGAAGCTCGCGACCAACTCCCGCAGGCACTCGTGCCCGCCTTTGCAGATCGGGGCTCCATCGCCGACGAGCAACGCATCGAAGTCGAGCTCGAGCAGGTGCCGTACGCTCTCGCGCAGGCGTTCGGGGTCGTCCATTACTCGCTCGCGCAGTAAGGAGAGTTGTCCGGGTGGATTGCCGATCAAGGCGTCGCCGACGATCAGCAGCCTGCGCGCCGGATCGTGGAGGGCGACCTCTCCGGGCGACTTGCCAGGAACGCCGACGATTGTGAAAGGACCCACCTGCTGCCCGATCTCGAACTCCAGATCGATGGAGGTTTCCTGGTCCCGCGCGTAGCCCGCATCCGCCGGGTGGATCGACACCGAACCGCCCGTACGCTCGCGCACCCGGTTCGCGGCCCGCGTGTGGTTCCGGTTGGTGAGCAGGATCCGCGCCACCCCTTCCACGGCGAGCCGATCGAGAACCGCCTCGGGGGGATCGACCGGATCGATGCAGAGGTTGCCCGCCTCGTGCAGGACCAGGGTTCCGTTGAAGTCGTAGCCGTGGGGCTCCGAGAACCATTGCCAAGTGAGAACGCCCGGTAGGAACTCCTGCATAGGCGCCCAGTCTACACCTCCAGGGGAGCCGCATGTACGCTACTCGTGATGCCACGGTGTGGCTAGAACGAACGCCGCTAACCTCTCGTCGTGCCCAATGCGGTCGAGTTTCCGCCTGGATTCTTCGATCGGGAGGACGAGACCAACGACGCGCGCTTCTACTCGAACCCGCGATTCGTCGTACCCATCGACACCGAGACGATCCTGGCGCTAACGCAAGCGTACCGCGAGTTGCTTCCCCCGGGCGGGGTCGTGCTCGATCTCATGTCGTCTTGGGTGTCTCACCTACCCGAAGAAGTGGAGTTCACCCGTGTCACTGGGCTCGGAATGAACAAGGGAGAGCTCGCCAGGAATCCGCACCTCACGGATTTCGTGACCCACGATCTAAATCGTGAACCCGAACTTGGCACATCCTGCCACCACGCGAGCGCTTGGACGTAGTGCGAAGCTACTTCATGAAAGCGGGCGGGTACGACGAGCCGAAACTCCTGGATCGCTCGCCGCCAGCGGCAGATCCACTCTGGATGGTCGTAGCGCGCCGGGAGGATCAATCGTTGCACGACCTTCTCCGACGCAGTTGAAGCCACGGCCCGAAGCAGTGAGGCGGGACGCTCCGGCCGGGCCTCGATTGCGCGGACGAAGTGTTGCTTTTCACAGAAAGCAACACCTGGACCTTTGGAGCGGACCTGGAGCTTCTCGTCGCGCCGAGCTCATGCCGAATCCTTCGGGGGATGATCGGCTTCGGGGATGAGCTTCCTGGCAAAGCGGGCTGAGCGGCAGCGGACAGCCCCTCAGCGGAGCCGGCGTGCGGCAAAGGAGCTGGCGGTGCCGCGCAGGGGGTC
>JAZFUU010000164.1:0-16929 GCA_036447375.1 Myxococcota bacterium
CAGAGGCCCGGGATCCCCGTGAGGCCATCTCTCGAACCCTGAATGGGATTCCGCCCCTCGACAAGGCCGACTACGCCGCCCGACCCCGGGACTTCGTCGCCCGAGACATCCCCCAACGACGATTGCGAAGCGGCAAGACCAGCGGCACCACGGGAACCGCCCTGCCCCTCTGGTACACGCCGGAAACCCTCGCCGAAGAGTACGCCACGGTCTGGCGATTGCGCCGAGCCTGTGGCGTCGAGCTCGACGACCCTCATCTCAGCTTCGGCGGCCAGATCATCGTGCCCGTCGGCCAGACCCGGCCTCCGTTCTGGCGAACCAATGGATACGGACGCCAGATTCTCTTCTCCCTCTATCACATGTCGCCGGAGAATCTGCCCGCGTACGTCGAGGCGATTCATTCCAGCCCGGCGCGCTACGCTCAAGGTTACCCCTCGTCGCTCCATCTGATCGGTCGGGCCATGCTCGAGATGGGGCGTCCACTTCCGCCGGGGCGCCTGGCCGCCGTATTCACGTCGTCGGAGTCGCTTCTGGCCTTCCAGCGCGAAACCATCGAAGCGGCCTTCGGCGCACCGGTTCGCGATCGTTACGGAACCAGCGAGTTCGCCGTCTCCATGACGGAGTGCCCGGAGGGTCGCCTGCACGTGGACATGGAGTTCTGCATCGTGGAAGTTGAGCCCGTGGAAGAGACCGATGAGTGGGTGCGCGGCCCCCTGTTGGTCACCGGGCTCGGAAACGATGCCACCGGATTCCTGCGCTACCGCATCGGCGACGTCGGAACGCAGCGCAAGCGTCCGTGTCCCTGCGGTCGACCGGGAGATGCCTTCGAAAATGTGGACGGCCGGATCGAGGACTCTATCGTGACCCCCGACGGCCGCTCGATCGGTCGCCTGGACCACATCTTCAAGGCGCAGGTCGACGTGGCCGAAGCACAGATTCTGCAGGAGACCCGGGAGGCCATCGAAGTGCGTGTGGTGCCGCGCGCGAGCTGGAGCGAGGCCAGCGCGCGCAGCCTGAACAAGGAGATCCGATCGCGCCTGGGCGAAGAGCTCAGCGTCGAGCTTCGGCTCGTCGAGAGCATCCCCCGCGAGCCGAACGGCAAGTTTCGCGCGGTGAAGTCTCGGGTCGGCAGGAACCGGGCGTGATTCGGGTCGGCCTGGCGCGCACCGATCCGGGGTACGGGGCCGTGGTTCCCCCCTTCCACCCCGGGAAGCCCTACCCGGAACTCTCCGACCTGCTCGGTGATGCGGCGGCCCTGGGCGCGCCCAATCCGGCCTATGTCGGAGTGCGAGGGGCACTGTGTGGACTGGGCCTGGACCGCGACCGATTCGGCAGCGACCGATGGAACCCGCTGGGGGCGCTGGTCGCCCGCGGTGGGCGGGTCGTCCTCAAGCCGAATTTCATCCGCCACTGGAATCCGACAGAAGACGCCAGCATGGAGAGCGTGATCACCCATGGCGCGGTGCTGCGTGCGGTGGCGGATTATGCCTTCCTCGCCGTCGGAGCCGAGGGGAGCGTGGTCATCGCCGAGGCCCCCCAGCACGACTGCGACTTCGACCGAATCCGCGAGATCACCGGCCTGGACGAGATCGTGCGCTTCTACGACGCGGTCCTCCAGAGGGAACTCGAGGTGGTGGATCTGCGGCGGGAAGCAGTCGTCTTTCGCAATGGGGTTATCGTCGAACGACATCCGCTGCCCGGCGACCCCGCCGGCTACCGGAGAGTCGACCTCGGCGATCGCAGCTTCTTCCACGGCTCGGGACTCGATCCCCGGCGCTTCCGAGGAGCCGACTACGATCCCAAACCGACAGCGGAACGCCACCGCGACGGCCACAATGAGTATCTGCTCTCGGAGACCGTCCTCGCCGCCGATCTGGTGGTCAACGTTCCCAAGCTCAAGACGCACAAGAAGACGGGCGTGACCCTGGCACTCAAGAACCTGGTCGGAATCAACGGCGACAAGAACTGGCTGCCCCACCACTGCCTGGGACCCGTGTCCCGAGGCGGCGACGAGTTTCCGGACGGCCGCTGGATCGACCGCCTGAGAAGCCTCGCGACCGAGTTCGCCCGGCCGTGGCTGGCCCGGGGGCGCGGCATCGGCTTCTTCCGAACGGCTCGGCGCCTCGAACAACGGGTGCGCGGTGACGCGTTCATCCGCGCCGGAAACTGGTGGGGCAACCGCACGACCTGGCGAATGTGTCTGGATCTGAACCGGTGCCTCTACTACAGCGATCGCGAGGGACTCCACCTCGACGCCGATCACCCGGTACGTACGGTGCTCACCGTGCTCGATGGAATCGTCGCTGGGGAGGGCGAGGGACCCCTCGCGCCCCGGGACGTCCCGTTGGGCGTGGTCCTGGCCGCCACCGATCCGGTGGCGCTGGATCTCGTGGCGCTGCGCCTGATGGGATATGACGAGCAGCGCATCCCCAAGGTGCTGGAACCGATCCGCGACACCGGGCCCCGCATTACGGCGGTAACGGACCCCTCCGACGTACAGGTGACAGAGGTCGCCGCCGACTTCGAGACGCGCGACCGTTCCCTGGATCAGATCGAGACGAAGCGCCCCTTCGTCCCGCACCCCGGATGGTCGGGTCACATCGAGCGGAGGCCCGTGTGAAGCAGATCCTCCAGAACGCTCGGAACGGCGCCCTCGAGCTCGCCGAGGTCCCCGCGCCGACGGCCGGCCGCGGACAGCTTCTGGTCCGCACGAGTTTCTCGGTGATGTCACCGGGGACAGACAAGCTGGTGATGGAATTCGCGCGCAAGTCGTTGTTGGGCAAAGCGCGGAGTCGTCCGGATCTGGTGCAACAGGTGGCGCGAAAACTCCGGCAAGACGGACCGCTCCCCACGCTGCGTGCGGTTCGGGGGCGATTGGAGCAGCCCCAGCCCCTGGGCTACTCGAGCGCGGGCATCGTCGAAGCCGTGGGGGCGGGCGTCGACGCGTTCGCTCCCGGCGACCGCGTCGCCTGTGCCGGAGCGGGCTACGCCAGCCACGCCGAGTACGTGGCGGTGCCCGAGAACCTCGCGGCACGAGTACCCGACGGCGTGCTCCTGGAGGATGCTGCCTTCGCCACGCTGGGTGCGATCGCAATTCAGGGCCTGAGGGTCGCGGCGCCGACCCTGGGAGAGATCGCCGCCGTCATCGGCCTCGGCCTCATCGGACAGCTCGGAGTTCAATGTCTTCGCGCCAACGGCTGTCGTGTGCTCGGGGTCGACCTCGACGCAACCCGGGTCAAGCAGGCGCTGGATCAAGGCGCTGATTGGGGCCTCGACCCGGGCGAGGATCTCGAGGCCTGGCGATCCGGTGCTGCCGGCGGTCACGGCGCCGACCTGGCTCTGGTGACGGCCTCATCCGACACCGCGGCGCCACTGCGCCTGGCTGCCGAGCTGTCGCGCCACAAGGGTCGGATCGCCATCATCGGATCGGTCCCGATCGATCTCGAGCGTCGACTTTTGTACGAGAAGGAACTCGAGCTCCGCATGAGCACCTCCTACGGGCCGGGTCGCTATGACCGGCGCTACGAGGAAGAGGGCCTCGACTACCCGCGGGCGTACGTTCGCTGGACCGAGAACCGCAACATCCAGGCCTTCCTCGAGCTCATCGCCGCGGGTTCGGTGCGACTCGATCGCCTCGATCGCGAGATCGCGCCCTTCGAGAACGCGGTCGAAATCTACGAAGGATTGGCCCAGGGCGAACGGCAGTCTCTGGCCTGCGTATTTCGCTATGCAGAAACACCATCGCAGGTTCGCAGCATCGGGCTGAAGTCCGCGAAGCCGCAGGTCGACGCGGGAACCCGCGGCAGCCGGGGCATCGGTGTCGCGTTTTTCGGGGCCGGCAACTACGCCCGCGGCGTTCTGCTCCCGGCCCTCCCGCGAGGGGTCGACGTGAACCGCGTGGCCCTGGTCACCACAACCGGGGCCTCGGCGCGCCGCGCCGCCGAGCGCTTCGGATTCGAACGTTGCGCCACGGATCCGGAGAGCGTGCTCTCCGATCCGGCGGTAGACCTGATCTTCGTGGCCACCCGCCACGACACCCACGCAGAGCTCGCCGTCCGTGCGCTGCGGTCCGGCAAAGCCGTCTGGCTCGAAAAACCCGTCGGGCTGACCCTCGGCGAGGCCGATAGCGTCGTCGATGCGGCTCGCGAGACCGGGGGCTTTCTGATGGTGGGCTACAACCGCCGATTCTCTCCTCACGCTCGCGAGGTCCGGAATACCTTTCAGAACCGCGAAGGCCCTCTCTCCATCCACTACAGCGTGGCCGCCGGCCCGCCGCCCAAGGGCACCTGGATCACCGATCCCCGCGTGGGTGGGGGGCGGATCGTGGGTGAGGTCTGCCATTTCGTCGATCTGTGCATCGATCTGGTCGGCTCCGCAGTGACGACGGTCCAGGCTCGCGCCCTGGGACGCGACCCCGAACTCGACGATTCTGTGGTTGCCGTGTTGGGGTTCGCGGACCGCTCGACCGCCGTGATCGAGTACCTGGCCCACGCGAGTCCCCATCTGCCGAAAGAGCGCTTCGAGGCTTCGGCAGACGGCCGAACGGCGATCTGCGACAACTTCCGCACCACCCGGATCCTCACCACCGCGAGAGCAAGGCGCGGGCGGACACGCCGGACCCTGAACCAGGACAAAGGCCAGGCGGCGGCGGTTGCCGCGGCACTCGACGCGGTGCGGTCGGCGCGTCCCTCACCCTTCTCCCTCCACGACATCGCGACGGTGTCCCGGGTGACCTTCGCGATTCTCGATTCGGCGCGCAGCGGTGATACCGTGGAGATCGAGGCATGACCGAGGCGACGGTCCCCGCGGTCCGGCCGGCACCGCGACCGAGAATGGCCGGGGTCCTGCTGATCGTGGTTCCGCTCCTAGCGATGTCGGGTTTCGTCGTCGGAATGGCGACAGGCGTCCGCGGCGACAAGGTCCTGATGCTTTTCCTTGGCGTCGTCACCGGGATCGTGACCTTCATACCCATGGCCATCGACCAGATGCGTGCCCCGGAGAATCGGCACCTGATGCTGTCGCTGCTCTCGATGGCCTATCTCGTCGTGTTCGCGGTGCCCGCGTTCGCGATCTACCTGCCCGCAGCGGGGCCCGTCGAACCCGCCGGAATGACGTTCACCGCGGTCTCGGCGTCGGACATCATCACGGGGCAGGTCATCGCCCTGGTCGCCCTGATCTCGCTGTTGGTCGGCTATGCGCTGCCCATGGCTCCCCTCATCGCCAGCGTGATTCCCAAGCCGAAACGCGACTGGCCGCTTCGTACGACCTTCCTCGTCGGTTGCATGATGATCCCCTTTGGATGGGCGATCGAACTCATCGCGACCTTTGGCTTCCTTCCCGCGGCCCTCGGCAGTGGGTTTCTGGGAGCCCTCAGCTTGTCCGCCTGGTTTGGCCTTTCCGTGCTGGCGCTCGCCTTCATCCGCTACCGCTCCTACAGCGCCCTCATCCTTTTGTTGGTCCTGGTTCCGGTGAGCATGGGCTTCGCGTTCTTTTCTGGATCGAAAGGGCAATTCCTGCGACCGGTCATGCTGATCGTGTTGGTCTCATGGCTCTATCGGCGCGAAATTCGCGGCCGTTGGGTTCTGGCCGGCATCCTGGCAGGCGCACTCGTCTATCCTGCGGGCACCTTCTACCGCAATGCAGTCAAGGGCGGCGAAACCACGGCGTCGATGCTGAGGCACCCCGCCGAAACCGTCTCCGATGTGGCGGCTTATGTTTCCGAGTACAGTATCGGCGGTTACCTGACCGAGGGGGTCACGCGGCTCGCCCACCGCTTCGATGGCCTCGGCCGCTCTTCCGTCATCATCCGGGAAACGCCGAGTCGGGTGCCTTTCCAGGGGGGCTGGACCCTTGCCCAGATCCCCCTGGCCTACATCCCACGGGTCCTCTGGCCGGGCAAACCGAGTCTCGGAATCGGACAATGGATCACGGACACCTACGGGGCGGGCTCGCATATCCGATCGTCGACGGGCCCCACCTGGGTCGGCGAGTTCTATCTGAACTTCGGAACCGTGGGTGTAATCGTCGGAATGCTTACGATGGGATTCCTGCTGCGTCTGTTACACGAGTGCCTGTTGCGAAGTGCGACGGTCCCAACGCTGGTGGCAGGGGTCGTCATCCTGCTCAATACCAGCCTCGAGATCCAGGGCGGCCTGATCGGGACGGTCAACGGCGTCACGTTCTCTCTCGCGCCCATCTTCGCCACGCATATGGTTCTTCGCTTCATGGGCGCCACGGTGCCGATCGAAGCGGATCCCCAGGCCCAGGCAAGGCATCGACCCAGACCCGGGGGCGAGTTGGGATCGGACTCCCGTCCGCTAGGGTGGACCGGATAGGCACCTCTGTGATTTCCCACCCGACGTCCCACGACCGGCGGGGCCTGAGTTGACCGAAACCGGGGCCGCGCGACTCTCCGGACTCGACGGGATCAAGGGACTCGCGATCATCGCCGTCGTCGTCATTCACGCTGCGCCGACGGATTCTCCGCTGTACCTCGACCACGTCGTCAACGGAGCCGCTCGGCTCGCGGTCCCGGCGTTCCTGGCGGTGACGGGGTATCTGGCCGGTCTTCGGGGATGGCTCCGGCCCCGGCTGGCGGGCTACTTCTGGAAGTTTCTACGACTCCACCTGATCTACGGCGCCTTCTATTGGCTGCTCTCGGCGCCCTGGGGTGCCGAGAGCGTCGACCTCACGCTGAGGGAAGCCCTGCTGCGCTTCGGTGCCGGCGGTTATCCCGGCCAGTACTACTTCGCGATTCTCGTGCAGATCCTGTTCGCGTCGGCGTTTCTGCTGCCGGATCGGTTCTGGCGAAACCTCTGGATGGTGCCGGCGTCGGCGGCGATCGCCGTGGCGGGGACGATGCTACTCGCCGCCGCAGTCGAGGCTGCGGCGCCCGGCGCCGCTCTGGCTCTGCTGGCCCGGCTGCGGGGAAACCCGGTCTGGCTGTGGTTCGTCTACTTCAGCCTGGGCGCCGCCCTGGGCGCCCACAGCACACGGCTGCCCGAACGGATCCGGCGGCTCGGGCCGGCACTGGTGGCGCTGGCCCTGGGCGTCGCGATCGCGAGCGCCGGCGTTCCCAGCGCGATGAGCGACGCATTCGCCACCTCGTTTCCGTACCTTCGCCTCCCGATCTTCCTCGGTTCGCTCGGGCTGATCTTGGCCTTGCCGACCCTCGCCCGAGCGGAGATGCCCCGCTGGCTGGTCGCTCTGGGGCGAGAATCGTTCGGTGTGTTCGTATTCAACCCCGCCTTGTTGACTCTCCTGAACGCGGGATTCGGGCCGCCCGACAGCCTCGGAAATTCCTGGCTGCATGCGGGGATCGCGACGGCGGGCAGCTACGCCATCGCCAAGGGTTTGCGAAGGTTCGCGCCGTGGCTCCTCGCCTAGCCTTGCGGGTCCCGGTCCGGGCGAAGCCCGGACCGCCCGCCCTTCGCTCGCCTTCGGCTCGCTGCGCGCGCTGCCGCGCTTTGCCCTCCGCCGTGCCTCCTCGTCTAGCCTCGCGGGGCCCGGTCCGGGCGAAGCCCGGACCCCCCGCCCTTCGCTCGCCTTCGAAGAGGGGAGAGCGAAGTCGGCCCAAGAGCCGACTTCCACGCCCGCTGGACGCTGTCGCTGAGACCACTGCGCGCGCTGCCGCGCTTTGCCCTCGAGCGAATCCTCTCGGACCTTTCAGTCTGCCGGTCTCGCCAGGTAGAGGCTCTGGCGACCGAAGAGGCCCGGTCGCACACGGCAGGCCAGGCGATTCAGGCGCTGGACCCAGGAGTCGGGAAGCATCCGGCGAAATTTCCACAGCGGAAACGCCCCATCGGCCCGCGCCAACAGCACGCGAAAACCGTTCTTTCGCAGAAGCTGGCGGCCCGCCTCGTACGTGTAGAAGTGGACGTGAGTCTCGTCCATGATGCCCTCGACGGTGTACTCGAACTTTCCGAACAACGCACCGAGCCGAACCGGGTAGTAGAGTACGTTGGGCAGCGCCACCGCCAGGATGCCGTCGGGAGCGAGTACCGACTTGATGGCATCGAGCAGTTTCTCGGGAGCAACGAGGTGCTCCAGGACATGCGACAGCAGGACGACGTCGAAGGGGCCGCTGACCGAATCCGGTAGCCCCGTTTCCAGGTCGGCGAGATGTACCCGTTCACAGAACGCCGCGGCGGCCGATTGCTCCGCGGGACTCAGGGTGATCCCGGTGACTTTCCAGCCCCGGGCCTGGAGGAGCTGCGCATTGTCACCGGCGCCGCATCCGCAATCGAGCACCCGACCGCTTTTTTCGGGAAGCAGCACCAGCAGCGGGGGGTTCCCCTGGTTTCGATAGACCTTCTCCGATAGCTGGGCTTCAGCTGTGCGCATTGAACTCGCCCGAGTCGAACCTGGCACGAGGGCTTCGCGCAGGGGCTCTCATCGCACTCACGGGGCGGCTCCCGACAGCAGAACCCGATACTCGCCGGGCTCGAAGCGCATCCGGGTGGCGGGGAGTTCCAGTCCGGGTAGTGCGATCGCCCTGCGCAGGATGGTATCGATACTTCGGTCGGTGGGATTGTTCACCGAGACGTGCCAGCGGAAGGGCGCTTCGGCCACCTTCGTGACCTGGATGAAGAGTTCCCCGCCGTTCAAATCCGCCACCACGGGGTGACCCGCCACGAGATGAACGCGATCGGCGCGACTGGGATGCAGGGGGATGTAGGCGTCCCCCGCGAAGTCCACACCGGCCGCGCGATATCGATTTTCGCCCTTCCCGTAGGCGCCGGCGACATAGCCCCGCTTCTGGTAGACCCCGGCCGACCAGCGGCGATTGAGACCTCGCACCCGAAGCGGCACGACCAGGTCGATCCCGACCGGGGGCTTCGTCAGAATCACCTCGACAGCGCGGTCGTTGGTCGCGAGATCCAACATGCCGGGACTCTCGATCAGACGGCCGCGCAGCACCTGCAGCCCCGTCGGCCGCTCCAGGTAATCCAGGACCCGCCGGAAATCCGACGGGCTCTCTACCTCCACGTCCAGCGGAAACCCGAGGCTCAGGACCTCGAAGAGGAACTCATCATCCCGTTTCAGGCGACGCCCCGTCCGTGTCGCCGAGGGCTTCGCGAAAGGGTCGGCAAATATGAGGACGGTTTCATTTCGCACCACCAGGCTGACCGGATCGCCCCGATTCACGTACAGGTGGCTGTTCGAGGCTCCCGGAGCGTAAAATCCGAACCATTCCCCCGTGCCGATGCGGATCGGAGACGGCGCCTTCTTCCCGTTTGCCGCAACGAGCGACACAGTCGAAGATTTCCACTCATCGCCCACCGCCAAGATCGGTTCCAGTCCCAGACCGCTGTTCCGACTCAGCCCCAGCCGAAGTGAACGGAGTGTGAGGTCTTGACGGAAAACGATCTCGTTTCGGTAGAGCGTCGGGATGACACCCACCCGTACGCTCATCGCGGCCCAACCGGTTTCCGGCGCGCCCAGCGACGGTCGGAACCAGTGTCGAAACCGCTGGGTGTAGCGAAACAGCTTCGAGGGACCGCCCAGAGGCCCACGGGTGTTCCAACCGTTGAGGACCCGATCGACGCGTTCGTCGAACAACTGCTCGTGTATGCTGGCCACCGCCCGCGCTCCCTCGTCGGTGAATTCCAGTATCGGCGTCTGATTGAAGCGCCCACCGTGTTCGTAGCCCTCTTCCGCGTCCAACACCGGCGTCGAATCGATGCGGACCGGCGGCAGCGTCCCTGTGGGACCCCCGTCCCAGGTACCTCCGCGCAGGTCCGTCGGAAGCCCGGGAGTCGCGCCCAGCGGAAGCCGATGGGGCCCGTGCAGCATGGTCACGGTCGTCGCGTTGGAATAGTCGCTGCAATCGTTGATGTGGTCGCTGCAGAATACGATTCCGGTACCGCTCTTCCAGCTGCGCCGGGCGAAACTGACAGCGCTCCCACCCTTCACGTCTTTCGCGATCAGAATCAGATTTCGCTGCACCGTCGCATCCAGCAGCAGGGTCTCATCGAACTGTTTCTCACCGTGCAAAAGAAAGCGCCGGAACAGTTCGCTGCCGTTGTAGATGGCGACCTCGGCAAGGCCGACATCCGATGTAACCCAGGCGCGGGCCCGCATCGCGTTCCACAGGGAAGAAAAATTCTCTCCGCCGAAGGTCATCACGCGCTGAGTTCGGGGCCAAGCGCGAATCATGGGGCCATCGCTCACGAAGAGATCCAGAGAGTGGTACTGGGTGGCCCAGCGCAACGAAGATCGGGAGATCTCGCCGATGCGGGGAGCCAATGCGAAGGTCAGGGCGTTCCCGCTCGTGACTTCTCGCCGGAGCTCCTGGGGCGAACGGACCTCGTTGACGCTCACCGGACCCGGCGGAATCGTCGATAGCGCGGTGGTCAAATACTGGGAGGTCACATCCTCCACGAGCTTCCCTTCGCGGTACGTTCGGAGCCCCAGCAGCGAGTAGTTTCTGAGGTCGGGTGGCTGCATTCCCTTGCCGCTTCCGGCGAAGTCGTAATAGCCGACGTTGCCGCCGCGCTTCCAGTTTCCGTAGAACTTGAGCACCCAGCGGTGATAGCGGGTCATACGGCCGGTGAAGTTTCCGTCAGCGCCCTGTTCCTGCAGATAGAGAATCGACTTCTCGGAACCCGTCAAGACATCGGGCGGCAGCCAGTCCGCTTCGGGTCCAAAGTGGAAGACCCGGTTCCCGATGTTCGAGACGATCGAAAAGCCGGGAATCAACTCGAGAGTCTCGTCAGACTCCGTCGCGCAATCGATGCGCAGCTGCTCGAACTCCGCCTGGGTGAGGCGGTCGAAATCCTCGAAGAACACGAGGAAATCGAGACCCACCTCCCGGGCCGCGACGGCGTAGTCGCGCACGCTGCCGGTTCCGGAGCTGTAGGCGGTCCGGGCCCCGAACAGACCGCGATAGAGCTTCCAGCTCGCTCTGGAGCGGTCGTGGGCTGCGCGCCGAATCGGCGCATCGAAATCTTTCCGCGCTCCCAGCCGGCGGTTGGGGGGCGTCAGGCGGTCCGGCGGCATCCGGTAGCCGCCGAGGTCTCCCGAATCCAGCGACGGTTGTGCCAGCCACTGAAACGCGTTCGCGAGCAGACGACCGAAGTCGCTGGGTCGCCCTTCGAACCCCCGGCTCAGGATCTCGCGGTCGTACAACCACTTCGTCCCCGCACCGAAGGAGAATTGATTCCATTGGTTGATCAGCACGATCCGGCCGCTTTTTCGGGAACGAAGCGCGACCCAGGGGGGCCGCTCCACGCCTTCCGGTCGCTGGAAGGGTTCGGCCAGCGGCGGCGGGTTGACCTGCTTGGAGAGGTCGCTTGCCAGGGACCGGGAGCTGATCGATCCGCGCACCGCAACCTGCCAGTTCTCGTCGACCTCGATGGGACCCGTCATGTGCCCGTGATGAATCGGCTTGATCGGAAACCAGATTCCCCGCACGCCCCGAGTGATCGGCGACGCGGAGATCTGCTCGGTGTATGCCACCGGAACGTCTGGGATGCGCGTCATCGTCGCGAGATTTTTCGGATCTTCCTCGACGATTCGCTCCACCGGCAGGCGCGCTCCCCAGGGTTCGGTGAGGTCGACGAGAGACTGCTTGATGTAGTTCCCCTCGCGCGGCATCAGCAGGATCCCGCCGCCACCGGCCAGAAAACGCTCCATCAGGTCCCGGAATGCCTCGACCCGAGCCGGGGAGCTGGGCGCGCCGCGCTGCACCGCGTTGGCATCCGGAGTCCGGAAAACCACGAGCACGTTGTATTGGCGAATACGCTCCCAGGTCAGCTCCCCCAGGCCCCGAGTGAAGTCGACGTCGAACCCTGATCGCCTCAGCTCCGAGAGGTACGAAAGATCGACCCAGGCCATGTTCACCGGGTCCGGTGACGGTGCGCAGAACAGGATCGCGGGCCTGCGTACCGCCGGGGAGGATGCTTCGGGTGGCGAAGCAGCGACCAGGCACGGTAGCAGCGCCAGCACCAGCATCCGGATCCCGATCTTCACCGCTAGCTGTTGCATCTCTCTCCCGGACCCACTCCTCGCACCCGGCCCTGCTCCTCGGTCCCGGAACACCGCGCGGGCGCGGCGACCGCGACCAACCCTGAACGGGGGAGGCATTGAATCAGTGGGGGGGGGGCGTCAGCTCGTCCCGACGGGTCAGCGTCAGGGTGAAGTGGCGACTTCTAAGTCGGGGGGCGGTTCAGCCGCCGCTCTCACTCGCGTACTGGCGACCTCCCACCGAGGCCCCCGCGATTTCCTGCCAGTCCCGCACGGACCGGATCCTCAGGTTGTACTCGAACACCTCGTCCAAGAGCTTGGCGTCGACGCCGAGTTCGCGACAGCGGCCGATGATCGAGCCGAGATCCTTGGGAAAACATTTCCCCCCGAAGCCGCGTTCCGAAGTGACGGAAAGGTGACTATCACCGATGCGCGGGTCCAGTGCGACCGCACGCTTGACGTCTTCGTAATTCACGCCTTCGGCCTGGCACAGATCGTAGAAAACGTTGGCCACGGCGACGCGGGTGGCGAGAGTGACGTTGCATTGATATTTCACGATTTCCGCGGCGGTGCTGGAGAGCTTGAGGATGGCCGTGGACGAAAAACAGGTCCGATAGAGATCGATCAACCTCTGGGCGGTCCAGTCGTTATCCGCGCCAATGACGACCCGGTCCGCGTGGACGAAATCCTGGAGGTAGTTCGCCTCGGTCAGAAATTCCGGATTGAACGCGAAGGGAACCCCGGAGAACGATTCGTTGTAGCCGCGCGTCGTTCCCGGAACAACGGTGGATTTGATGACTACGACGATCCCCCGGCCCTGCAGCTGGGGCGCGATCTCCGCGACCATCTGGTCGATGATCGATTGATCGATGCGCAACTCGTTCTCTTCGAAGGGAGTGGGTAGACATACGAAGACGTACTCGCTCTCCTCCAGCAGCTGCTCCAGAGGATCGCTGTCTTTGTACTTGTCGTAGATTCGGATTTCGTGCTTGGGCTCTCGCTTCTGTTCGATGTCCCAGCCGCGAAAGCCATAGGCGATGGCGGAGCCGACGTAGCCGTATCCGATGATGCCGATCGTACTCATAGTCAGATAAGTATAGGTATACGAAACGCTTCCGCTATTGCCGGCCGGCTGATTCTGTATCCGAGCTGGCTGCCTAGTTCAGGAATTCCCGCAGCACGAGCAGAGCCCAGAGCCTCGACCAGTGAACCCGGCCCCGCTCGAAGTCCTGCGCCACTCGTCGCACGCCCTCGGGCCTCAACCACTCGTGCTTCGGCAGCGTCGTTGAAATCTCTCCTCCCCGAAGCCAGTCATCGAATGGAAGCGTGAACCCCTGCTTCCTGCGCCGCCAGAGCGCTTCGGGAATCGGTGGCCGTGGCGCCTGACGCAGATGGAGCTTGGAAGGGCCCGCCCGGCGCAGCGAAGCGGGCACCCGAGCCACGGCGCTGAGCAGATCCCGGTCCACGAGCGGCGTGCGCACCTCGAGCGAGTGGCGCATGGCAACGGCATCCGTGTCGCGCAGAAGCTGGACCTGGAGATATTGGCGCATCTCGAGTGCAGATACGCGCTCCGACTCGGGAAGCGAATCGGGGCAAACCCGGGCATTCAGTTCCATTCGGGGATCACAGACCTCCACCGCCTCCACCACCTCGGGGGCCAGCAACTCGCGCACCTCGGCGGGCGAGAAGAGGCCCCGTTCGCTGTAGTAGGCGCCGGCGACGTCGCCTCCGAACTCCAGCGCCCGGACCAGCGCGGCCCGCGTGCGCGTCCGCGGCAGGCGCTGCAGAAGTCCCGCAGCCGCCGACAGGGCTCTGCCTCCGCCTGGTATCGCCGTGGCCGCAGCGTGGGTGCGGAGAATCCGCGGCACGCGATGGAAGCTGCGATAGCCGCCGAACAGCTCATCCCCCCCTACCCCCGACACGGCGACCTTGAGACCGGCTCGGGCGGCAGCCTCGGACACGAAGTAGGTATTCACACCATCCACCGATGGCTGGTCCAGGGCCCGCACGGCGTCTCCCATCCGATCGCGCACCTCTTCGGTTCCGATCTGGATTTCGTGGTGCTCACTGCCGTAGAGATCTGCCGCGCGTCTGGCGAGATCCGATTCGTCGAGTGCGGGGTCGTCGAAGGCGAGGGTCACGGTGCAGATGGGCGCGTCGTGCACCTCGGCCATCAGGCCCACCAGTGCCGAGGAGTCGACCCCCCCTGAGAGGAAGGCGCCGACCTTCACGTCGGCGATCATGTGGTGACGTACGGAGTCGACGAGGGCCGAGCGCAGAGACTCCGCGGCCTCGACCGCGTCCATCCCCTCAGCGTGCCCGAATTCCTCTTCCAGTCGATAGTAGGACGAGGGCCCGGCGATCCCGTCCCCCCCGATCCGCATCCAGGTGCCCGGCTCGAGCGCACGGATCGAGCGATACAGGGTGCGCGGAGCACCGATCGAGCCCCACAGCAGATAGGTCGCCAGGCCTTCGGGATCGATGCCACGGTCGGGGACGATCCGCCGCAGAGCCTGCACCTCCGAGGCGAACGCCAGACGTCCGGCGTACTCGCTCAGGTACAGGGGCTTGATACCCAGCGGATCCCGGGCGAGCAGGGTTTCGCCCCTCTCGGCGTCGTGAAGAGCGAAGGCAAACATGCCGCGAAGCCTGTCGAGCAGCGCCAGACCCCACTCCCGGTAGCCGTGGAGCAGTACCTCGCTGTCGCAATCCGACTCGAATCGATGGCCGCACTCCTCGAGCTCGCTGCGCAGTGCACGGAAATTGTAGATCTCTCCGTTGTAGACCAATCGGAATCGCTCGTCCGCCGTCGTCATGGGCTGACGACCTCGAGGCGACAGGTCGACAATCGAAAGCCGATTGTGACCGAGGCCGGTCCGACGGTCTTCGGAGATCCAGAGGCCCTCGTCATCCGGGCCGCGGTGCTGCTGTGCGTCGCGCAGAACTCGCAGTTCGCGCTCGCCGACCGGCTCGGCGTCAGCGTAGACGAGAAGGCCCGAGATGCCGCACATGGAGTCGGAGGATAGCTCGACGCGACCCGCCGAGTGCCGCGATCACCCGGGAAGGTCAGCCGTGGAATCAGGTGGAACCGGGATCATCGGAGCCGCTGGCGGAAGTCGCGTCTCCTTCGCCTTTCTCGGACAGGCCCAGGAATCGTTTGATCCGGGTCCAATACGCGTTGATGGCGACGATGGCACCGGCGATGGTGGCCACGAGGGCCTGGAGGATGAAGCTCCCCGCTCCCGGATCCAGGTAGGCGAGACTCGGCCCCTGGGAGTCGATCCCAACCGCCGAGGCGCCTCCGGCGCTCAACCCGACCCAAAGTCCCGCCGCGAGCCACGCGGTCCCCCGAATTCCACCCATGCTAGGACCCTCCCCCGATCCCATTGTCGGTCGCAATCGGCCGAAGTTCAAGTAAGGTGCGCTAGGGTCCGGCCTTTTCGGTCGGGGCGCCCCACGACCCCTCCAGGAGAGCTCCCGATGGAATCGTTCCGCATCCTCTTCGTCGGGGAGATCGAACCCTTTCAGACGACGATTGCGCGAAGGGACGCCTTCCTCGAACTCGGGTTCCCGCTGGAGGCCGTCGATCGAAATGAATTCCTGAAGAACCTTTCCCCGACACTCCAGCGACTCAGTTTCTACAGCCTGCGAACCGCTCCGGTTTTCGCGTTCAATCGCGAGATCCTGGACCGGGCCCGCCGCTTTCGCCCCGAGCTGATTTGGATCGAGAAGGGTGTCTATGTCTTCCCGGAGACATTGCGGTCCCTGCGCCGTGATTTCTCTCCGCTACTCGTCCACCACAATACGGACGATTCCCGGGGTCTCCGCCCCGCCCTCCGCCTCCACTGGCGCTACCTCAGCCGAGCCATGCGCATGTACGACGTGCTCATCACCTCGAATCTCCACAATGTGCGAGAACTTCGCGAAGCGGGGTTCCCCCGGGTCTGCCACATGGAGCTGGCCGCCAGCCCCGCGATGATGCCCCCGGCCGACCTGGCGGACGCGGAGCGGGGGAGAATCGGTGCTCCGGTGGGGTTCATCGGCCACTGGGAACCCGCCACCGAGGACCTCTTGCTCCACCTGCTTCGAGGCGGGGTGGAGCTCAAGATCTTCGGTCACAACTGGGCGAAAGCACACGCGAGGGCCGAGCTGGGCAGCGCCTGTCAGAATCAGACGGTCTGGGGGCCAGAGTACGCCCGCACCGCCCTGTCTTTCGACATCAACCTCGGCATCGTCTCAAGCCACAACCGCAGCCACACGGCCACGCGAACCTTCCAGATCCCCGCCCTCGGTGCGTTCATGCTGCACGAGCGAAATGACGTCGTCACTGCGCTCTTCGAAGAAGGCGTGGAGGCGGAGTTCTTCGGTTCCAAGGAGGAGCTTCTCGCGAAATGCCGGCACTATCTGGCGAACCCGGAGGAGCGCCGGCGCATCGCGGAGGCCGGACGCCGTCGTTGCGAGCGATCGGGATACTCCGAGCTCGACCGGGTGCGAGAAATCGTGCCCGTTCTGGCGGAAGCGCTCCGGGCCCGCTGAAGCGGGCCCCCGCGAGGGCTATCGGCGGGCCCGTCCAATCGACTTCCGCGGCCTTCGGCCTTGGACCCGCACGGCGAGCCTACGGCGCATCCGCGGCTCCTTTCGGCGGGTTTCCGCCGGCGCGAAACTGCTGGCGCAAATAGCGAAGCTCGCGAATCAGGCCGGTTCGATCGAGCAACGCCACCAACAGCCAGAACCCGAGCGCCGGCAGAAAGGGCAGCAGCCAGCCGGGCCAATCGAGAGCCCACCCGGCCCCATCGACCCACATGAAGCAAGCGATGATCAGCGCCAGCGCGAAAACGGGAGTCGAGTAGAGCCTCCCGACGGTGCCCCGGAGAATTTCGCGATTGTAGAACCATGCGAGCCCGACACCCCAGACGATGGCGCCCACCAGGCTCAGGGCCACTCCGTTGATGCTTCCGGAGT
>JAZFUU010000165.1:0-7276 GCA_036447375.1 Myxococcota bacterium
GCCTGCCCGGCAGCCGTCGCACCCGTCAGGCCGAAATAGGCCTGCTGGCCCCGCTCCAGGGCCTCCTCGCAGTCGGCGCAATCTCGGGGTTGGTTGAGAACCACGGGCTGCCAGCCGATCACGTCGGGGAACTCCCCACGCTCAGGGCGGGTCGCAGCGTCGGGTCGGGGCCGTTCCCTGCGTCGGCCGGGCCGGCTCCGGCGTATCCGTTCCCGGGCTCGATCCGCCTCATCCACCACGTCCTCGATCAGTTCTCCGACGTTCTCGGTGACCGCTTCCACCATGCTGAAGGCCTCTTCGAGCACATTGCGCACGAGATTCGAGGCCGGGACGCGCAGATCTTCTGCCATGCGACGGATATCCTCCGCGAGGGCGTCGGAGACGCGTGTGTGAAGCACCCGTTCCTTCCGCTGGCGAGTCCGGCCACTTCGACCGTCCTCAGATCCCCTGGAGTCGCCCTCGCTCATCGGACGCATTGTATCACAAAGTGATACAATATCAAATCCCCGTCCCCTGCGCCGCGGCCCCTTCCGCGGTCCTGTGCTGGAGTACCCTCCACGGTGAATGGCCGAGGCGAAGTTCGGTGTGGGGTATCTCATCCAGCATCTTCGATTTGGCTACCGGGGCGTTATCGTCGACGTCGATGCCCGCTTCGAGGGGACCGAGGTCTGGTACCAGACGATGGCCCAGAGCCGACCGCCGAAGGATGCCCCCTGGTACCACGTACTCGTCGACGGTTCGGATCACATGACCTACGTGGCGGAGCGAAACCTCGCAGAGGACACGTCCCGTGAGCGCATTCGCCACCCCCTGCTGGACCGGTTCTTCGACGAATTCCGCGGCGGTCTCTACGTTCGTGACCGCGCTTTGCACTAGCCGGTCTAGAGATAGGTGAGCCAGCGCTCGTACTTGCTCTCGCGCCCCGCCACCACCTGGAAGTATGTGCTCTGGAGAAGCTTCGTCAGCGGTCCCCGGGCACCGTCGCCGACGACGCGGCGGTCCACTTCGCGAACCGGGGTCACCTCAGCCGCCGTTCCCGTCAGGAAGAGTTCGTCGGCGACGTACAGCTCATCCCGTGTGATCGGCCGCTCCACGACCTGGATGCCTTTGTCCCGCGCGCACTCGATCACCGTGGAACGGGTGAGTCCGTCGAGGATCGTGTGCAACGGCGGAGTGCAGAGCGTTCCATCTCTAACGAGAAAGACGTTCTCGCCGGTCGCCTCGGAGACCAGCCCGTCCACGTCGAGCATGATCGCCTCGTCGTAGCCGTCGAGCAGAGCTTCTCGCTTGGCGAGGATCGAATTGACGTAGTCGCCGCAGGTCTTGCCTTTGCTCATCTTCGAATTGACGTGGTGTCGAACAAAGGTCGATACCTTCGCGCGAATCCCTCGCTCGAGCCCTTCTTCGCCGAGGTACTTGCCCCAGGGCCATGCAATCACCGCGACGCGGATCGGATTCTCGCCGGGATTGAGGCCCATTTCGCCGTCGCCGACGAAGACGATGGGTCGGATGTAGCCCTGGTCGAGCCCGTTGCGCCGGAGCGTTTCGAGACACGCCGACTCGATCTCCTGTCGGGAGAAGGGAATCTCCAGCAGGTTGATTCGGGCCGAATCGAACAGCCGGCGAATGTGATCTCCCAGCCGAAACACAGCCGAGCGCTCGTCGCTGGTGCGGTAGCAGCGAATGCCTTCGAAAACCCCGAGGCCGTAGTGAAGCGTGTGCGTGAGAATGGGGACCGTCGCATCGGACCAATCCACCATTCGGCCGTCCAGCCAAACCGCTTCGCCGCGGATTGCCTTCGAACTCGGATCAGAACTCATCGTGTACCACCACCTCGCTACCGCTCGATCGAGAGAACAAGCCCTCGGAACACTCGCAGGCGGGCAGCGCCTCAGAACACTCGCAGAGACGGCGATCGCTGTCGACGCAGAGCATCGTGCCGGGCATCCGCCGGCCCCGCCCCGACCCCTTTCGGCAGGACGGGCCGGGCTGGCCCGCTTTATTCATGATCCCTCGTCGCGAGGGCACGGAGTGTGCCGCAGATTCGGGACCCGCGGAGTGGAGGGGGCCGAAGGCGTAGCAGAGCTACGTCGAGGTGACCGGAGCGAGCAGGTCGCGAAGATGGGGTGCACTCCGTGTCCGCAGCAGAGGGTTTCATGAATAATGCGGGCTAGGAAGACGCGTCCCGAAGTTTGCGCACCAGCAGCTCCCGGACCGCGCCGGGGTCGGCCTTCCCCTGGGTACGCCGCATCACCTGACCCATCAGAAAGTTGAGGAGCTTGGTTTCTCCCTCGCGGTAGTCCGCGACGGCCTCGCCGTGGGCTTCGAGGACCTCGTCGACAGCCGTCTCCAGAACGCGGATGTCGGATACAGCTTCGAGACCCCGCTCTCGTACCATCGCCTCCGGATCGCCACCCGATTCGACCAGGTCGGCGATCAGCCCGCGAGCGCTTCCCGATGTGGTCTTGCCGGTTTCGACCAGTCGAATCAGGCGGGCCAGGGCTTCAGGGGTGATGGCCGCGCTCTCGATCTCGCGGTCCCTTTCCCGCAGTGCCTGGAGCACGTCGCGCAGCAACCAGTTCGCCACCGGCTTGGCCTCGCCGTGGACGGCGGCGGCGGCCTCGAAGAAGTCCGCCAGCGACCGACTCGCCGTCAGCTGGCCGGCATCGTAGGCGGAGAGGGAGTACTGCGTTTGAAATCGTTCGCACTTCGCATCCGCGAGTTCTGGCAGCTCGCCGCGGATTCGATCGATCTGCTGCTCCGACAGGACCAGGGGAACAAGATCGGGATCGGGAAAGTAGCGGTAGTCGTCAGCGTCCTCTTTCAGTCGCTGTATCCGGGTGCGGTGGGACGCCGCGTCATAGCCCATGGTGGCCTGCTGGACCTCACCGCCTGCGTCGAGGATCAGCGACTGCCGCTCGATTTCCGCCGCCAGCGCGTCCTCGACGAACCGGAACGAGTTGAGGTTCTTGAGCTCGGTCCGAGTCCCGAGCTGGGTCTCTCCGCTCCGGCGCAGCGAGAGGTTCGCATCACAGCGAAAATGGCCCTTCTCCATGTCGGCGTCCGAGACCTCGAGGTAGCGCAGGATGGAACGCAGGCTCCGGAGATAGACACCCGCTTCCGCGGGAGAACGCAGATCGGGTTCCGATACGATTTCAAGCAGGGGAACACCCGATCGATTCAGGTCCACGTGGGTGAAATCACGGCCGGTAATCACGTCGTCGTGGATCGATTTTCCGGCGTCTTCCTCCATATGGATTCGCGTGAGTCCGATGCGGCGGATCGCGTGCCCACCGGCGCCGTCTTCTACGCGGATCTCGAGCCAGCCCCCCGTTGCGATCGGATCCTCGTACTGGGAAATCTGATAGCCCTTGGGCAGATCCGGATAGAAGTAGTTCTTGCGCGCAAAGACCGAGCGCGTGTGTACCTTGCAGTGCGTGGCGAGGGCCGTTCGAATCGCCATGTCCACCGCGCTTCGGTTCAGCACCGGTAGCACTCCGGGGAGCGCCAAGCAGATGGGGTGAACGCTGTGGTTGGGCGCCTCCCCGTAGCGCACGGGAGCCGGGCTGAACAGCTTGCTCTCGGTGCGCAACTGGACGTGCACCTCGAGACCGATCACCACCTCGTAGGGCGGCTGAAGTTCGCTCATGACGCCTGGGTCGGAAATCGGGTGTGGTGGTCCGACCGGCGCTGGAAGGCGTCGGCGATGCGGAGCAGAGTCGATTCGTCGAGCGCGCGACCCAGGAGCTGCAGACCCACGGGCAGTCCACGGACGAATCCACAGGGAATGGAGATTCCGGGAATACCCGCCAGGTTGGCGGAAACGGTGTAGATGTCGGACAGATACATTCGAAGCGGGTCGTCGGTCTTCTCGCCCAGCCGGAAGGCGGTTTCCGGGCTCGTCGGCGTCGCGATCGCGTCGCAGCCCCGGAACGCCTCCTCGAAATCGCGCCGCAACAGTGTTCGCACCTGCTGGGCCTTGCGGTAGTAGGCGTCGAAGTAGCCGGCTGAGAGCACGTAGGTTCCGAGTAGGATGCGCCGTTGGACCTCCGCTCCAAAGCCCTCGGACCGGCTGCGGCGGTACATATCCGTGAGGTCGACGCACTCCTCCGCCCGCCGCCCGTAGCGGACGCCGTCGTAGCGCGCGAGGTTGCTCGACGCCTCGGCCATGGCGACCAGATAGTAGGTAGCCACCGCGTACTTCGTGTGCGGAAGGGATACTTCCCGCACCTTGGCACCCGCGCGCTCGAGCTCCGATATCGCCTCGCGGACCGATTGCAGCACCGCGGGATCCACGCCTTCTTCGACGAAGTACTCCCGCGGCAGACCCAGTACCAATCCCGACACGTCCCCGCCCAGGGCCTCGGCGTATCGGGGCACGGGCTCCGGGAGCGAGGTCGAGTCCCGAGAGTCGTGTCCGGCGATCACCTGGAGCAGCCGGGCACAATCGACGGCGGTGTGTGCCAGCACCCCGATCTGATCGAGGGAAGAGGCAAAGGCGACCAGTCCCCAGCGGGAAACACGTCCGTAAGTGGGCTTGAGTCCCGCGATCCCGCAGAAGCCCGCGGGCTGCCGAATCGACCCGCCCGTGTCGCTGCCGAGGGCACCGGAAACCAGACCCGCCGCCACAGCGGTCGCAGAGCCGCCGGAAGAACCGCCGGGCGTTCGCGCACGATCCCAGGGGTTTCGGGTCGCGCCGAACACGGAGTGCTCTGTGGACGAGCCCATGGCGAACTCGTCCATGTTGGTGCGACCGATCAGAATCGAACCGGCGTCTTGCAGACGGGCAACCGCCGTCGCCGTGTAGGGCGAGACGAATCCCTCGAGAATCCGCGATCCGCAGCAGGTCAATTCACCCGTCTGCACCATGTTGTCCTTCACGGCCAGGGGGATCCCGTCCAGCGGCGACCGGACGTCGCCCCGCGCCCGTCGCGCATCCGCTGCATCGGCGTCGGCGAGAGCCCCTTCCCTCCTCAGACCGACGAAAGCGCGAAGCCCGGAGTCCAGCTCGGCGATCCGTTCCAGGCTCTTCTCGACCAGCTCTCGCGAGGAAACCGCACCCGCGTCGAGGGCATCTCGCAGAGATTCCAGTGTCGCGGGGTGCTCGGTCACGTCAGCCCGGGTCTTCGTCCGCGAGAACCTTGGGAACCACGAAGGCGAAGCCGTGCCGCTCCGGAGCGTTGGCCAGTGCCAATTCCGGATCGATGGCGGCGACCGCGAGGTCTTCTCGCATCGGCGTCTCGATCGGGATCACGTGAGACATAGGCTCGACGTTCGTCGTGTCCACGGCGTCGAGGGTCTCGACGTACTCGAGTATCCGATCGAGATCCCGGGCGAGGCGATCGGCCTCCTCGGCGGAAACGGAAAGGCGCGCCAGCGCGGCGACCCGTATCACCTCTTCCCGGTCGATGTGCGCCATGGCCGCAGCGTAGCAAGCGTACGGCCCCCGAGCGTGATAGCGTGATCCGTTCATCCATGAGTGACGAAGCCGAATCCTTCGGGGATATTTCCGACGAGGTCTTGCGCAGCATTCGCGAGCTCGGCTGGACCGAGCCGATGCCGGTGCAGGCCAGAGTCATTCCCCTGATGCAGCAGGGCGTCGACCTGATCGTCCAGGCGCATACGGGAAGTGGCAAGACCGGCGCCTTCGGCATTCCCATGGCGTCCGCGCTCGACCCCGAATCGAAGAGCTGCCAGGGCCTCGTACTTTGTCCGACCCGAGAACTCGCAAAACAGGTGGCTGGAGAAATCGCGACCCTGGGCCGACACAGGTCCCTGCGCACCGTGCCCATCTACGGCGGGGTTGGCTACACGGCCCAGCTCGAGGGAATCGAGGCCGGCGCCCACGTGGTGGTGGGAACCCCGGGCCGCATCCTGGACCATCTGGGCTCGGGGCGGTTGAGCTTCGATGAAGTTCGCACCGTCGTCATCGACGAGGCGGACGAGCTGTTGTCCCTCGGTTTCTGGCCCGACATGCGGGAGATCAACAAGTATCTGCCGAACAAACGCCAGTCCTGCCTGTTCTCGGCCACGATTCCCGAGCGGGTCCGCTCGCTGGCTCGGGCCTTCCTTACCGATCCGGAGTTCGTGTCACTTTCTGAGGGACAGGTCGCTCCCCAGGAGATCGAGCACTATTTCACCGTTCTCAGCGCCCAGGAAAAGGAAGCGGGATTGGTCCGGATTCTGGAGTACCAGGATCCCGAGAGCGCGATCATCTTCTGCAACACCAAAAGCGACGTACGCTATGTGACCTCGTACCTCCAGCGGCGCGGATTCGATGCGGACCAGATCTCCGGAGATCTGAGCCAGGCCGCACGCGAAGAGGCGATGGGGCGTATCAAGGCGGGAACTCTGCGTTTCCTCGTCGCCACCGATGTCGCTGCTCGCGGAATCGACATCAGCGATCTGCGCTGCGTCATCAGCTACTCGTCGCCCGAGGCGCCGGAGGTCTACATCCACCGCACCGGTCGCACGGGGCGCGCCGGCAAAGCCGGCTTGGCGATATCTCTGGTATCGGGCCTCGACATCGGGAACTTCCGTCATCTCCAGCAGGTCAATCGCATCGAAATCGCCGAACTCCAGGCCCCGACGGACGACGACATCCTGCATCGACTTCGCGATCGCCTGATGGTCAAGATCGAACGCGAAGTGCGACAGGTACCCGAGCGGGAGCGCGCCTGGAGCGTCGACCGGTTCGTTCCGATGGTCGAGAACCTGACCTCCACCCCCGAAGGCAAGCGCGATCTCGCCGCGATCTGCGCCGCCTATCTGCGAGAGCATCGACCCGAGACCACGGTGAAGGAGACCACCCCCCGCAACACGACACCGGACCCCGCTGCGAGATCGGCCCCCAGCGAAAAACGCCGACCCCGCAAGGGCCGCCCTCGGCGACGCCCGGGCCGACGTTAGACCGAGACCCAGGCCACCTCTTTCCCGCGGGCGTAGCCGAGCCGCCGCTGCCTCGGATCGACGACCACCCCGTCCGCGTTCGACGCCTCCGCCATCGCACGCGCGAGACCCCGGGCCGTCACGGGCTTGGTCAGGAACCTCTCGAACCGGTCCCCGACCTCCCGGGCTGCCCGGCTGGATACGACGCGCCAGAACCCGTCCAGAGGACGCCGAACCCGGTGTGCGTCCCCATCCCGTTCAACAACGGCCAGATCTCCGTGAGAGTCGGCCAGGAGCAGGGTGGCACGACCTCCCACCGGCCGTTCCGTGCACCAGGCAATTCCCGCGTCTAGAGAGTCGAACTGCTGCAGGCAGTCTCGAATCAGCA